>CAYUVO010000020.1:0-2913 GCA_964448185.1 uncultured Phycisphaeraceae bacterium
GCGGTGCTGATGGGGGCGGGGGATGACGAGGGCGCCGAGGCGTTGGGTGTGCGCACGGATCGGGTCCGGCGGTTGGTGATGGTGCTGTTGAGTTTGGTGGTGGTGGTCGCGGTGCAGGTGGCGGGCGTGGTGCTCGCGACGGCGGTGCTGGTGCTGCCCGGCGCAGCAGCGTTGCGGGTGAGCCAGCGATTGTCAGCGGCGCTTGTGTGGTCGGTGGCGTTGTCGGTTGGGGCGGTGGTGGTGGGAGGGGTGGCCGCGTTCGAGCTTGATGTGCCGCCGGGGCCTGCGATGGTGCTCGCGGGTGTTGCGTTGTGGGCGTTGAGTGCTTTGGTTAAGCCATTGCGGGGATGAAGGCGTCCGCCTCGCTGACACTCGGGGCTTGTTGTGTGCGATCTAAAGATACATAAACAAACTGTGCGCACAAACACTGACCCCGAGGCGTGAGTCAGTGGCACGGGTTGGTGTGCGCATAAAAACACTGACCCCGAAGACGGGAGTCAGTGGCACAGTTAGGAACACATGAGACGTGGAGTTGGGAGCGTTACTTGGAGAGTTCGAGGCCCTTGTCGACGGCGGCACGGATCTTGTCGAAGATCGGTGCGTAGTCGCCACCTTCGGGCTTGTCGGACTGGTAGAGGATCTCGCCCGCGGGTCCTATGACGAACCAAGTGGGGTATCGGCTGACGTCAAAGAGCCTCGCTGGTTTGTCTGCACCGACGAGCTGGATCCAGTCGTAGCCGTGCTCTTGGATGTATTCATAGGTGGCTTGGGGGTCTCGTTCGCGGACCGCGAGGCCGACCATTTTGAAGTGTTTTCGGTCACCGAAGTCTTCCCAGAGTTCGATGTTGAGGGGCGCAGCACGTTGCGAGGGGACGCTCCAAGTGCCCCAGAAGTAGAGCACCGAGGTGAAGCCGGTGAGAGATTTACGCGAGACGACGTCGCCGTCTTGGGTCTGGAACTGCCACTTGGGCGAGAGCTGATAGCTCGGGGTGATGTTCGGGTTTTTGGTGAGCGAGCGGAGGGGTTTGGCGCCGTCGTTGCCCGCTATCGCGTTGTGCTGTTCGGGGTTGGCAGCGCCCGCGGGCTTGAGGACTTCACGCTCGAAATCCTCGGGGGTTTCGATGGTCCAAGATTGGTCTGCGATGGTGGCATCATCGGTGGAGATGTTGGAGAACTCTGCGCCGATGGCTGTGCCTTTGTCGAACCCGCCCGGGTGGCGCATGATTCGGTGGGGCAGGTGGTCGGCATGGCCCAGCGCGATCGAGAGGTACTCGGAGCCGCTCCCTTTTTTGGTGGTAGCGTGGATGACTCGGCAGGGGACGCCAGCGATGGTTTCGTCGGGGGCCAGCTCGAACGTGGAGGCGTTGGGCGCAAGGATCGCAGCGAAGGGCGTCTGTCCCTTGTCCACACCCGGGAGGCTTTGGAGTTGGCGGACGGTGCTAAAGAGCGTGCCACGGACTCTGTTGGCGGGGCCTTCGATGACTGTCTTCGAGAGGCTTTCGCGGGTGGTCACGGTGTGGTCGTTCCAGACGACGTCGAAAGGGGTGTTTTCTTTGGTGCCAAAGGGCATGGCTTCGCCCGAGATGCGCACACGCCACACGCCTTGATCGTCTGCAGCTGCGACGTATTGACCCGAAGCTGAGGGGAGCATGCCCGCTGCGAAGGCTTGTTCCATTTTGGCGACGAACTTGACATCGGCGACAAACGCACCGGCTTCATCGAGCAGAGCATGCGTGGCTTCGAGGAGCTCGCGGGCTTCGTTGGATTCGACGTTGGTTCTGATGACATCACCGGCTTCGGCGTCGTCGTCCTGGGCTGCGAGTGGAGCTGTGGAGACGCTGAGCGTCATGAGGGCGGAACAGAACATGGCGGCGGCGGAGCGTCGCGACGGGAGGTGGAGCATGGTTGGAATCCTCAAGAAGTTCATCAGTGGTGTTCGGAGTTGAAGGCTTTGATTCGTATTCGATTGCTTTATGCCAAGAGTTCGCTCAGGGCCTCGCCGGGGTCGGGCTGGCGCATCAGGTGTTCGCCCACGAGGGCGATTTTGACGCCGGCGTCTCGGAGTCGGTGGAGGTCGTCGGGGGTTTTTATGCCCGATTCGCTGACAAGGATGCCCGGGTCATCCACTAGATCGACGAGCCGGAGTGTGGTGTTGAGATCAACGGTCATGGATTGGAGGTCCCGGTTATTGATACCCAGTAAGCCGTAGGCGGGGTGCGGGAAACCGATGTGTGGGCGAACTCGGAGGAGATTGTCCATGGAGTGGACTTCGAGCAGTGCGGTCATTTGGAGCTGTTGAGCGAGGATGAGCAGGTCGACGAGCCTGCTTTCGGTGAGGCACTCGGCGATGAGCAAGATGGCATCGGCCCCGGCTGCGCGGCTCTCCCAGAGCTGCCAGGGATCAACGATAAAGTCCTTGCGGAGCACGGGCAGCGGAGTGGCGGCCTTGACAGATTCGATGTATGTCAGGTGTCCCGAGAAGTACTTTTCGTCCGTGAGGCAAGAGATGGCCGATGCACCATTGGCGGTGTAGGCGCGGGCGATTTCGTCTGGATTGAAGCCATCACCGGCGTATTCTGGACGGATGAGCCCTGCACTGGGGCTGGAACGCTTGATCTCGGCGATGATGGCGGTACGCCTGTCGGGCTTGGTGAGGGCGGCGAAGAAGTTACGCGGCGGCTCGGCCGCTGCCACCTGAGCCTCGAGCTCGCGGAAAGGAATCCGTGCCTTGGCGCGTTCAACCTCTGCCATTTTGTGTGCGACGATCTCACCGAGGACACCCGGGATGGATCGGCCTGCCTCTTCTGGGGCGGGCTCGGGCTTTTCTGATGAGGGCGGGGGTGGTGGGGGCATGGGCCACATTGTTGCCTTGCTGGGGGCAACTCTCCTGTTGTGTAGCTCGGTTGCTTGGGG
>CAYUVO010000020.1:2934-36212 GCA_964448185.1 uncultured Phycisphaeraceae bacterium
GGGCGGGGGGGGGGGGGGGGCTTCTCCGAGGGAGGTGGCTGCGGTGACTCTTGATGACGTGGCGCAGGGGGTTTCAACGTATCGGCTCCCCATCTTGATCGGCATCTCGGCGTTGGTGCTTGTGATGCTTTGGGCTGGAGACGTGATCAAACCGGGATCTTTGGGTCGATCGGGCTTGCGGGACGTCAAGGGGTTGCCGAGTGCGGTGTGGGCATTTTGTGCGCTGCTGGTGATGCTGTCGATGCCGTTGGCCACGGGAGCGGTGCAAGGGCAGGAGGCGGGGGGGTGGATCGATTCGGGCTGGCTGGGGAGCGGGTCGTCCGCGGTGCGCAGGCTGGCGATTCCGATGCTTATTGGCGGGTTTGCGGGGGTGGTGGTAGCTCTCGGGATGGTGTATATCACAGCGACTTCGGCTCTCAATGCGGGGCTTCGTCCGAAGGCTGCGGACTTTCCGATCGGGCTCGGGCTGTTTGTGTTGGCGTTACCGATCGTGCTGTTGGTGGGCGAGTTGTCGGTGGCGATCCATGAGGCGCTGAGCGGTGCGGGCCTTGCAGCGAACGAGATTGCCCACCCGACGCTATCAACGATCGTCGAGAACCAGTCTGATCCTTGGACGTGGGCGATCATCGCGGTGGTGGTGCTGGCGGTGCCGGTGGTCGAGGAGATTGCGTATCGGGCGTTTTTGCAGTCGGCGATCTTCAAGGCAACGGGTCAGGTGTGGACGGGGATTGTGCTGACTTCGCTGATCTTTGCGGGGATGCACATGCTTGGCGGCGAAGAGGGCGGCGGCGTGCCTTGGTATGCGGCGATGGGGATTCTGGCGTTGGGGTTGAGCTGCGGGCTTGCGTATGAGCGGACTCGGCGGATCGGGGTGCCGATTGCGATGCACGCGAGCTTCAATGCGTTGAACGTGATTTTTGCGATGTCGGTGACGGGTGGGTCGTAGCGCAGACGGGCAAGATGTCCGTCCCGCTGAAGAACGGGACAAACGAACATAGCATGGGGTATGGAACGAATCGGTAAGCCGCCGGATATGTCGTTGGTGGGGGCGGTGACGATTGATGATGTGCGGAGGGCTGCTGCGAGGCTCGATGGTGTGGCTGTGCGCACGCCGACGCTGCGGGTGCCGATGCTCGAGCAGCTCACGGGTGCTCAGCGTGTGTGGCTCAAATGTGAGAACCTCCAACGCATCAATGCGTTTAAGTTTCGTGGCGCGTACAACGCGATGGCGCAGATAAGTGATGGCGTTGGGGTCTTGGCGTATTCGTCGGGGAATCATGCGCAGGCGGTGGCGCTGTCGGCGAAGTTGCTCTCGATGCGGGCGGTGGTGGTGATGCCGAGCGATGCGCCAAGGGTCAAGCTTGATCGCACACGGAAGCTGCTCGAAGGGGCTGGTGCGGGCAGCAAAGTCGTCGAATATGACCCGAAGGTGACGCGGCGCGAGGAACTCGGCGCGACGATTGCCAAGGACCAGGGGCTTGAGATCGTTCGGCCCTATGACGATCCGCGAGTAATCGCTGGGCAGGGGACCGCGGCGCTGGAGTTGTTCGAGGATGCTGATGGTTCGGTTGATACATTGCTTGTGCCGTGTGGCGGGGGCGGGCTGCTCAGCGGGTGCGCGGTGACGGCTCGGGGGTTAGCAAACGGATGCAAGGTCATCGGCGTCGAGCCCGAGAACGCGGACGACGCGGCAAAGAGCTTTGCGTCGGGTGTGTTGCACGCGGTTGAGAACCCTGAGACGATCGCGGACGGCGCGCGCACGCCGTACTTGGGGCGGTACACGTTTGCGTTGGTTCGTGCGCACGTCGATGACATCGTGACGGTGAGTGATGCGAAGCTGATTGAGGCGGTGCGGTTCGCTGCGAGCGAGCTCAAGCTGGTAGTTGAGCCTACGGGTGTGCTGGGGCTTGCTCGGCTTATGGAGATGAGGGGCCAACTCGCAGGCCAGCGGGTGGGGGTGGTGCTTACGGGCGGGAATATTGATCCGAAGATGCTGGCGGAGCTGATGGGATCAACTTGCTAGAGGCATGTGGGCGATGGGGAGCGCGTCTGGTATGCTGCACAGATGCGGCTGCCACTGTCCAAGATCTACCGAGCGTTTCCCGAGCTTGACCGGTTCGATGACGCTTTGTGCAAGGTGTTTGTCAAGCGAGCGAGAGAAGCGAAGAAGGTTTCGGGTCGGGTGTTCGCGGTGTTGGTGCTGCCGGTGTATTTTTTGCTGGCATATTTCTTGTTCTTCATTCTTGTGTGGATTGACGGCTGGGTGGCCCTTCCTGACACGCCTCTGTTTATCGCCCTTGTCATGGCGAGTATTCCGTTGATGCCGGCGGTCATACTGCTGATATTCAGAGACGTGTGGCTGCGGTGGGCGCTGCGTTCACAGGTGGGTTCGACCAACTGCCTCTGCGGCTATTCGCTGCTCGGGCTGACACTTGTTGACAACGCCGTGCAATGCCCCGAGTGCGGCGAACGGATCAGCTTGACCAACCGAGGACTTTCGCCCGAGGACTTGCTCGCGGGGGCGCTTACGTCCGAAGCAGGCTGATCTTGCGGTAGGAGCGTTCGAGGATTTTGCGAGAGTCTGCGGTGAGCCAGTCTTCGAGGACGGTGGCGTAGACGGATCTAAAGTCGAGGCTGTACTTGAGGTCGCCGTTGTCGAGGTCTTGGAGCGAGGGGTGGTTGCCGAGGACTCCGGGCTGGACCATCGGGCCGAAGAAGAACATGGGTGCCGCGGTGCCGTGATCGGTTCCGCCGCTGGCGTTTTGTCCGACTCGGCGGCCGAACTCGCTAAAAGTCATGGTGAGAACTCGCTGGTCTTGGCCTTGTTGTTTGAGGTCGGCGTAGAAGGCGGCGACGGCGTCGCTGAACTGCCGGAGCAAGTTGGCGTGGCGGCCGTTGGCGGCGCCTTGTCCTGCGTGCGTGTCGAAGCTGCCGTGGGTTGCGTAGAAGACGCGGGTCTTGAGCCCGGCTCCGATCATGCCTGCGATCATGGCGAGGTCTTGTCCGAGCTTTGATTGTGGGTAGGCGACCGCGGGCTGGCGTGCGACAGCGTTGCGGATCTGTTCGCTGCTGACCTGCGCGTCGAGTGCGGTGCGCATGAGGAAACTAGCGGTGGAGTGTTCGTCATGGTTGGCTGCGTTGGCGGAGTGCTTGAGGGCGTCTCGGTTGAGGGCTGCGTAGGGATCGGCGAGCGAGTCGTGGACGTCCTCACCGATCCATCGGAAGAGGTCGGCGGTCTCGAAGCTGATGGGTTTGGTCTTGCGGCCTTGCAACGCGAGCGGGGCTTCGCGGCCCAGGGCGATCGCGAGCTGACCTGAGCTTGTTTGTGATGTGTCGGTTCGTGAAGGATCGGGAGTCTCGGCCTGTCCGCTTTCGCCTTTGCCGAAGCCGCAGCATTGTGCGTCGATGTATCGTCCGAGCCAGCCGTCACCCGTGCCGCTGGTGTCGGCGGTGTGCCAGATGTCCATGCTTTTGAAGTGTGAGCGGTTGGGGTTGGGATAGCCGACGCCTTGGATGATGGACATCATGCCTTCGTCGTAGAGCTCGCGTACTGAGTCGAGCGCGGGGTGGAGCCCGATGCCGCCGGTGCGTTTGCCGCTGAGTTTGCCGACTTGGTTTTTGGGGATGGCGATGCCGCCCCGGCCTCGGTAGTACTGATCGTCGCCGTAGGGGATGACGGTGTTGAGCCCGTCGTTGCCGCCCGAGAGCTGGACGATGACGAGGATCTTGTCTTCGTCGACTCCCGGGATGGAGGACATGCCCATCGCGGGCATGGGGAGCCCGAACGCGGATGCGTTGACAAACGCGGGGACGGTGATGGCAGCGGAGGCCATGGCGAGGGTGGTGCCGAGGAACTCGCGTCGTGTGTATGCGGGTTTGTTGTGCAGGTCCATGCTGGACTCCGGGGGGATGGTGGGTTGTGCCGAGGAGATCAGTTGAGCTGATATTCGGGCATGGCGGTGATGAGCAGGAGCAGGGCGGTGACGAGGGGCGTGGTGAGCTTGCCGCCGTGATCGTTGACGAACTCGGTGAGCGTTTCGGTAGCGAATGGAGTGGGCTCGCCGAGGGTGATGGTCAGGAGGTGGTTGACGCTTGCTGTGATGTCGGTGAGTGCTTTGGGGTTGTGTTGTTGGAGGCTTTGGAGCAGGAGCATGGAGTCGAATCTGCGGGTGTCGCTGGAGCCGTCGTAGCCCTGTGGTTTTTTGCCGGTGAGGAGATAGGCGAGGACGTTTTGTCGGACGAAGAGAGTGGAGGTGTTGATCCAGCTTCGCCCGCCGTCCCATCCGGCGACGCTCGGGGGAAAGAACAAGTTCTGTCCCATGAGGGCCATGGCATCGAGGAGTACGGAGAGATCGCGGACCGGTGTGAGCAGCGAGCGGGTCGAGCCAACGACGAGCTCGGTGGGGCTTTTGATTTGTTGCCGGACGACCACGCTTGAGTAGAAGTGTTCGCTCATGAACAGGCGTTTGAGGACTGGTTTGATCCAGTAGCGATGACGCAGCAGGGAGGCGCTGGTATCGCGGACAGCTTTGTCGTGGAAGCGGTCTCGGTCGCGTGGTTCGTAGGCGGTGTCGGCAGCGAAGAAGCGGTAGAACTTCCACGCCATGTACTTTGAGACGGCGCGCTGGCTGAGGATGGCCATGACAAAGTCGTCGCCGTCGAGGTTGCCGCTTTTTCCGAGGACTCGTTTGGCACCGCCGTCGTGGTTGCGTTCATTGAACACGAACTCGTCGTCGTTGAAGGTGTACCCGGTGAGGGCTCGGGCGCCTTCTTTGATGTCGTTCTCGGTGTAGTGCCCGACGCCGAGGCTGAAGAGCTCCATGAGTTCACGCGCGAGGTTCTCGTTGGGCTTGCCCTTTTTGCTGTCGTTGTTGTCGAGGTAGGCGAGCATCGCGGGGTCGCGGATGATCTGGAGCATGAGTTCGCCGAAGTTGCCCAGCGAGTGCTTGCGGAAGAGCTGGTTCTGGCGGAACATGTGGTAGCTGTTCTCGATGGTTCGGTAGTTGGTGGCGAAGTGGCCGTGCCAGAAGAGGGTCATTTTTTCTTCGAGGGGCCTGGGCGTTTCGATCATCCTCGTGAGCCACCAGCGTTGGATGCTGCGCATCTGCCTGCGGTCGTCGCGTTGGCGTTTCTGACGTGCGAGGCGTTGCTGGGAGAGAGCGTCTTCGTCGCCGCGTTGGCGCGCGCGACGGTACATCTCGCGTTGCTCGCGCGTCGGCGGATACATGATGTGCTGATCGAAGTCGTCCGCATCGACGCGCGGCGTGTCGATCTCCTTGACATCCAGGAGGTAGTCGACGGCGTTTTCGTGTCCGAGTTCGACGAGCGCATCGATCTGTTCGGCGGTGCCTCCGAAGCCTGCGCGGCTCAGGAGGTGGCGAGCCTGATCCGTGCCGAACAACTCGGGTTTGAGCTTGGTCATGATCCCCGGGCGGATCTCGCGGGTGCGCTGGCCGGGGGTTGAAGTGGCGGTTGAGGTGGTCAAAGGGATCTCCAGATCGGGCGCTGCTCTCGTCTTCAACGTGGCGAGCCCCGGGGGATTGCCTGCGTTGAATGGTTGGCACAGGACACGAGACCACTTTCCCAGCTTTGGGGCTTGGGTGCAAGCGATTGTGCGAGAACACCCACCCAGAGCGTCTGGCGTGGTGTTATTGGGCGGTCAGCCCGGCTCGTTACGCCCGACTCGTTACGTCCGGTTGGGTCGAAGCCGCCACGCCCACGCGAGTGCCATGGCGATGAGCACCGCGAGGAGAGCTCCATTGGCCTGGTGGGCGGTTGCGAGCAGGGCTTCCCAGAAGGGCACGCTTTGTGCCGATTCGAGCTGATCGGCGGTGGGCACGCTGCCCCGGGTGTCTGACATTTGGATGATGCCAAACGCGGCCCAGCCGAGCAGGAACTGCAGCCCGACGATGTGCGAGAGACCCTTGCCTACCCGGACCGCGCACCGTGGGCGATCACACCGGGTGTCTTTGCGACCAGCGAGCAACGCGCCTGTGATGCCCGCGACGACGAGGACCACGAGGCTCAGGGCGATGTGTGCCATCAGAGCGTGCGAAGCACCCGGAGCGTCGCCCCGGCGGAGGTGGCGATAGGCTGCTCCGAAGACGATCTGCAAGACCATTACAACGGCGAGGATCGTGGTCATTCGCAGTGGGCTTTTGACGAGCGGTGTTGAGTGTTCGTAGCGAGATGAGGCGCAGAGTGCGAAGGCGGCAGCGAGTGCTACGAAGAGCTGGCCGGTGACGCCGTGAACGATGGCGAGCATCGAGCTTGATTCGGTGACGCGGGTGCCGCCGAGGACGCCTTGAGCGATGACGAGCACAAGCAGAGCGCCGGCGGCAGCGGTGAGCCGAGAGCGCATCATTGCGATGATCGCCCAGACGGCCGCGAGCAGCGAGAGCACGGTGGCAGCCATGCCCATGGCTGGGGCTCCGCCAGAGACCATTGCGAAGACTACCACGATCATCGCGAGCACGACGCCGACGATGGATTCGATGGTGCCGCGACGGATCGCGAACATTGAGACTATCCACTGCGTGAGGAAGGTGAGCCCGACCATTGCGCCGAGCAGTCGGTGCGAGTGTTCCATGAACACGCGGGGTTCGCTCATCAGGCTAATCGGGTAGAGAAACATGTTGGCGCCGAAGGTGTCGGGCCAGCCGGTGACCGAAAGCCCGCTCTCGGTGCTGGTGACAAGTCCGCCCAAGAGCAGCAGTGGGAGGGTTGCCAGCGCGCTGACGTTGGCTTGCCGCTCGAACCAGCGTTTGGCGTCGGCGGGAGCTGCGCCGGGGCCGACCCTTCCGATCACGCTGCCCACGCCGCCGATCAGGGTTCCCGCGACCAAGAACCCGAGGATGGTCCAGAGCGCGTCTGGATGGGGTACGCCTTGTCCTTGAGTGATGTCGGCAGGGTCTGAGGCTTCCACCAGGAGTGAGCCAAGGGCGAGCATGTTGATCGCGGCAGTGACAAGACCAGAGGCGATACCGATGAGGGCAGCTCGTGACCAAGTGCGATCCGCTAAAAATCGGCCGCACCATCCGGCGACGAGCAGCCAGACCCCAATGACCCCCAAAGCCACGCCCGTCGGAGGCAACGAAACCCAGGGCGAAGCGAGGAGAATCCACGCGGACCATGTGGCGACCGAGCATGTAAAACCAATGGTGATAGCGGGTTGGAGGAATATCGAGAGGGTTGTTGCGTCCGTTTTCAAGGCTGAGTTGGGGCGTGATGAGGCCGAGGGAGTTCGGTCAGGAGATGCGGTGTGGTTCATGGAGTGCTCCGCCAGGGCGTTGCGAATGAGTCTCAACTTTGAAACAGACTCTTTCCCGGCTTGACAGAATAGGGTGAACCAGCCCATATTTCTGTCCCGCAAGAACTGCGACGGGTAGACCGAAAAAACCGTTTGTTTTTTGGTTGGCAATCGTCCGGTTAGTGCGGGAGTTATCAGGGACTTTCGCAGGGCTGCGTGGCTCTGCGGGGTGTCCTTGGAGTTACGGCCGGAGGTGCACGCGGTGCTCTTTCCCAAATGGATGAACATGCTGCCCACGCTGGGCGCGATCGGTGGGCTTGGCGCGGCGGTTTCCGTCGTGACGGGCGTGTGGTACTGGGCGACGCCAGACTTCTTTGAAGTCGGGTACATGCCTACGCAACCCGGCGGCGGGTTCAACCACGCGATCCACGCCGGCAAGCTGGGCATGGATTGCAGGTATTGCCACTACCAGATCGAGGAATCGCCCGAGGCGAACCTTCCTCCGGTCAGCGTGTGCTGGGGGTGCCACTCCGAGAACAAGGTCAAGGTGGCGGACCCGGCCAAGATCCAGTTTGTGCTCGAGGCGTACGCCTCGGACGAATCGATCGAATGGCGCCGCGTCCACAAGCTGCCCGACTATGTTCGGAACTTCCCGCACCACGTTCACTTGAACGCGGGCGTGAGCTGTTTCTCGTGTCATGGCCAGATCACAGGGATGGAAGTGGTCCATCAAGTGGAGAGCCTGAGCATGGGTTGGTGCTTGGAGTGCCACCGTAATCCTGAGAAGCATCTTGTGCCGCCGGACCAGGTGACGCGGTTGATCGAGGTGCAACAGGAACTCAGCGATCGTGCCCAAGGCAACGGGCGTTGGGATGCTGAGGCGTTGCGTGAGAGTCTTCGGAATGATCCCCCCCAGCAGTGCGGCGCTTGTCACCACTGATCGAGCGTGCATCGCGTTCTAGTTTGGCTTTAGCTCATAGCTTGGCACAGTCTTCGAGGACCTCATGACCACCGACCAATGCCCCTCGACCATCGGCAAGATCGATCCTCCCGCGTCTGCAGATACGCAAGCTCTCGCGCAGCCCGCGGGTGAGCGTGTGTGGCGATCGCTCGACGAATATTCTCAGGCCCCGGTGTTCCGCGAGTTTGTAGAGCGGGAGTTTCCCAAGGGTGCGAGCGAGCTGCTCGAACAGAGCAGGCGAACGTTTGTCAAGCTGATGGGTGCGTCGCTTGCGCTCGCGGGAGCTGCGGCGTTGCCCGGTTGTCGGCGACCGGATCACAAGATCCTGACGTATTCGAGCGAGGTGCCCGAAGAGATCGTGATCGGGATGCCCTTGTACTACGCGACGAGCATGCCGATCCCCGGCGGCGGAGCGTATGGGCTGCTCGTCGAAACGCACGAAGGACGCCCGACCAAGATCGAGGGCAACCCGCTGCACCCGACCAATCGAGGCAAAGCAGACGCAACGACGTTGGCTTCGATCTTGGGGATGTACGACCCGGATCGGCTCAAGTACCCGGTGTATCACCACCCGAACCCTTCGCGGGGCAAGCTCGAAGCCACGTGGGACGACTTCGGCGAGTGGATGAAGAACGAGTTCACCGCGGTTCACGACAAAGACCACGGCGAGGGCCTCGTCGTCATCGTCGATGACGTGGACAGCCCGACCCGCACTGCGGTTCGCAAGCGCTTTATGAAGCGGTTCCCCAAGGCCACTTGGGTGTTCCACAACGCGGTCGCTGATCGCAACGCGATCGAGGGCAGCCGAATCGCATTCAACGAACCGATGCACGAACGCCTGAGCCTCGACAAGGCCAAGGTGATCGTGAGCTTCGATCGTGCGTTGATCTCGGGCGAAGGCGAGAGCGTCGCGCACGAACGTGGGATCGGTCCGATGCGCCGTCCGATGAGTTCGACGGATCCGATGAGCCGGATCTACTGCTTCGAGAGCGGGTTCTCCTCGCTCGGCGGGATCGCGGATCACCGGCTCGCGCTGTCGCCTCAGCAGATCAGCACACTTGCGGTGCAGCTCGCACGCAAGCTCGTTGACATGGGCGTCATACGCAACAGGAACGTCATCGCGGGCGCGCTTGCTGCAGTAGACATGCCCGACACCAGCGCGTTCGAGCAGATTCCTACAGCAAGCGGCAAGGGGTTCATCGAGGAGCTTGCCACGGACCTCATGGCCGACGGCCATCGTGGGCACAGCTTGCTGGTTGCGGGTCCGAGCCAGCCGCCAGCCATCCACGCGTTGATCCACGCGATGAATGACATGCTCGGGAACGTCGGAACGACGGTGCGGTACGCCAAGCGTCAGTCGCCTGGCGCGTCCGACCTCGCGGACGTTGCTGCGAAAATTCACGCGGGCAGCGTCAAGACGCTCGTGTGCATCAACACCAACCCGGCGTACGACGCGCCGGCGTCGCTCAACTTCTCGGAGCTGATGGCGGCGGTACCCCACAGCGTGACGCTCTCGGTCGGTCAGAGTGAAACCGCAGAGGCGAGCACCTGGTCGCTCAACGCAGCGCACCTGCTCGAGAGCTGGGGCGACAGCCGCGCGTTTGACGGCACGGTCGCTCCGACGCAGCCGATGATCGCGCCGCTGTACAGCCCGGCGATGAGCGAGATCGAGTTCGTCGCGCTGCTCGCGGGCGATGAAGCGCCCGATGGGTTTGATCTTGTGCGTTCGGCATGGAGCACACAGCTCGGCATGAACGCGGGCGACGACCGCTTCGAGAAGTCGTGGCGTCGCGCGTTGCATGACGGCATGCTCGCGGGCACTAGCCGCGACGCGGCAGGCACCGACATCAACGGCGGGGGCGTCGCGCAGGCATTGACCCGGCTCAAGCTTGGTGGCGCGCCCACGGCCCAGGCTCTCGAAGTCTCGTTCCGTGTCGGGATGCTTGGCGATGGTCGTGACGCAAACAACTCGTGGCTCCAGGAGCTGCCCGATCCGATCACCAAGGTCGTGTGGGACAACCCGGCGCTCGTGAGCCCGAATACGGCCAAGGCGTTGGGGCTCAGCGCGTATGACAACCCGTCGAAGGTCTACACCAAGGACCAGGAGCCCAAGGCACGCATGGCGAGGCTGACCATCGGTGAACGCTCGATCGAGATCCCGGTGTGGGTCGTTCCCGGTCTTGCGGACAACACGGTTTCGGTGGCGCTCGGTTATGGGCGGACAGCTGCGGGCCTCGTGGGCAACAAGGTCGGGTTCGATATCGGCGCGGTGCGTCCCGGGTTTGGCTTTGCTGCTACGGGCGCAACGCTCGAACGTGTCTCGGGGACGTATCCGATTTCGAGCACACAGAACCACTGGTCGCTTGAAGGCCGAACCGCGGTGGCGCGTTCGCTCGATTACCAGACGTATCAGGAGCATGCGGCCAAGGCCGAGCACGCGGGTCACGCCAAGGTGGATGATCCGTTCGTCACTTCGACGGTGGGGTACAAAGGCAAGCTGCACCTTGGTGAGCAACTCGGCGAACTCGCGCACACCCCGGCGAACGTCAGCGCGTACAAGAACCCGCAGAATGATTCCATGGGTAACGCGGGCGAAGGCTCGGTGTTCTCGAAGGGTCCTCAGTGGGGGATGGTGATCGACATGGCCGCGTGTACGGGCTGCAACGCCTGCACGATCGCGTGCCAGAGCGAGAACAACATCGTGGTGGTGGGCAAGGACGAGGTTGCGAAGGGCCGGGAGATGCAGTGGATCCGTGTGGATCGCTACTTCGTGGGCGACGACGCGAACGCGCCGACGAAGATGATCAATCAGCCCGTCGCGTGCGTGCATTGCGAGAATGCGCCGTGCGAGGTGGTCTGCCCGTTCAACGCGACGGTTCATGACCGCGAAGGTCTCAACGTGATGGCGTACAACCGTTGCGTGGGTACCCGGTATTGTGCGAATAACTGCCCTTACAAGGTTCGCCGGTTCAACTTCTTCGATTGGGGCCAGAGCAAGTTCAACGGCGGGCTCGACCCGCGGTTCACCACCGAAGAGCTCGCCGACAAGCTGACCCCCAAGCTCCAAGAGAACAACCAGAAGTTCAACCAGAACTTCATCCCGCCGAGGTTGCGTGCCAAGCTCGACGAGATCACCAAGATGCAGAAGAACCCGGACGTGACCATCCGGCCTCGCGGCGTGATGGAGAAGTGCTCGTACTGCATCCAGCGCATCAACCGCGCTCGACACGAAACCAAGATCCAGGACCTCGACGGCATCCCCGACGGGTTCTTCCAGGTCGCCTGCGAACAAGCATGCCCAACGGATGCGATCACGTTCGGCAACATCCTTGATGAATCGAGCAAGGTCTTTTCGAAACGTGAGAACCAGCGAGGCTACTTGTTGTTGGGCTATCTCAACACGAGGCCGCGCACGTCTCACCTGCTGCATCTGACCAACCCCAACCCCGAGATCCGTGCGGTCGAGGTGCCCGAAGCTCTCAAGCATGGCGGTGGTGGAGAAACGGGTGGCGAAGGTCACGCACGTTTGTTCCGTAATGATCCAAGCAAGCGGGATGAAGATCCCGGGTACGCCTTGAGCCTGAACATTCTCGGAGCCCCCGCATGAGCTCGATTCATCCTGACCAGGCAAACGCAGAGCGGCTCGCGGGGATGAGGCCACAAGCCCCCGCTGGGACCTCGACCGACATCGGCGATGGCTCGCTGCTCGAAGACCCGGCGGTGACCCCGCCTTTGGTGCTCGGCGGCAGGTCCATCCACGACATCACCGAGATCGTCTGCGGCTACCAAGAAAAAGGCCCGGGCAAGTGGTGGCTCCCCGCGCTGATAACCTCCGCTTCGGTTGCGGGCATCGGCCAGGTGATGATCCTGTATCTCATCATCACGGGTGTGGGCACGTGGGGCCTGAACAATCAGGTCGGCTGGGCGTGGGATATCACCAACTTCGTCTTCTGGATCGGGATCGGTCACGCGGGGACGCTGATTTCCGCGATTCTGTGCCTGCTCAAGCAGAAGTGGCGTACCGCGGTCAACCGTTCGGCCGAAGCGATGACGATCTTTGCCGTGATCTGTGCGGGCATCTATCCGGGTATCCACGTCGGGCGCATCTGGTTTATCTGGATGATCTTTCCGATTCCCAATAGCAACTGGATCTGGCCCAACTTCCGGTCGCCGCTGCTGTGGGACGTGTTCGCGGTGAGCACCTATGCGACGGTTTCGTTCTTGTTCTGGTACATGGGGATGATCCCTGACTTTGCGACGCTGCGCGATCGTGCGGACAAGCGGCTTCGTCAGGGGCTCAGCGGCGTGATGCGTCTCGAAATGCCCAAGCTCCCGCTCGTGCCCCAGCTCGGGATCAACCTGCCGTTCAAGAGCGACACGCTCCGTGCGTACATCTTCGGGTTCTTGGCGATCGGTTGGCGTGCTTCGAGTCGGCACTGGCATCGGTATGAGAACGCGTACCTGATTCTGGCGGGCATTTCGACGCCGCTGGTGCTGAGTGTTCACTCGATCGTTTCGTTCGACTTTGCGACTTCGATCCTGCCCGGCTGGCACACGACGATTTTCCCGCCGTACTTTGTTGCGGGTGCGATCTTCGGCGGGTTTGCGATGGTGCTCTTGCTGCTGATCCCGGCACGCGAGTTGTTCGCGAACATGAAAGACCTGCTCACGCAGCGTCACCTCGAGAACATGGCCAAGGTGCTCCTCGCGACGGGGACGATGGTCGGCTTCGCGTATGCGATGGAGTTCTTCATCGCTTGGTACTCGGGCAACGTGTACGAGTTTGAGGTCTTCGCGTACAACCGCGTGATCCCTGACTGGATGAGCGATCGGGGCGCGCCGTATTGGTGGGCGTACTGGACGATGATCTCGTGCAACGTGATTAGCCCGCAGGTGTTCTGGTTCCGTGCGATGCGGACCAACCCGATGGTGATCTGGATCGTTGCGTTGCTCGTGACGATCGGGATGTGGTTCGAGCGGTTTGTGATTATCGTGACGAGTCTTCACAGGGCGTTCTTGCCGGGCGAATGGCAGATGTTCTTCCCGACGTGGGTCGACATCCTGACGTTTGTCGGGACGCTGGGCTTGTTCTTGACCCTGTTCTTGTTGTTCTTGCGGTTCTTGCCGATCTTCCCGATCGCGGAGATCAAAGCGGTCATGCCCGAGGGTGATCCGCACGATCCGCGCGGCGGCGCCAAGCCCAGCCACGACGATGACTCGACCTCTAGCAAGGAGGGGAACCACTGATGGCCATCAGCGACTATCTCCCGTTTGTTCCCACCAAGCCTGGTCCCTACGTCACCGATGACGGCACGCCAATTCACGGCTTGCTCGCCCAGTACGAAACGCCCGCGGACGTCTACCACGCGGCGGAGGCGGTGCGTGATGCCGGGTACAAGATTTGGGACGTCCACGCACCGTTCCCGATCCACGGCATCGAAGACGCGATGGGGATTCGGCGGACCATACTGCCGTTCTTCATCGGAGCGGCGGCGATCATCGGCGTGAGCTTTGCGGTGGCGATGCAATACTTCACCAACGCGATCGACTACCAGTTCGTCGTCCAGGGCAAGGACTACTGGGCGTGGGAGGCGTACCTCCCGATCACGTTCGAGTTGGGTGTTCTGCTCAGCGCGTTCGCTGCGTTGTTCGGCATGCTCGCACTCAACGGCTTGCCCCGGTTCAACCACCCGCTGTTCCAATCCGAACGGTTCCTTGATTCGACCGACGCGAGCTACTTCGTGTGCATCGAGGCGAGAGACCCTTCGTTCGACCCGACCAAGACCATCGCGTTGCTCAAGGACGCGGGTGCGACGAACATCGAGCTGATCGAGGAGTGCAAAAAATGAATCGTTCACGAGTGTGCTCTGCGATCGTGTGTTCGGCAGCATCGCTGCTCTTGGCGAGCGGGATGACCGCCTGCCGGGGTGAACGCACCGACAAGCCGCCGCGGCAGTTCCTGCCCGACATGGACGACCAGCCCCGGTTCAATCCGCAGAGCCAGACGCAGTTCTTCGAGAACGGCCGAACGATGCGGGTTCCCGTCGAGGGCACCGTGGCCTTCGGGTATACAGCCGCTTTGTTCGAGACCGAGTGGAATCAGACCAATCTCGAAAAACGCGACATGCTGCTCAAGGATGAGTCTGACATCTACTTCGGCACCAACGCGGACGGCACGCCGGTCGATCGGATCCCGGTTGAGGTGTCCCCTGAGCTGCTCGTTCGCGGCGCTGAACGATTCGGGATTTACTGCTCGGCGTGTCACGGCTTCGGCGGTGAAGGGGCGACCCCCAACGCGGGCGGGATGGCAGGACGCAAGTGGTCCGCACCCGTGCCGGGGTTGCTCGCCGAGCAGTTCCAACGCGGAGGCGACAAGGGTGCCGACGGCTATCTCTTCGGTGTCATCCGCAACGGTTTCTGGGGCCCCGATGGGGCCAACCGGATGCCCGGCTATTCACACGCGGTTGACGAACTCGACGCATGGGCCATCGTTGCCCATCTTCGGGTGCTCCAGCAGGCCAGTTCGGGCACGCTCGAACAACTCGATGAAGACACCCGCCGGGCGCTCGAAGGCGAGCGAGTGCTGCCCGATACCGAGCCACCTGCGTCCGATGCCGCGGCCACGGAACCTAACGCCGAGAGCACTGGGGGGACCCCATGATTTCCTATACCCCTTCAATTAGTGAAGAGGCGTACACCGAGCGGCTCGAATCGCTCGCGTCCGACAAGCGGCTGCGAGCGGACAACATCGAGCTGCCCGAGGGCGCGACCAACGCTCTCTCGCGGGTGTGCATGTTCGCGGGTGCTGCGGGTCTGATTCTCACTGTGATCGGTGGGTTTGCGGTGGGTGCCAAGCACGCCGAGGCGGCGTATCACGCAGCGGTGATGGCGGCGCTCGCGCCGTGCATCGGCGCGTTGATGCTCATCATGATTTTCCAGCTGCTCAACACCACCTGGAGCGTCACGGTTCGTAGGCAGTTCGAGCATCTCGCGAGGCTCGGGCCGTGGATCATGCTCTTGCTGATTCCGACCGCGGTGTTCGAGCTGATCTCGGGCGGCACGCTGTTTACATGGATCGGTGCAGAGGGCCACCTTGCCGATGTCAAAGCGCCGTTCTTGAACGTGCCGTTCTGGATTGCAAGATCCATCTTGTATTGGGTCGTGCTCTTTGTGCTCTCGCAGCGACTCACCAGTATCAGCCTCGAACAGGACCGCACGGGCAACCGTTGGCTGACCGCCAAGATGCGCCGCACGAGCGCTTGGGGCATCCCGGTGCTCGCGTTGACACTCTCGTTCTTGAGCTTTGACTGGCTCATGAGCGTTGATTATCACTTCTTTAGCACGATGTGGGGTGTGTACTACTTCGCGGCGTGTGCGGGCAGCGCGCTGGCCGTCGTCGCGTTGGTGACCGTGGGCTTGCGTGCCTCGGGACGTCTGACGGGGGTTGTGACTCCCGAGCATGACCACGATCACGGCAAGCTGATGTTCGCGTTCGTGGTGTTCTGGGCGTACATCTTCTACAGCCAGTACTTCCTGATCTGGTACTCGAACATTCCCGAAGAGACCGCGTTTATGAACATCCGCAAAAGCGGCGGCTGGGAGGCTGCGTTCTACATCCTCATTGCGGGCCACTTCGTGATGTTGTTCTTGTTCCTGCTGCCAAGGGTGGTCAAGCGGACCGCTCCTCTGTTTGCAGCAGCGGCGTTGGGGCTCTTCCTCATCCACATCTTTGACATGATCTGGATCATCCGACCCGAGGTGTACGCCCACGATGCGTGGAATGCTTCGCTCGCTCCCGGGCTTACCGCCGAGCAAGGCAAAGAGGCGTACGACGCTTTTATGGCGGACACGCCGGGCGTCTTTGGATGGTGGGTGGATGTGGTCGCGGTCATCGGGGTCATGGGCGTGTTCGCATCGATGCTCTTGCGTCGAGTGGCGAGCAGCGTGCTGATCCCCACCAAGGACCCAAGACTTTCCAGATCACTCTCCATGCGGAACTACGTCTAGAACAGAACTGCGTCAAAGACTTCCGAACAGGGATTAGTAGTCCCTTCCTCAGCAGGACACACACTCATGGCAGACCACCACACCACGCCAGACCAACTCGATCAGTGGTTCCACCACACCGCGTCCGAGGGTCAGCCTCAGCATGAGCACGGCGAGAAGATCGACACCGGGATTCTCTTTCTTGTGCTGGTGGCGCTCTCGATGTCGGTCGTAGTGATTACCTTCGGCGCTTCGGTGTACGCCGATGGTCGGATCAACAGCATCAAGGGCGAACTCGAAGCCAACTTCAAGGGTGCCGAGCCCGCCATGGCGTACCGAGCTTCGGTGCTTGAGACGCAAGATCAGGCGATGTGGATCGACCGCAATGCCGGGACCGTTCGGCTTTCGATCGATCAGGCCCAACACGACGTGCTCGAGGAGTACGCACGCTAAAGAACCATGATGTCTATTCCCCGTGATGCTTTGAGGAATGCGTGTTGCCCCGGTCATTGCTGCCGGCGAGCGGTCGCGTGCCCCGTGAGCTTGGGCGGGTACGCCAGAACGCTGCCGATGCTCCTTGGTTTGCTGATGATCCTGACGCTCTCGACTCGGGCAGTAGCGCAGGGAACGCCGGGTCGCTCGCCAACGGCTGGGGGCATCAAGCAGCGCGTGCTCTCCAACTCAAGCCGAGCACCTTCGCAGCTCGAAAACGTCACCGTCGCGGACCGTCTGGGTCACACTGTTGACGGCTCGATCACGCTGACCAACTCGCTCGGCGAAACCGTACGACTCAGCGAGTACTTCGACGGCACCAAGCCCGTCGTGCTTGCGATGGTCTACTACACATGCCCGCTCGTGTGCCCGGTGACGTTGAGCAAGCTTCAAGCATGTTTCAATGAGATCGAGTTTACGATCGGGGATGACTTCCGGGTGGTAATCGTCAGCTTCAATCCTGATGAGATCACGCCGCTGGCCGCGTCGATCAAGGAAGACAACCTCATCGGATATACCCGTGGGGCCACCCCGAGTGTCCGCGAAGGCTGGACCTTCCACACCGCATCTGAAGCCAACTCGATGGCGCTAGGCAATCAGGTTGGGTATCGGTTCAAGCGTCTGTCGAACAGCGAATATTCGCACCCGGTGACGACCATTTTCCTGACGCCCGACGGCACGGTCTCCCGCTATATCCACGGCTTTGAGCTGCCCAAACGCGACGTCGAGCTCGCCCTTCTCGAAGCATCCAACGGCACCATCGCCAAAGATTTTGGGCACATGGTCGCCACGTTCTGTTACCAGTTTGATCCCGCGAGCGGCAGCTACGCCCTGTCCGCGTTCCGCGTGATGCAGATCGGCGGGCTGCTTACCGTGTTGTTCCTTGTGGTGCTTGTCGGCGGGCTGTTCCTTCGTGAACGCTTGAGTCGCGATCACGCTGCTGCTTCTCGGTCCGATTCTTCTTCATTGGCTGCACCTGCCGCCGGATCCCACACATGACGTTCCAAGCGACTATTCAAACTGAGATCGTCGAGCCCGTTTCGACTCTGACCGAAGGCATCGTGGCTTTCGCTCCTGCGGTCAATGACGCGGGCTGGCTTCAACGCTTGTTCTTTCGCGCGAACACCGTCTGGGAGCCCGCGGTCCAATCTGATTTCCTGTTCATGGCGATCTGGTGGTTCAGCGTGTTCTGGTTCGTCGTGCTCATTGGTCTGAGCTTGTTCTGGACGATCAAGTACCGCCGCCGCCCGGGCGTGCCCGCTCAGGTCAGCCCGTGCCACAACCTCAAGCTCGAGATTGCCTGGACCGTGATCCCGTCGCTGTTCATGATTTACCTGTTCTTTGCGGGTCTTGAGCCTTATCTCAACAAGCTCATCGCGCCGCCTGAATCGCTCAGCTACAGCGTCCAGGCGCAAAAATGGAGCTGGAATGTTAAGTATCCCAACGGCAAGAAACCCACCGAAACGGTGCGCATCAGCACGAAGGACATCCCGGTCATCTATATGCCCGCGGATCGGCCCTCGATGTTCCGGCTGTCGAGCAGCGACGTCATCCATTCGTGGTGGATTCCTGATTTTCGCACCAAGATCGACGTGATGCCCAACCGCTACACGAGCCTCTGGATCGAACCCGAAGTTCTCTCGGGCAAAGACTATGTGCATGCCGAGGGCTATCTCTATCGCGAGCACTGGGTGTTTTGCGCTGAATATTGCGGCGACGACCACTCCGAAATGGCAGCGCTCCTGCGGGTCGTTCCTTATGACGTGTGGCTCACCAAAATTGAAGGCGTGCTCGAAGGCGAGCCGTGGGAGATCGGGATGCAGATCTCTCAAACCAGCGGCTGCTTCGGGTGTCACTCCGTCGACGGCGCTCCGAACATCGGCCCCACATGGCTCAACGCCTACGGCTATCCCCGCGAGTTCTCCAACGCGAGCCCCATGACCCAAGAAGACCTCGATACCGACGCGGTCGCGATGGACAACTACCTCCGCGAATCCATCTTCGTTCCAAGCGCCAAGGTCCGAGCCGGTTTCATCAACGGCATGACTTCATATTCGGGTGTTCTCAACGACGAAGAAGTCGACTCGATCATCGCGTATTTCAAGCACCTCTCCGACAAGGGGGGCTCCTTTGAAGGCTCGCCCGATTCAGAGTCGTCAGACACCCCGACCGATTCACAAGCCAGCCCGGACGACCAGCCATGAGCACTACCGAGCACGATCACTCCGCGCACGACGACCATCACGACGAGGGCAGCTACCTCACGCCGAAAGGGACGCTGATCGAGTCCATACTTAGCTGGGTCTTCACGATCGATCACAAGAAGATCGGCGTGATGTACCTCACCGCGATCCTGACGATGTTTTTCCTAGGCGGGGTGGCGGCGATGGCTGTGCGCGCCGAATTGCTCGCACCCAACCGCATTGAAACCATTACGACCATCGACGCAGAAACCGGCGTTGAATCCGTCGAGATCATCGAGAAGGGCAGCCTGTTCAAGCTGTTCGGGGCCGACAATCTTTCAGAGGCCAACCAGCTCTACAACCGGGCCTTTACGCTCCATGGCGCGATCATGGTGTTCATGGTCATCGTGCCGGGCATCCCGGCGTCGCTGGGCAACTTCATGTTGCCGCTGATGCTTGGGGCCAAGGACGTGGCGTTCCCAAGGCTTAATCTTCTGAGTTGGTACATCTACGTTCTCGGCTCGTTGTTTGCTGTCTTTGTCATTCTTAATAATGGCGTAGAAACGGGGTGGACATTCTATACGCCCTACTCAAGTACGGGTGACGCCTCGCACTGGCAAACCACCCTGATGGTGGCTGCGGTATTCATCATCGGGTTCAGCTCGATCCTTACCGGGCTGAACTTCGTCATCACGATTCATAAGCTCAGGGCTCCGGGCATGGGCTGGTTCGACATGCCGTTGTTCATCTGGGCGGTCTATGCAACGAGCATTATTCAGGTGCTCGCGACGCCCGTGATCGGGATCACGTTGTTCTTGTTGGTGTTCGAGAGGCTGTTCAATATCGGGATCTTCGATCCGGGCATGGGCGGCGACCCCGTGCTCTTCCAGCACTTCTTCTGGTTCTACTCCCACCCCGTCGTCTACGTCATGATCCTGCCCGCGTTCGGGGTCATCAACGAGCTGATCCCCGTCCATGCTCGCAAGCACATCTTCGGCTATAAGGCGATGGCGTTCGCCTCGCTCGGCATCGCGGCGGTGTCGTTCATGGTCTGGGGCCACCACATGTTCGCGTCGATGGGCGAGATTGCCTCGGCGGTCTTTAGCGCGTTGACCTTCCTCGTAGCGATCCCCACAGCGGTCAAGATCTTCAACTGGGTCGCGACGCTCTACAAGGGGTCGATCGCGATCAACACCCCGATGCTCTATGCCCTGTCGTTCATCTTTATCTTCCTGATCGGCGGGCTCACCGGGCTGCCTCTGGCCACGCTCGCCACCGACTTGCACCTCCACGATTCCTACTTCATCGTGGCCCACTTCCACTACGTCATGATGGGCGGGACCATCATCGCGCTCGTCGGCGGGATGCACCACTGGTGGCCCAAAATCTTCGGCAAGATGTACAACGAGAAGGTCGGGATCCTCGGCTGTGCGTTCGTGTTCGTCGGGTTCAACGTCACGTTCTTTACCCAGTTCTTCTTGGGTACACAGGGCATGCCCCGGCGTTACGCCACCTACGTCGATGAGTTCCAGACCCTGCACATCATCTCGACGGTCGGGTCATGGATTCTGCTCGTCGGGTTCCTTATCCACCTGTTCAACTTTCTCCACTCGCTGGTTGCCGGTCCCAAGGCACCGCCCAATCCGTGGGGCGGGCTGAGTCTCGAATGGGAAACCGAGTCACCGCCGATCGTCCACAACTTCCATCACGAGCCGTTGGTCACCCACGGCCCGTACGACTTCGACACGGTTGTTCCGCCGCACTGTGACCCAGAAGACTTCCCCCTGCCCGAGAACCCCATCGAGCACTAGCCCCTCACGATTCTTTCCCACGCACGCTCACCGACCGGAGCCGACTCATGACCGCCATCGACCCAGGCAAATCCGGGGACCAGCCAAACGATCTCCAAGCCCCCGGCTGGGAACAATACGAACAGGCTGAGCACTTCCGAACCCAAGAAGACGAGTTCGACGCCTGCACCCAAGGCTTCTGGTTGTTCCTTGCGACTGAGGTGCTGCTGTTCGCGGGGCTGTTCTGTCTCTACGCCATCTACCGCGCGAAGTATCCTGAGGCCTTCGCCAACGGGTCGCACTCTCTCGATCCCCTCTATGGCGGGATCAATACCGTCGTCCTGCTCATCTCATCGTTCACCGTCGTGATGGCGGTCCGCTGCGCGCAGCTCAACCAACAACGCTGGCTCAACATCAATCTCATTATCACGCTGATCTGTGCGTGCATCTTCTTCTTTATCAAGATGAATTTCGAGTACATCCCCAAGCTCAGCGAAGGCAAAGCCCCGGGCATATTCTTCAGCTACCCCTACGCACACGACCCGCACGAACCCATCTGGTGGTCCATCTACTACATGGCGACCGGTATTCACGCCGCCCACGTCATCATCGGGGGGAGTTTGCTGGGCTTTGTGCTCTACCGATCCGTCACCAAACAAGCCTACGGCCCCAAGCACTACACCCTGCTCGAAAACGCGGCGCTCTACTGGCACCTCGTTGACCTGATCTGGATCTTCCTCTTCCCCCTGCTCTATCTCATCGACTAGCGAGCGTCTTCATTCGCCTTCATTTCTGACCCCCGCCGGCCTCCCGCTGGAGCATCGCAATGGCACACGCAACGCACGAATCCGAAGCCCACGAGTTCAACCCGGTGGATCCCCACGGCCAGCACGGACGCATCACTCATCACACCTACTCGTGGCAGTTTCTCACCGCCATCCTGCTCATCCTCTTGTTTCTTACCTTCTTCACCATCTTCATAGCTCAGTTGGAAATATGGATCATCGAATCGCTCGCGATCCCCATCCCGCACTGGGTCAACGTCGTTATCGCCATGGGCATCGCGACCGTCAAAGCTTCGCTCGTGCTGATGTTCTTCATGGGGCTGCGTCGAGGCAACCCGGTCAACGTGATGATCTTCCTGTACACGCTCTTTGCGTTCGCCATGTTCTTGGGCTTTACCGCGCTCGATCTCGGAGGCCGGGGTCACATCTACGAATATAAAGCACACGCCATCATCGAAGGCGGCACCGGAAAATCAATCACCCCCGCGGGCAGTGACAGCGAACTCACCGTGCCTATCACGGTCTACGCGAAACAAAAAGAGATCCAACGCCTCCAAGACGAAGAAGGCATGACCGAAGAGCAGGCGTACGCAGTTTGGCTCGAGCACTACAACGAAGGCCACGAGCACGATCACGGCCCCGAGCACTCCACCGCCGACCAGCACGTCCGCCGCACGGGTCTGACCGCCGGGCTGTTCGATTTCAACGCGCCATCAGACGACGGCGCGCATCACGTCTCCGAAGGCGTTGCAGATCACAGCGGCGACGAACACGCAGAGCCGGCCACCGAATACGACACGCCCGCGGGCCACGAGTAAAAAACTATCACAAACGAACCAGAGCATTCGAGCCCGAATCGAGCTGCCAGTCGCAAGAAGTTCCTTGCGACATCGGCGGTGTTGTTCCTCATCGGGATCTCGCTGACCGCGATGATCGCCCTTCGCCTCGCAGCGCATCAACAAGAGCACGGCAGGACGATTTACGCCTTCTCACCCGTCACCGATACCGAGTTCATCTACGCGGGTCACAACGTCAATCTTACGAGCATCGCGGCGAGTGACGAGAACCCCCAAGGCAGCGTCCATCTTAAATACGCACAAGAATCGCTCGATCTGAGCGTGCCGTTTCAGCGTCGTGCGCACACCCAAGACCTCCCGGGTCTGGTTGAATACGAGGACTGGCTGCGGGTGCTCAGGTTTGCCCCGCTCTCGGGATACACGGGCCAAGAACTTGTCGATGGCATCGAGTCAGGCGAGATCCAAGACCGCCTCTGCGTCGTCGTGCGCATCCCGCGTCAGGGCGTCGATGACCAGACGTGGGGCCGGGTCTGGAAGCGCGACTGGACGTTCGCCATTCACGAGCTGCTGCCCGATGGCACGATCAACACCGAACGCTGGGCCTATCCCCAAGGCCGACCCTACGACGAGAACCCGCCCGAGCAGGTGGGGGGCATCCCCGTGCTCCAGCCCAATTCGTGGCAGCACGACGCAGCCCTCCACGTCATGCCCGTAGGCAGCGGCCCCAAGATCAGAATCATCGACTCGGCGCTGCGAAGCGTCGGCTGGCCATTCGCTGGAGCGGTCCTCGCGTTCAGCCTTGCGACCGTGTTCGCGGTCCTCGGCCTGATGCCCTCGCGCAGCGACGTCGAGAAGCGCGTCGGAGCACAAGCCTGACACGTTTGATGTTGATGATCGAAACGACCTCACAATAAAAAACACCCCGAACCGTGACGGCTCGGGGCGGTGTGTGTTTGCTCGTAGTGGTCGGCGTCAGCGCTGATGAGCTTGCTAATTACTTCGTCGGGTCGGGCTGACGGTTCGGCGCGCTGCGATTCACATCAACCATGCCGCCCGAGGCGCCCCCGGAGCCCGCCGGTGCAGGTGCGTTTGCGCTGCCTGTGTCCGCAACAAGAAAGATCTCGACGCGGCGGTTCTGAGCCGTGCCGCTCGATGCGTTGTTGGCGACCGACGGGCGGAACTCGCCCCAGCCCGCAGCCTGAATCTTCGCAGCCGGAACGCCCATCGAAACCAATGCCCTGCGAACCGCGATCGCTCGGTGAGCCGACAGGTGCATGTTCGTCGGGTGGCGTCGAGCCGTCCCTGAGCCGATCCGCATGTTGTCGGTGTGTCCGACGACGCGGATCTCGTAGCTCGCACCCGCGCCGCCCTTGAGCACGCTTGCGAGAGCTGCGAGGCTCTGCTGGGCCGACGCCTTGACCACGTCCGAACCCGAGTCGAACGTCAGATCGCTTGCGAACTGCAACATCCCGCGTTGGGCGTCGTAGGTCACCAGATTCGGGTTCTGGGCTGCGAGTTGTTGGAGCCTGCGATCGGTCGTCGCGTCGAGCGGGCTAAAGCCCAGCCCGGCAATCCTGCCATCGAACTCCGAGATGGTCGCCGCTTGGGCGTCCACGAGTCGTTGAAGCTCGTTGTTTCGGGATTGGAGGGTGGTGATCGTGGTCGAGCGGACATCGCCGCTGCCCGAGAGCGCCGAAGCGGTCCTTCGGCAATCGTCCAAGGCCGCCTGGAGCTCCTGATTGCGAGCCGTGAGCACCTTGTTGGAGTCACCGAGTCTGCTGTTTTCGGCGGTGGTCGAGCAACCGCCCAGCGAGCCGAGCCCTCCGAGCCCGATCGCCAGTGTTCCAACTCCGAGCAGCACACGTTGAGTCGATCGCTTGAGCATCCGAGCCCTCCTTCATCCGGCGGCCTGCCGCCTGAGATTCGTTCAGTTCAGTCAGCGTCCCTACAGGATCGAATCCTATCGTCGCCAGACGTTCTAAGTCATCGGAACCCCGGGACTCTCCGCATGAATCACACCCCCCCTCCCCCCCTCCCCTCCCGCGCCTCGGCACCTCCCCACCTCTCGCCCCCCTCTAAGCCCGGCGATACGACGTTCTTGCGCCTCGACGCTGCCGGGATTAACCATGACGTTGAACCCACCTCGGTGCTTCTCCGGTTCGAGACGCTGACCGATTTGCGTGACCTGGGAAAAAACCCCATTCTCGAGAGCCGATTCGAGCTCATCGCAAGGGCAACCCCCAATCACATCGATGCTCACCCGCTCGCAGCACGCGCCCATCGGCTGAGCTGCCCACATTCGGTCGTCGTGCCCGGGCTCGTCAACGCCCACACCCATCTCGATCTGACCTCCATCGGCCCACAACCCATCGACCCCGACGCCCCGTTCGCCGATTGGCTTGCCGAGGTGATGGTCTCTCGGCCCACCGATCCCGAGGCGCTGGCCTCTGCTGTGCGCACGGGCATAGATCTCTCGCTGGCGGGCGGCGTGATCGCGGTGGGGGACATCGCGGGGTGCCCGTCCAATGGGCTCAGCGATGCTGCGCCGCTGACGCTCGCACACTCGCCGATGACCGGCGTTTCGTTCGTCGAGTTCTTCGCCATCGGAGCGAGTGAACCCCACGCTATCGAATCATTTGAGAAGTTTTTCGATGATCTGTGCGCACGCTGGCCAACGGGGTCTCGTGTGCGTCTGGGTATTTCGCCTCATGCTCCGTACACCGTGGGGATCGCGGGCTATCGCGCTGCTCGGGAGATCGCCGATCGGCTCGGGCTTGGTGTCTGCACGCATTTGGCCGAATCTATCGAGGAACGCAGCTTTATCGCCGATGCCTCGGGGCCTCAGTGTGATCTGCTCGCGAGCTTCGGGCACTGGGACAACGAGCTGCGTGCGATCATTGGTCGGGGCCTGCATCCCATCGAGCACACGCTCGGGGCGTGGAGACAGGGGACTCACGATTCAACCGAGAAACGCCCGCCGCTGCTTGCGGTGCATCTCAACGATCTGGGCTCGGCGGATCAACGCGAGCACCTCGCAGCAATGCTCAAAGCTGCGGGTGTGATTGTGGTCTATTGCCCGAGGGCGAGTGAATACTTCGGGGCCGATCGCGTGCTCGGGCCGCACCCGTATCGAGAGTTGCTCGCTGCTGGAGTGAGCGTGTGTCTGGGGACGGATTCGATCATCAATCTGCCGCCCGATCAGGCAGCCCGGGGGATCACGCCCTGGCACGATGCCCGGCTGTTGGTGTGCCGAGATGAATTGGATCACCAATCAGCGCTCGAAGCGATGACCACGGCTGGAGCTGTCGCGTTGGGGCTGGACCCTTCGCGGTACACGCTCGCAGCGGGGACGTTCCCAGCGGGTTTGGGGCTCGTGGAGATTCCTGCGAATCCCGGATCTTTGGGGCTGTTCGCCGCCGAGCATCCACCTACGCTCTTGCTGAACGGTTGTTAGTCTTGTTTGACAAGAACCGCATCGACTCGGATTCACACAGAGTCAGCGCCTTGTTCGGGGAGTTTCATGAGCGCAAAGTGGCGACGATCTTTGGCCTGGGATGATGGGCATTTCCCTGCTTGGGCATGGCCCGCAAAGTTTGTTTTGCGCGCGTTCAGCTCGATCTGGCTCGCGGTTATCCTGCTCAGCTCGGTCTGCATCTACAGCATCCTGGCGAGCATCCCCCTCGGGCTGCTCGTTCAAGGCATCCAGTGGCTCAACGCACTCGCGGTGCTCATTATCCCGATCGTTTTGGGCGTGGTGGTCGCACGCAAGTTCTCGAAGCGTGTGGTGGTTGCCTTGGGCGTAGCTGTCCTGCTCGGCGCAGCGTGGTGGTTCTTGCTGTGGCCCAGACTCAACCCGTTGGTATACGAGGGCGCGTCGTGGCGGATGTTCGACGACCTTGCCAAACAATACGCCTCGGTGACGATCCGTCGGTTGCCGTCGGTTGAGATGACCGAGCTCGAGTTCTATTCCGCGTGGCCTTTGAAGCTGATCCTGGGCATGTTCATGCTCAACATGGTGACCGCGACGATTCGACGCATCGAGTTCTCGTTTCTCAACATCGGCGTGCTCACGGTTCACACGGGCATCGTGCTGATCGCCCTCGGCAGCGTGTACTACCAAGGGCTCAAAAAAGAGGGCGACATCCTCTTGCACGCCTCGCCCACCGCGACCGGCAAACTCGAGCCCGGGCCGGCTTCGACCACGTTCTACGACAACACTTCGCTGACTCTCTACACCCGACAGAACGGCGACTGGGAACAACGCTACATCACCAAGGTGCCTCGGTACAACAACGTCGCGCTCGGCGTCTTGCCAACTCTGCCCGAGGGGGAAGCTGGCGGCCAAGCCGCGAGTGGTGCGCTTGCGCTCGCACGCAGGCCCTTGTTCGATCCAGCACTCGACAGCGGACGCACGCTCGATCTGCCCGTGCCCGGTTCAAATTCGAGTCTCGGGAAGGTTGACGAGGACATCGAGTTTCGGCTCGTGGGATACGCGACGTACGCCGAGCCTCAGCTTGACTGGGTCGGGGCCGAGCCGCCGATGGGTGCGAGTGATGATTCGCTCAACCCGCTGCGGATTGTGTATCTGACGATCGGAGATGAGGGTGACCCCGATTTCTCGTTCATCTTGCTCCCGAATCGGCCCGACCAGCGGATCAGTCAGGCGCAGCTCATCGGGCTCGAGTACACGCTCGGGATGGATGACCTCCGGTTCGCAGCGTTGTCCGAGCCGCTCGCGCCGGGAGTTTCGCAGGGGCTGGTGGTCGAGGTTCCCGCGACGGGCGAGCGCGTAGTCCTCGCGGCACGCGAGGGCGCTTCGCATGAGGTCAGTGGCTACCGGCTCACCGTTGAAAGCCTGCTCGAAGAGCCGCCGTTCCCGATTATCACCGAGGGATACAAGGGTGCGACCAGCAGCGTTGCGCTCATCCGCATCGAGCCGCCCGAGGGCGAGGCGTACACGCGGTACGCGTACCACCGCTTCCCGGAGATCGACCAGGACATTCTCGCGGTCGCAGCCGACGGCAGACCGACCCGACGCGACGCCGACCCGTCGATCCGCATCACGTTTATCGACGCCGATCGGCTCCAGGTGTACTTTGATGAAGCGCCCGAGTCGGGCCGAGTGCGTGCGATCATCCGACTGCCCGGCGGCCGGGTGCGCACACAAACCAACTTGCCGCCCAACGCCAGGCTCGAAGACGTGTTCGCGGGTTTCGAGAACGCTCCAAGCGGAACCGACGTGCCGGTGATGAGCCTCGAAGTCGCGCACCGCTGGGCGCACGCTCGTGAGTTTGCGCGTCCCGTGCCCGTGGCTGCGGGCGAGCAGAATGGTCGGTTCATTGGGACCCACGACAAGGCGATGCTCGCGGTTGAAGTCAGCGCCAAGCGTTCAGCGATCGACCCTCACAGCGGCCCGTGGTCCACCATTGTGTGGCTTCCATTTACAAGATACCTCGGCAGCGAATCAGAAAAGGTTCGCACGATTAGCATCCCGGGCACGACAGGGCGAACCATCCAGCTCGCGTTCGGCAGGCGTCAGCATGCGTTGTCGAACTTCTCGCTTCGGCTCGACGAGTTCGAGATGATTCCCTACGAGCACGGCGGACCTCCCAGAGACTTCCGCTCGATCGTCCATGTGCTCCCGTTTGACGCCAAGCTCGAAGCGTTTACCGCCGAGGTGAGCCTCAACTATCCGTTGCGTGCGCCCCACCGTGAGCACACCGAAGCGCCCGAGATCGTGGACTTTGTGCGAAGGTTCGTGCTCGGGCTGAGCCCGAATCAGCTCAAGCTCTCGCAGGCTGGCTGGGACGCGAGCACATGGCGACAGTCTGAGGCACAGATCGGCCAACCCGGTTCGTCGATCGAACAGCCTTATGTGTTGTTTACAATCCTCGGCGTGGGCAACAACCCGGGCATCTCGGTGATCGCACTCGGCGGCGTGTGCATGGCGCTCGGTATCCCGTGGGCGTTTTATATCAAGCCACTCGTGCTCAGGCGTCGGGGCGACAGACTCGCCAAAGAGGCTGCCGATGCCCGCAAAGACGAGCAAAGATCATCTCAGTCATCCGAATCTCCAGCCCCCACAGCCTCATCCGAACTCCCCGTCAACGTCTAGGTATCAGGACACTCCTCATGCGCACGTTTGCACGATTTCGATTCATCCCGTTGGGTGTGGTAGCTTTCGCGATGCTGGCGGTGTGCCAGCCGATGCGCGCACAAGACGCACCCGCTGGCAACTCTCACCCACAGACGCAGGAGGTCTCGTCTTCGGACGCTGGGCTCCAAGCGCCCTTTGGCGAACCCGTGTTCGACATGGAGTCGCGCACGAGCATCGAACAGAAACTCGCGTTCGCAGAGGCGGTTGATCTTGAGCCGCTCAAGGGGCTCGCGGTCTTTCATAATGGCCGCGTCAAGATCCTCGACACGCTCTCGCTCGAAACGGTCACCGCGATCACCGGCAGGCGTTCGCTGACACTGATGCCCGTGATCGATGGCGAGCCGACGAAGGTTTCGTTCGGCACGATGTTCACGCTGATCGACTTGATCGTCGATCCGGGGTTCTATCTCGATAAGCCTTTGTTGCATATAAACTTTTTACCGCTGCGTGAAGCGTTCTTGCAGGGTGCGTTCCCGGGCAATGAGCTGGAGATCAAGCGTTGGAACGCGCTCACGCGGATCAGTCCGATGATGGCCGAGCAGCTCGGCCCGACGCTCAACGAGCAGTACATGTTCGAGCCGGGCTACCGTGAGGGGTTCAATGACTTGCGAAGCGGGATCGCGCTGTGGGAACGCAGCGGCGACAACATGCTGCTGATCGCGCCCGCATCAAGCGATGACCAATGGCATCACGTCAGCGAACCGCTCCAAGGGAGCATGTCGGATGCTGCTCGTCAGGCGTCGCTCGATCTTGGAACGGCGTGGCGAGCACTCGACGCGGACGCGGCCAACTCGGCGATCGTTCGGCTCGCACAAGCGGTACGAGCGGTCAACCCGGAGCAGTACCCCGAATCGCGCGCACAGCTCGAACGCACCTACAACAACGTCCGGGCGTTTGATTGGGGGATGTGGATCTACTTCGTCTCGGCGCTCGCTCTGGTGCTCGCGTTCGTTACCGGCAGAGGCTGGCTTGTCAAGGTCGGGATCGCGGCGTTGTTCGTCGCGATCGCATTGCACGCTTTCGGCTTCACGATGCGGTGCCTTATTGCAGAGCGCTTCGCGATCCAGAACCAGTACGAATCCATGACGGGCGTTTCGCTCTTTGCTTCGCTGGCCGGTGCGGGGCTCATGATTGTGCGCAAGCAGTGGTTGTTCGGTGCGGCTGCGGCGGCCACGGGATTCTTGATTCTCACCGCAGCAACCCAGGCATGGATTCCGGGCGAACACATCGAACGCGAAGCAGCGATTCTCAATACCTCGATCCTGCTCAAGTACCACGTCACCATCGTGCTCACGAGCTACGGGCTTATCACGCTCGGATTTGTGATCAGTCTGTTCTTGCTCGGTACGCACTACGCAGCCAAGTGGAAGTCCGATTCAGCAGAAGGCGGCACGTCGAACTCGAAGCTCATCGCGGATCTTGACAAAGCGCAGATGACGGTGCTCCAGCTTGCGTTCTGGACGCTCGGCGTGGGAATCCTGCTCGGCGCGTGGTGGGCGGATCATTCATGGGGTCGCTGGTGGGCGTTCGACCCCAAGGAAACATGGGCGCTGCTCACCTGGATCATCTATCTGATCGTCATCCATGTGAGGCAGATCATCGGCGGCACCCGCAAGGCGGTGGTCACGTCGTGGCTCAGCGTGCTCGGGTTTATCGTGATGCTCTGGACGTACTTCGGCGTCAACTTATTGTTGCCCGGGCTGCACGCTTACGCCTGAGGCTGTGTTCGCTCTGCGCACGATGGGTATTAGTCTTTGGCGCGCCGCATGAACGTGTTGTTGACCGCGAGCATGCCGCCCGCGGCTAGGAACAGGATCAGGAAGCTCATCAGGACTCGCCAGAGTGTGTCGTCAAGAGAGTCGCTCCAGACCATCGCCATCCCGACGATCGCCGAGCCACAGATGCTGATAACGCACGCGGTGTAGCAGATTTTATTGATGGCAGCGATCTTCATGGTTCCAGCTTCTCGCAGTGTGGGTCGTGTGTCAATCTCATTGGCGAGCCAATCGAGCAGATTTCACACCCTTTGTGGCCTCTATGATGTGGTGGCATGCCAAGCTCGAAGCTCTTTACACGCCGAATGCTCGCCAAGCCCTCTGATGAAATCGCCCGGAGGCTGATCGGGTGTATGCTGGTCCGTGTGCTTGCCGATGGAACACGTCTTGCGGGCCGCATCGTCGAGACCGAGGCGTACCTTGGGCCGGACGATCAAGCATCTCATGCACGCGACGGCAGACGCACGCCTCGAAACGAGAACATGTACGCATCGGCGGGCACCGCGTATGTGTACTTCACCTATGGCATGCACCATTGTTTCAATGTGGTGTGTGCGTGCGAGGGTGAGCCGCAGGCGGTGCTGGTGCGGGCGCTGGAACCGATCGAGGGGTTTGATCGCATGCGTGAGTTTCGCACGCGGGGCAAGTCGTTCAAGCGGGCGTTGCGGGACCGGGATCTGTGCAGCGGTCCGGGCAAGCTGTGCGAGGCGTTGGCGATCAATCGCGATCTCGACGGGCACGATCTGCTCGGCTCTGCCAGCGGGCTATGGATCGAGCGTGCGGACCCGACCCGCGAGGGGATCATCAACACGACTCGGATCGGGATCGGGGATTGCGGCGAATGGACCGATGCCCCGCTGCGGTGGTATCTCGACGGCTGCGAGCATGTGAGCAAGCGGGGATAACAACCCATGTGAGCCCAAGAAAGCTCAGAGTGCATCCTCGGAGCGGGTTGAGCCGAATACTATGGAGCAGGTCGGTCATACGAGACCGATCAGAAGGAAGCAGTGTTGTGAGTGAATCGCCCTCTCAAAAACCAACCCCCCCCCAGCCAACCCCCATCAACTGGAAGACGATCCAGGAGCACACGGGCAAGAAGTTCCCGCCCGAGTCGTTCCAGTTTGTCCAGGAGGGTTTGAGCCACACGGTTTCGGCGATGCACAGCGGCGGTGCCACCAGTGGTGCCACGAGCGCCGATCCGAGCGATGAATCCAACCACGTGGACGGCCAGCAACTCTGCCTCGGGCTGCGAGACTACGCGATCGACCGCTACGGCAAGCTCGCACGAACTGTGCTGCGACGGTGGGGGATCACCCAGACCGCCGACTTTGGCCGGATCGTCTTTGCCATGATCGAGGTCGGCCTGATGCGCAAGACCGACGAAGACTCATACGACGACTTCGTAGATGTCTACGACTTCGACGAAGCGTTCGATTCGCTCCAGAAGTCCTGACGGCTTCATTCGACCCGGCTTTGTATGCAACAGCCAGCGGCGGTATGCTCGGGTTCTATGCCTGAACCAACGCCCAGTGAATCCAACTCAAGCGAATCCAACTCCCCCCGCAAGCCCTGGCGAGAGCTGCACCTCTGGCAGATCCAGCCGGTCCGCGACGTGCTCGTGGTGTCGGTGATTGTTGGTGTTTTCTGGCTCGGCTTGGTGCTGAGTCTGGTAACCGTGCCGCTGCTGCTGGCGATTCTGCTCGCGTACCTCGTCGAACCCGTCATCGCATGGGTGACCAAGAGCGGGCGCATCAGTCGATCGACCGCAGCGGGCGGCATGATCGTGGTGTGCGGGCTCGTGGTGGTCGTGCCAGCGGTGCTCGGGCTGGCGTTCGGGATCTCACAGGGCATCGAATCCGTCGGCAAGGTCCGCGGTGATATCGAACACGTCTACGTCGCGATCCAGAATCCCGACGACCAAGCGGCCGCCGACAACGTGCCGTCCCAGTGGCGTTGGGTAACCGAGCAGATCCAACACGAGTTGGCCGAGCCACAGGCCGAAGAAGATGCAGCAGTTGAGCCTCTTGATGCGCCAAACCTTGAGACCGCTGCAGAGCCCGCATCGCCGACGCTCACCGCTCGCGTGCTCAAATGGGTGCGGGGCAACGCCGACGCGATCTCTGCGCGGGTTTTCCAGACCAGCCGCGACGCGCTCAGCGCCGCTGCCAACATAGCGGTAGGCGCCGGGATGCTCGGGTTTGGTGCGTTCCTGACCGCGTTCTTCTTCTACTTCATCAGCACTCAATGGAGCGGCGTTATCAAGTTCGCCGACACCCTCTTGCCCGCTGACCAACGCGAACGTGCGCACGAGCTCATCGGCCGCTTTGACCGCGTCGTTGCGGGCTTTGTGCGTGGGCGTCTGACGATCGCACTGATTCAGTCGGTGATCTTCGCGATCTTATATTGGGTCATCGGCACTCCGGCGCCCGTACTCTTCGGGCTCGTGATCGGCGTGCTCTCGATCGTGCCTTACCTTGCGATCATCGGGATTCCCGCGACGATCATCGCGATGTGGCTCGACCCCTCGGGCGGGTTTCGCGGCGAATGGTGGTGGATCGTCATCGCACCCGTCGTCGTATACAACCTCGGACAGGCTGCCGACGATTACTTCCTGACCCCTGCGATCCAGGGCAAGAGCACGGACCTCGACACGCCGTCGATCTTGTTTGCCTCACTTGCGGGCGGGATTCTCTTCGGTTTCTACGGCTTGCTCATCGCGATCCCACTCGCTGCGTGCATCAAGATCGCTCTGCGCGAAGTCTTCTGGCCACGGTTCAAGGCATGGGCCGAGGGACACGAAGCGGACTTCCTCCCGATCAAACGAAGCTGAGCTTGATATTGGATAGGGGTTGTTGCTGTGCTAGGGCTTCGGCCGATCGCAGAGGGCTCATATGTGGGTCACTAGGCGGCCAAAGCTCCACACATTTGTGGAATGTGAACAATCTTAATAGATTTGTGTAACAAGAGGTGTTTCTTCTCTTGCAACTCTCATCTGTTTCGTCGATACTGATTGGAACCTCTCTCTCTCTCTCTCTCTCTCTCTCTCTCTCTCTCTCTGTGTTCACCGGGTCGTTCCGCCCGCCGGAGCGAGAAGTGGATCAGC
>CAYUVO010000021.1:0-35473 GCA_964448185.1 uncultured Phycisphaeraceae bacterium
CCCCCCCCCCCCCCCCCCCCCCCCCCCCCCCCCCCCCCCCCCCCCCCCCGCCATTTCGACCATGACCGATTGGGTGTGCTGAGGCGGAGTCCATGCGTCCACCTGTGGCATCGGGGGCGCCATGTAGCTCGAGCGCTCACGCTGACCGCCCTCGCTGAGCAAGCGGTGGATGCGATGGTTCATCGCACGCTCCATCATGCCGCGCGTGGGTGAGAGCGTCGGATCGGTGACGAGCATCTCGCGAATGCGCACCGCATCGGCTTGGGCCGGATGCAGCTCGAGCGAGCGACGAACCGTCCACAACGCCTTCTCGATATCACCCTCGCGGGCAAGCCTTTGGGCATCGACATTGAGCACACTGGTCTGGCGTTCGCGAGCCCACGGCAGCAATCCCTCGCGGGTGCCCACGAGCACGCGGGCCGCTTCTGCAGCGGCGTTGTCGCCCATTTCCGAGAGCCGGCTGTCACGGATCACCGAAGGCTTGATGAGGAACATGATCTCCTGACGGATCGAAGTGTCCTCGTTGCCCTGGAACGCTCCACCGATGAACGGCAGGTCACCCAGCAAGGGGATCTGCGAACGGGTCAGTACGATGCTTTCCTGGAACAACCCGCCGAGCACGACGGTCGAACCCTCGGGCACGGTGACGTTGGTGGTGATCTCCTGGATGTTCTCGGTGGGAACATCAAAGACCTGACCATCAGCGATGCGCTGATTGAACACCACATCGGCAACACGCGGCGCGAGCTCCATGCGGATGCGGCCATCGTTCGAGACGAACGGGCGCACCGCGAGCTGGACACCGGTGTCGATGAACTCGATGGTCTGGGTGGTCGCGGTTTGCGTTGCCACGGTTTGGAGGTAGCCCACGCGGGAGCCGACCGAGACGCGGGCCTGTTGTCTGTTGAGCGCGAGGATCTTGGGGTTCGCCATCACATTGGTATCGCTGATGGTGTCGAGCGCCCGGATGAAGATCGCGGAGTTGCCCGCGATGATCCCGCCGCGGATGCCCGCGTCGCCCGTTTGGTTCCCGATGTTGGTGGACAGGAAGCTGTCGTTGTCGGTGACGGGTGAGGTGACGGTGCGTGAGAGGTCGGAGCTGTTGGGACCTACGACGTTGTTCCCGCCGAAGGAGGGCACGCCGAAGAAATCGGTGAACTGCACATCCTGAATGAGTGCGAAATCGACGCCAAAGGCGTTGCGATCGGTGAGGGTGACGCTGATGACGGTGGCCTCGATGAGCACCTGATCCGGAGGCGTGTCGATGCGGCTGAGCAAGACTTCGATCTCACGGATGTTGTCCGCGTAGTCGCGAACCATGAGCATGGAGTTGTGGGCGAAGCTGTCTCTGCCGAAGGGAGCGCCCGGTGCCGAGGCATCGCCACCACCACCGCCGACGTCACCGCTGAGGCTTGATGAGGCTCCTGTGTACAGGCTCCAGTCGGCGCTGGCGACGGATTCGACGAGGCGTCCATCGGAGCTGAGCAGCGGACCCGCGAACTGGGCCGCGTCCTCGGCTGAAAGATGCTCAAGATTGAAGATCTCGGTGACCATCGGCCTGCGGGCCTCGAGTTCGTCCTTGGTGTAGACCCGGATGAACTCGCCGTCGATCACATAGCCAAAGCCGTACTGATCGAGGAGCACTTCGAGGGCGCGTTCGAGGCTCACGCCTTCGATGTTCGCGGTGACGGTGGCCATGACCGATTCGCTCGACACGATGTTGCGTCCCGAACGGATGGCCAAGGTTTGCAGCACAGCTCCAAGCGGCGCGTTCTGCACACCGATCTCAACCGTACCGAACTCGGTGACGCGGACGCCCTCGATGAACTGCGGCGTCGTGTCTTGCACGAGCGGTTGTGTGTCGAGAACGATCGGAGCATTTTCGTCTTGGGCCAACACGCTTGTTGAGGTGCCACAGAGCACGATCAGAGCGGCGGGAATAAGAACGTGAGAAGTCTTCAAAGGAAGCGAGCGCATCGGGTTCTACCTCACAAGGGAGCAGGGGGGACGGGGAGGGGGGACAGGGGGGGACGTTGACAGGTGGGGACGAACGTCCCATGTTCGGGCGAGTTGGACCTCGCACATATGGTCCTGCCGACCATTGACGATTGGTCAGCAAGCGGATACTAACCACTCGGGGGGTTCCTCGGCAAGTGGTATTCTCGGAGCTTTTTGTTTCAATCCGGCTTGCTAGGGCAAACACCCCAAAAAATGCAAGCCGGTTCTGTAAGGTGCCCGGATTGCCGAACGGGCTCTTGTCGGGTAACTTCATCTATAGGCGGCTCTGTAATCGTGACGCAATACCCCTACTTCACCAGCCACGCAGGAGGTTTCTGCATTGAGTGATACCCAGACGCTTCCAACCGATGGCGATGAAACCGTGAAGGTTTCTGCGCGTGAGCGGGCGTACCAGGCGAGCATGCGGCACTTTCTTGGGCCGTTGGTGGCGCTGATGGAAGATCCGTCGGTCAGCGAAATCATGGTCAACGGCCCCAAACAGATCTACGTCGAACGCAAAGGCCGGATCGAAAAAGTCAGCGCAACGTTCGGCACCGAGCTTGAGCTGCACTCCGCAGCGAACAACATCGCCCAGTTCGTGGGCCGAATCATCAGCGAAAAAGAACCGATTCTCGACGGTCGGCTGCCCGATGGCTCGCGTATCTGCATCATTCTCGATCCGATCAGCGGCGCGGGCACGTCGATCAATATCCGCCGATTCAGCACCAAGGCGATCAAGCCCGAGTTTTTGTTGGATGTGAAGTCCATGACTCCAGAGGCTCTGGAGTTCGCGCTGCTCTGTGTCGAGGGCGCCCTGAACGTCATCGTCAGCGGCGGTACAGGCTCGGGCAAAACCACCATGCTCAACATTTTGTCCAACGCCTTCGGGGACGACGAGCGGATCGTGGTCATCGAGGACACCCGCGAGTTGCAGGTTCAGAAACAGCACGTCGTGGCCCTTGAAGCCAGACCGGCAGATCCCCATGGCGAGGGCCAGATTACTATTCGGGATTTGTTTGTAACATCGCTGCGGATGCGCCCCGATCGGATTATTGTGGGTGAAGTTCGACGAGGTGAGGCGTTGGACATGATTCAGGCGATGACCTCGGGCCACGCGGGCTCAATGGCAACGCTTCACGCGGATACGCCGTCGGGAGCGTGTGGACGACTTGAGACGATGTGCATGATGGCGGACTCAGGGCTTCCCCTGGCTGCGATCCGTCGTCAGATCTCTTCTGCGCTGGATGTGGTGGTTCAGGCGGCCCGTCTGCATGATGGACGGCGCTTAACTACACATATCAGCGAAGTGGAGTTTGATGAGCCGAACAACATGTACATCATCAACGATATCTTTGCGTTGGATACGTCGTTGGAGTTCCCGGTCCTCAAATGGACCGGCAGAAGGCCAAAGTTGGCCGATCAGGTCGGATGGAAAGGTTTGACTGGACACGTCAAGCATACCAAGGGTATTCTTGGTCTATAGAAGGCTTTATAGCCTGTTAGGAGATTGCTCGGATGGATGTCAAAATGAATGACATGGTGGATTCCGGGCTGGGTGAATCGCAGGCGGCTATCTCGTCGGAAGATGAGATGACACGGGATTGGCGCGAGTTGTTTTCGGACGACTCGGGCCAGGCGACGGTCGAGACGCTTCTGCTATTGGGAGCGGTTGTTTTGCCATTCGCGGTAGGTGCGTACTTCTGGGTGGACATCACCCGGCACTTGTTCTCGCGAAATGCAAAGTATTTGGCCCTGCCTTTCCCTTGATTTCGTTTCTTTGGTAGAGACTCGCGGTTGGATGCAACCGGCGTAGTCGGGGCCGAGCGGCGTGACGCGACGGCCCAGGAGTTTGAACTTTCACTCGTAACACGAGGGCTAGAAAATGTTGAGCAGAATGAAAACTTTCGCGATGGAACTGCACGAGGACGAGGCCGGACCCAACACGGTCGAATGGGTGTTGCTGCTCATGGTGGCACTGATCCTGCTGGTTGTGATCGTTGCAGCGGCAAGCTGGGCGATCGACAAGATGAACGAGGCAGCAGCCAAGGTCAACGATGATGACATCAGCGACTTCCAGGGCGGCTAAAGCCTGACGGATTGAACAACCCCCCGGCGCGGGCTTACCGGCCCGCGTCGGACTTTCCAGCACACCATGGCACGATCCGCGTTTGTTGACGGCTTGAGAATGTCCGATAAAGGGATGTTCAGGTCGGGCGGTGGTTGTGGTATGCTCTCAATAGAAGCACAGGGCCGATCAATATCGCCTCCTGATGTGAACCCGGAGTGAGCATGAGCACGACCCCCGATACCGCGATGCCCTTTGAAAGCTCCGAGCAAACGCTCGGAAGCGACGCGGTCTCGGAGACGTCTCCCGAATCGCTCGCTCAAGAAGCTTCAACCGACGCGACGAACAAACAGCACACACCGCCACCCAACACGACTCCCGCTGAGCATGAAGCCCAATGGCCCGCGTTCTGGGCGGTGGGTTTGGCGCTCGCTGCGATCTCGGCAACCGCGACGCAGATCTTTGCGAGCAAAGCGGGCACGCAAGTCGATGGCACGTTCATTTTGTCGCTCGCATTTTTGACCTGTGCCGCTGCTGCGATGTGCGACTCGGCGACCCGACGAATCCCCAACGTGCTCACCTACCCGGCTCTGCTCATCGCGGTCGCGCTCAACCTCGGCGTGGTGCCGTTGCTTGAGCGTGTGTTCCCGGTTGGCGCTGCTTGGTTCGGGGCTCCCACATGGGATGAAGCCATGCTCGGATTCATCGGGTGTGCAGCGATCGGGGTCATCAGCTTTATGTTCCGCGGCCTCGGCGGCGGCGACGTCAAACTCATCGCGGCGATCGGAGCCATGATCGGGTTCCCGGCGGTCGGTGCCGTGCTGTTCAATGCACTTGTCTTTGCGACCGTGATCGGCCTTGCGAACATGGCGTTCCGTGGCGATCTCGTTCGGCGTGTCCAGGCGATGTCGATGGCGTTGCAGGTGAACCTCGCGTTGCGAAAGAAAGCGGTCGATGCGTACCCGTTCGGCAAGACCGAAGCACCGTTTGGCGTCGCGTTGTTGCTCGGTTTGATTACAGCGCAGTGGATGCCGTTCTGGGTGCCGTTGCTTGATTGGCTAGCGCCGGGGATCGCCCCACCGCCGGGCTAAAGCGGACAACGGATCGGACAGCGAATCGACCAGCGGAGTCGGACAGCAGATTCAGTGAGTACACGGAGTTAGAACCCATGCTCGAAACACGACACACATCCTCAACCCAAGGCGGCCAGCTGTGAACGCTCGCGCGCAAGCATGGACGGTTCGATGGGCACCCGACTTGGCGGTCGCGGCGCTGATTGCAGCCTCAATCGCAGCGTTTCATGGCCGATATGTGATCGCTCAGCGGTTCACGCTCGATACGAGCGACGTCTTTGATTACACGCTGTGGGGTGCGTTCTTCATCGCCATGCTCGGATGCGGGCGCGTGGTGTACCGGTTGGCCCAGCACGCGCGCAAGCGGCGCAATCGCTACGGCGAAAGCCTGCGAGACGACGACACGGGTTCGCTTTCGGTCGAGTTTTTGCTGACGTTCCCGTGGATGTACATCATGTTCGGGATGGTGATCCAGTGGGGCCTGATCGCCCGCGCCAAGATCATCGTGGACTACGCGGCGTACCGCGCGGCACGCTCGGCGGTGACGCAGGTCGAATCGAAGACCTGGGGGCCGTTGTATTCGCTGAACCTGTTAGAGCCCGATGCCATCCCGCCGGTGCGTCAAGCGCGGGTGCGCGAATCCGCAGCGTTGATTTTGGCGCAGCTTTCGCCTTACCACGCCTCGGACGATCCGGGTCGCGGGTCATGGACTGATTACGGCTACGGCTCGAACCGCACCGCGGCGATCGCGATGGCCGAATCGGGCATTCCCAAGTGGCCTTACGCGATGAAGACTTCTGCGTACGAACGGCGGGCGTATTGGACGCTCCGCGAGTTGCAAGCTGGTCAGCAAGGCGGAGCGGGCTTTCAGCTCGATCTTGAGATGTCGCCGCTGATCAATGTTGATTTCGCGCAGTTTGGTTTCGTTGCGGGCAACTACTTCGACGTCCTCGAGAACATGCTCAATGAGTACGCGGAGATTCTCGATTTGACCGATGTGTCGCCGGATCAGACAGGGTTTTTAGGGTTCAAGATCCCGATGCCGTGGCCCATCCCGGACATCCCGATCGGGATTCCTTTGGGCGACAATTCGGGGACCATCAGCGACATGCTGGGGATCCCGAGCCCGAGTGAGATCGCCGATCAGATTGTGTCAGAAATTCTCGACCCGGTCCGCGATGCGATCATGGGTCCGATCGATGAATTGACCGGCTCACTCGACGACATGCTCAGCGACATTGACCCGGGCAACCCGCTGATTCCCCGTGAGGCTCGCGTGCAGCTCCGGTATCCGTATCAGCTCCGTGTGCCGTTGGTTGCCCAGCTTGTGCATCCTTTGTGGGAAACCAAGTCGGGCTTCCGGGGTCGCTTCATACAGATCGAGGCCGATGTTTCGATGCAAACCACCGGCGGCCGCGCGGGCAACCCGCTGACGCTGATCTCTGGCTCACCCATTCCCTAACGCTACCACTTTCGAGAACAGTTCATGTCTACTTCACCATTGACAACTTCATCGCTCAAAGCGGCGCGCGCAGCGGAGTGGCCCTCGGGCTCGCCCATGATCGACACGCCCGCGTTCGTGCGCCGTCTCCATCGCGAAGACCGTGGCAACATCTGGGTGTTGCTCATGATGTTCTATATCTGGGTGATCCTCGCTTCGATCGGGTTCACCTGGAACACGGGGATGATTACCAGTCGGCAGGTTCACGCGCAGGGCGTCGCCGATGCGGTGGTGTTCAACGCGGCGGTCACCAAGGCCCGGACGATGAACATGGTCGTGGCGTGCAATATCGCCAATCTTCAGCACGTCTCGGCGGACACGTTGCTCACCGCAGTAGCGCCGTTCACGATTCAGGTCATCTATAACTGGGTCAAGGCGGTGCTCGATGCACTCGCCATTCCCATTGTCGGGGCGATTGTCGCGGTGATTGTGGCGATCAAGGTGATCCAGGAAATAACGGTCGCCTTCCCCCTGATGAAAGGGTTTTTCAACTCGATCGGGGCGATCATCGCGATGATCTGGGACGCGGTCGGCGGGAGCTCGGGAGTCGGACCACCCGAGTTTCTTGGCGGCATGACCGGACGCATCCGCGAAATCTACGAGTTCCAAACCGCAATCACCGAGGTCCCCGCGACACTCATCCCCGCGATCGCATTGGCGTATGAAGAACGCTACCACTGCGAGATTCTCTACGGCGACAACGTCGATGAAGAATCTCCCAACGAAGCGCCCAACTACGACATGGAGGTCCAAGACTTCCCGCTCGTGACGTGGGAAGGCCTGTTTGATTTCGACAATATCGAAGACCGATTCGACGTCATCATCCCTCTGTTCGTCCGCGTATGGCGGGATCATTCGACGTGGTACAGCGATCTTTCATCGGTGGTGATTGGGCGCGGGCCGCAGGTCTGGCGGCAATGGGTGATGGTGTTCTTTGTTATCAACGCACTGGCGCACTCGCATCAGTTCTACGCCCTTGATGACGGCATCCCGATCCTTGAGTTCACGCCCCGCGCTGGTTCAGAGAGCATCGCAGACGCCCCGATCGGAATCTTGCGGCCCGCGGGCTTTGGCGACTTCAATGACGACTCCAAGTCGTACGACGATGATCTCGATCACGAGGCGTTCACGCAGTACACCATGACCGTTGCGGTGACGTTCCGAAACATCGGGAATATGTCGTCGCGTCTCGCATGGGGACAGGGCGGCCCATCGACCAAGTTCCGCGCTCAGTTCAAGGAACGCCGGAGCGGGTACCTCTTCAAGGGCATCTTTGACGGTCTGGGCATGGGTGACGGCGGGGCCAACTGGGACGACAGTGTCGTCGCATACGCCAGCTCCGAATACTTCAACCCGACGCTCTACCGGCTCGCGGCACCGATCGACGCCCCGTTCCCGTACCGAATGTGGACAACTTGGGGATGGAACTGGCAGCCCCGGCTCTATGAAACGCACCCGAACTTCCTAGGCGCACGCATCGGCAACACGAGCGGCGAGCACATCCGCCTCAAAAGCCACCACGCCTTCGACATCATCGGCGGCGACAACATCAATAACCACTTCCCTCAAGACGACAACTTCAAAGACGACATGCGCCGTCTCATGCGACACTGACCGCCTGCACCAAAGCTTCTCCTGAAAGAGATTTTCTCATGCTCCGATTCCTCAGAAGACTGCGCGACAACGAACGAGGCACGGTCGTCATCGAAACGCTCCTGATGTTCGTGCTGATGATGGCGTTTATCGCAGCGACCACTCGCACGATGAAGCTCCACGCCAACAACCAGCAGGCGTACATGGAGGCGCACCGCAAGGCGCTGCTCAACGTGATGGGTGCGTTTGATATCAGCGCACTCGCGGGTCAGCTCGACCCGCTCAACCCGCCGCCCGAGGTGCCGACGTGGAGCGAGGACCATCTCGAAGATGATCTCTCGGGGATGCTCGCCGAGATGTCCGATCATTCGTCCTACAGCATCCGCGGCGCCAAGCTCGTCGCCGGGCACGAAGGCCGAACGATCAAGCTGTTCAACACGGATGCGTTCGGGCTTTCGGAGAGTCCGACCAACATCGACCTTGAACATGTTGTCTATATGATGCGCCCGCCGTGGACGTTCGGCGGGTTCCCAGCGGTGCCCGGCCAGGACCCGTTCTTCGAGGCAGTCGAGGTTCGCAAGGCGATCGGCGAGATGATCGACGAGGAACTTGTGGGTACTGAGATACTCGGCACGCCGCTGCGTGAGTATCTCAAAATGAAGCCGATCTGGTACAAGCCGATCACGTTCGGGGCGGGCGAGCCGGGCAGCTATTAGGCTCTGTTTGACGGATCAACGAGCCCCTCGCGTGAGCGAGGGAACCACGATCCGATGACGCTTTGTTCCCTTCCTTACGCAAGGGGCTCGTCAGAATCTGATCCATCAAATAGAGCCTGGAACTGTTGAAGATTGGTCTCGCAGCGTGATAGTCTCTTGGCATGAGACGAACGACACTTTATGTATGCTGTGAGCTTGCGCACCGGGTCCGCTCTATGGCTGGAGTGCTCGCCATGTGCTTGGCTACGCCAGCTCTTGCACAGAGCAATGTGCCGAGTGATGACCCCAGCAGCTCAACGCCGATCCTCTTCGCGGGCCTGATGATGGCGGGCGGCGTGTTCGCCATTGTCGGCGGGATCACGGCACCCGATTGGTTCATCAACTCGCCGAGAGCTGCGCTGTTCCGAAAGCTGTTCGGCAAACGTGGCACGCAGGTGTTCTACGTCATCCTGGGCATGGCGATTGTCGCGATGAGTATCGTGGTATTCGTGCAAGGTTCAAGCACCGCGTAAGCCACGCACGACGATGCACGATTATGAGCCCGCCTCAGCGCCGGCTTGTGCCACCGCATGATCGTTCTCGACAGATGAACCCGAGACGCCGATGGCTCCGATGACCGTGCCGTCAACGATGATCGGGAGCCCGCCGGGGAAGCTGATGAGTCCGCCGTTGGAATGTTCGATGTTGAACAGCGGGCTGCCGGGCTGCGAGAGCTTGCCGATCTCGCCCGTGGGCATGTCGAACATGCGCGCGGTGCGTGCTTTTTTGATCGCGATATCCACCGAGCCGAGCCATGCGCCGTCCATGCGGAAGAATGCTTTGAGGTTGCCGCCCGCATCAACGACCGCGATGTTCATCTTGGTGTCGATGGCTTTGGCTTTATCGAGCGCAGCGTGGATCATGCTGTGAGCGTGATCGAGGCTGATGTCGTGTGCTTGCAGCGTGGGCATGGGATGCTCCTGGCAAAGGTATGAATCAGTGGTGTGAATCGGCGGAACCACCACCAGCGTATATGATGAGTGTGCGCACGCAATTCATGCTCGGAACACCGTGTGATATCCGCAGCCCCTTTACGGCCCGATCTCAACCAGCGCCGCCTCGTACACATATTTGCGGGCTTCACGCTCGATGTCATCGCGTGCCACCGGGCTCGTCGAGTCGTACCGGATGAACAACCGGTCGGACAACGCCCGCACGGATGACACCTTGTCGCCCTCATCAATCATCCACCGCCGCAGCATGCGCCCGATCGCGTTGGGGTTGGCCGAGGCTTCGACCTGCACACGGCGCCCGGCTTTCTGGACGCGTTGGATAAGCCTCATGCGTTCGGCGTTGTTGAGCACCACGCCGCCGATGCGGATGGAGTTGAGCTCGGGGACCTCTTGGATGTCCAATCCAGCGAGCCCCGCGTACGACTGAATCACGTCGCGCAGCTCGTGCAACGGCAGAATCAACAACTGCGCCGCGCTGAGTTGATTGAAGTCTTTCGCAACCTCATTGCCCGTAGATTCAACTTGTCCGACCCGGAGGAGTTGCTCCTGGAAGCGGTTGGTTGTTCTGCGAGTCACCTCAATCTGGTGCTCTTGCTCGACGAAGCCCGGCTTGGTGATGAGCATGATGTGCGTGCCCAGTGGAAGCAGTTGCTGGGCCGATCCTGCACTATCAAGGCGGATCTCGATACGTTCGTTCGTATCCGCCAAGATGATGACCAGATCGGCACCGGCAGGCGAGATCTTGAACCGTGCTTCGACCGACGACGCACGAAGCTGGATCTCGAGCGTGTTCGAGGCGTTGGGTCCGGTTTCACCCGTCTCGATGAACTGTTCGTAACGTTCGTGATCGACCTGTACGCGAACCGTGCCGTAACCCACGATGGTGGCGTACCTGCCGTTGGCATCGGTAACACCCGAAGCGTATTGCTCGCCCGAATCCGGGTTCGTAACCAAGATGCGCGCATCGGGCACGGGTGGCACCGTCTGGAACGTCAGGTCTACATTGACCGGGGGCAGGCGTTCAACCGAGAACTGCTTCTCGCCCACAGCTTTCCCTGAGGCATTCATGAACACAAGCTGCACGTCTTGCTTGCCGATCTCGGGGACGACAATGTCCTCGACGAAGCCGCCCGTGCGCGGATCGATGTTGATCGTGATCGGGTCGCCCGTCGAGGTGCGCAATACCGCGGTCCATCCCTCGGGCAAATCGATGATCTTGCCTTCAACACTCACGAGACCCGTGTTCCCTTGCTGGCCATTGGGTACCCGCACTTGATACGAGTTTCCCCCGCCGCCGAACATAAAGAAGAACGCGGCCCCGCCCACCACGACCAGCAGCACCGCCGCCACCAGCCCGAGAATCAGAGGCGAAACCGGCATCGAACTCTTCTCTTCTGTCTCGCCGGTGCCGACATGTGCCGGAGCCGCCGGGGTGCTCCAAGCGTTTGCTGATACAGCTGCGGGAGCGGCCGCGGCAGGCGCTGAGCGAATAACCGCGGGGCCTGTGGGCTTGCCCGTCGGAACGGCAGCCGCCCCGGTGAGTGTCGCGAGGACTTCCTCAGCGGTGCCCGCTCGCTGATCGAGCTGCTTGGTCATCATCCACGCGATCGCATCGGACAAATCCTGCGGGAACCCGGGAACCATCTCGGTAATCGGCTTGGCCTTCTGCTCCATCGAGCAGTGCCAGAACATCCACTTGGGCCAGCGGTCCGGGCTCGAATCGTCCCACTTGGCCAGATCGTCGAAGTAGATCGACGGGAACTCTGGGCGGTACTTGTCCTCGCCGAGGGCAAGGTGGTAGAGCGACATCCCGAGCGAATACAGATCCGTCGCGGGGCTCGCAGCTCCGAGTTGGCGATCGAGCAACTCGGGCGCGGCATATTGCACCGTGAGCAGATTGAGCGTGCTGGCCTCATCGCGCGCCGAAGCAAGCCCGAAATCGATCAGCTTCCATGAACCCGAAGACGTCGCCAGCAGGTGAGCGGGTTTGACGTCGCGGTGCAGGATCGAAGGGTTGTTGTTGTGGATCGCCGACAGCCCGTGGAGAGCGTCGGTTGCAACCCGCCGGACGTGCGTGGGGTCCGCGGGTCCTGCTCCGATGCGTGCCTTGAGGCTCTCGCCGAGGTGTTCCATGGCAAGCCAAGGGCCGACTTCGTCGTCGATGCCGTAGTCGAGCATCTGAACGATGTTGGGGCTCGTGCCGAGTTTGAGCAGGATCTCCGCTTCTTTGCGGATCTCGTCGCGCTCGGCATTGCCATCGGCGACCACGCGGAGCACCTTGATGACAGCGCGCCGGGTGAGCCCTTGGCCGAGCTCTTCGACCGCTCCAAACACCCTTGAGTTCGGGGTTTCGCCGATCGCATCACCGAGTTGAAAGTTGCCGATGTTGGTCTTCATACTGGTCTGGTTCCTCTCGCCGGGCAAGTCGAGCCCGTCAACATCATGCAGCGTAAGCCCGAGGCGGACCCCGAGAAAGAGATCTTCTCGTTAGATCCCGCCAAAGGCCTTGGACGTGTCCTTCTTGGGCGTGGTCAATTTGTACCGATTTCGGACAAACCACACCAGTGCGGAAGCGTGCTTTGCATCGCCCGCCCACGGCATCTGTTCCGGATCTTCCGTCGCCACCCGGCCTAAATACACCCCGAGTTCTTTGGCGTCATTCGAGGCTGCGGCGGCGAAGCTTTTGTTGGATGCTACCGGGTCCTGGAGGATCATCAGGTTGTTGATGAGATTGCCGTAGGTCTTGTGGGCTTGGCGTGTTTCGCCAAGAGTTTCGTAGCGCCACGCAGATTCAAAGAGCGCCACGAACTCCTCGGGCACCTTGCCGTCCTCGGACCACTGGCTGACCTTTCCACTCAGGCGAAAGTAGACCGAACCCCAATCCGCTTGCGACGTCGCCTGGGCAGCCGGGGGCGCGAACTTGTCCTTGAGCATCACGTTCCATACGAGCGTCGCCGCGATGCCCGCGCCGATGACGACCACACCGATCAGTGCGAGCACTGTCAGCATGCTCCCGCCGCCCGAGCCCGAACTCTGGTCCGACCCGACCGCGAGCACAGCGTTGGGAGCCAGCTCGACGCGGTCGCCCGCGACCACTCGGGTCTTCTCGGTCACCGGGCGACCATTGAGCATGGTCCCCAGCGCCGACAGATTTTCGACGTACAGCCGGTTGTCTTCGACAATCAGCACCGCGTGTTCCCACGCGACCGCCTCGTCTTCAAGACGGATATTCGAGCCCTCGCTGCGCCCCACGGCACAGCTCTGGCCTTCTTCGACCGCGAACACGGTTCCCGCGTCAACGCCGAACACAATCGTTAGGTGGTAGGCCATCGGACCCTTTTGGAGCGCCGCGAACTTGTTACAGCCCGCCGACACCCTCCTGGCTGAACTTGACAATGAAAGAGGAGAACATAAGCAACAAAATACCGACCAGCGCCAGAATCGACGGCGCCAACACGTTGACCTTCGCCTTGCCCGCGATGTCCGCAGCGTCCTGCTTACGCCGAACACGCACACGCTCGCTCATGCGTTCGAGTGTGTCGCTGATGCCGCGACCGAGCTCCTCGGACTGAATGATCTCGTCCACAAACGTACGAACAATCGGCAGCGGCGTCCGCTCGGCCATGTTCATAAACGCCTGACGGCGCGGGGTGCCCGCGTTGATCTCGCGGAGCGTTACCGTGAACTCTTGTCCAATCGGATGGAACCGGTAGTCCGCTGCGACACGCTCCATCGCCATCCCGAACGAAGCACCAGCGCGCATCGTGAGCACCAGCAGATCGATCACATACGGCATGCTCCGGCCGACCTTGTGAAGCCGACCCTTGCTGATCCCAGACAACGAATGACCCAGCAAATACGGCCCGGCCAGCAGCCCGATGACTCCCGCCACCGTGCCCTTGAACCCGAGCAGCAAGAACCCCATCATCGCAAGAGCCAATGCCAGTACCACGCCCAAACCAATCGCAGCAGCCAGCAAATCATCCTCGTCGAGACCCCCGGGCCAGCCCGCTTCAGATGCCCGCTCGCCCCAGTCTCGTTTGAGCGAATCAATCGGAAGAGCTCCGAGCGGCTTGAAGAACGGCAGCACCGTCATCCCAAGATTGAACAGCAGCGAATCGGTCATCCCCTTGTTGACCGTCGCCATCTCACGTCGCGCTTGCGTGAGGTGCTTGCGCGCACCGTCCACGTTCAACTGCATCGAACTCGTGATCGCGTAGACCAATCCCGCGACCGCAGCCCCGGCGCACAACGCAGCCGCAACAGCCAGCACAATACCCATCGAGCCGATGCTCGACGCCACCCCGTTATCGATTGTCACAAAGCCATCAGACATCTGCATTGACGATGCTCCGTGCCCAGGTGAACCCTACGAGATAAAATCCAAACGACACCATCATCAACCCTCGACCCAACGGCTCGGTAAACAGCATCAGCGTGCCGTCATAGTTGATCGCCAGCATAATGAGCATCATCGGGAACGGGGCCACACCTAGGAACAACAGGTTCTGGCGACCCTCGGAGGTCGACGTGTACACCTCGTGCTGCATCTCGGCGATCGCTTCGAGTGATTGCGCGAGCCGATCCATCGTGTCAACAACATTGCCACCCATGGTCTGGTTGACCGCGATAGTCGTCGCGAAGATGTTGAAGTTGGGCAATCGCAGGCGTTCTTTGGCCTCGTTGATCGCGGTGAGCACGTCCGAGCCTGCCCGCCACTGGTTGGCGACGATCATATATTCGGTGCGGATGGGTTCTTCTGCTCGCTCGGCGAGGCGTTCGATCGCCTGCACAAGCGTCAGACCCGAAGCGACGCTGTTGGACATCGCGGTGATGGTCCCCGGGAGCTGCTCGTTGACCTTCTTGATCCGTTTGTTCCACGCGCTGTTGATCATCCAGCCCGGAACCAACAGCGTGAGCGTCCATAACGCAAGCGCGATCATCTTGTTATCAACGACGATCAGCAGCACAAACAACGCCAGCACGACGCCGGTATAGATCATCCCCATCTGCAGCTTGACGTTGCCCGGGTCGGGGCTAAACCGCTGCTTCTGGGTCGAGAGCCACGAGACATGCGAGACCCACATCCGCTGGAGCACGCCGCTAAACGCGAGCACCAGAACGGTGAACGCCACGCCGCCGATGATGGCGACGCTGAACGCCAGAGCCTGTTCGTCCATTCCCAAGACAGCGCCGAGCGTCATGCCGCGTCTCCTTTGCCGCCGCCAAACCAAGCATCAACATCGAGCAGCCCGCGTTCGACCGCGTCGCCCAAGAACCCGGGCATATACCCGGTCGCGACCAGCGCCGCGTCGTCGCCCTCGCCGATCTTGTTGAAGATGTCCCGCGTTTCGACCTCGCCCGTATGCGGGTTGAGGCCGAGGACTTCGGTGATCTGAATCGTCATCCGGCGACCGTTCTTGAGCCGACCCACAAACACGATCACATCCACCGCCTGACCAATCTGCCGACGCACCGCAGCCAACGGCAGGTCCGCCGCCATCAGCACCATCGTCTCAATACGAGTGATCGCGTCTTGCGCAGTGTTGGAGTGAATCGTCGTCATCGAGCCGTCGTGACCCGTGTTCATGGCTTGGAGCATGTCGAGCGCTTCTTCGCCGCGACACTCGCCCACCACGATGCGGTCGGGACGCATCCGCAACGAGTTCTTGACCAGATCGCGGATGGTGTACGCGCCCTTGCCCTCGACGTTGGCGGGCTTGGTTTCGAGGCTCACCACGTGTTCCTGCTGGAGCTGAAGCTCGGCGGCGTCCTCGATCGTCACGATGCGATCCTCTTTGGGAATCATCGCGCTGAGGCAGTTGAGCATCGTCGTCTTGCCCGAGCCGGTGCCGCCTGCAACAACCACGTTCTTTGGATACTTGACCGCTGCGTCGAGCAACAGCGCAGCCCCCGTAGGCATCGAACCCCACTTGACCAGATCCGCGATCGTCACGCGGTGCGCCGGGAAACGTCGGATCGTCAGGCAAGGCCCTTTGAGTGCGATCGGCGGGATCACGGCGTTGACACGCGAGCCGTCTTTGAGACGCGCATCGACCAAGGGAGACGAGCGATCGATCCTTCTTCCTAGCGGCGCCACGATGCGTTCGATCACGTTGAGCAGGGCTTCATCACCCAAAAACTTGCTGTCGGATTCGACGACTTGTCCGCCGCGCTCGACGTACACGAGATCCGGGCTGACGATCATGATCTCCGAAATGTTCGGCGTATCGAGCAGGTCCTGCAACGGGCCGAGCCCAAAGATCATGTCGTTGAGCACTTTCTTAAGGTACCGCGACACCACATACACCTGCACGTTGTCGGGCAGCTCGGAGACCATCGTCTCCATCAGCGTGTTGTACCGCTCGTCGACCGTCGCCATGTCTTCTGCGACCGAACGCTTGTCGAGCTTGAGCCCGAGCGTGCGGACGATCCGATCGACGGTCTGCTCGGCAGCGGTCTCGAGCGCCGGGTTCTCCCCGGGCATGATGTCAGCGGGATCGACCTCTACTTTGGCTTCGCCGCCTATTCGCAGCACCAATCGACGCCGGAGATCCATCGAGATCAGCTTGCTGCGGACGTTGCGGTCATCAAGCACCCGTTCCTTGAACTCGGCGCGGAGCAGCTCGTCGATGATCGCGTTGATCTGTTCGAGCGTCTGGGAGCTGTGTTCGAGCCCCGACGATGACGCCCGCCTGAGGTCGAGCTGACGGATCACCGCTGTATGCAAATCTTGCTGGACCGCGTTGACGTCTTCAGCCGTGCCGCTGCTCTTGACGATTTCACCTTCGCCCACCTCGAAGACCAGCACATACTGAGCAATATAAATCTCGGCACGTTCGCCCAATGGAGCGCTCGTCCCGCCCTGAACCCATTCATCGCCCACCCGCAAAGCTTTCGCTTCGGGGGCCACACGGATCTCCCAGCCGTCCCGGGAGCGGTCCACCTGAGCGTGAATCTTCGAGACCATCGTCGAATCCAGACAGACCTCGCACACAGGATCTCGGCCAATACGAAAGCCCGCTTGGCCCTCGTAGGGCACCGATCGCGTGTTCTTGAGTGTGTCCTGCACCACTACGCGCATCATCAACTTCCAAGCTCTGGTGAACCCACCAAGGTTCGCCGATGAGTGCTGCGCGCCCGAGACGAGTGCCCAGCCGCTTCTTCATGAATCCCAATACCCGAATCGATCACGAACATTTCGCGCCAAGTCAGCCCCCAGCAGGCTGGAGACCGCGAAGCCCGCCGCCCGATGGAGCCGCTTCAACCTCGACACGCTTGCTCGGACGCAGCAGCACACGAAACTGCTGCGAAGATTCCTCTGCAAGCATCAGGGCTTCCTCAAGAGAAACGTCCAAAGTAATCATGTCGCTCTTCTGAACCCGTCCTCGGCTCTGACCGATCATCGACAGCCGCGAACCAGCCAATCGGTTCCCGATCGCGATCACCTTGACGTTCTCAAGAATAATCTCGGGGTCGTACCCGTCACGCCCACCGAGATCGCGAGCCATCTGGCTGAAGATCGAGCCCAGCTGAGCCTGCGCAAGCTGAGCGGTCTGTTCGTTCGTCAGATTTTCAGAATCAACGCCCACCGCTTCGAGAGCGTCCACTCTCTTGGGACGCAGGACAATCAAGTCGATGTGATCGCCGGGCATCAGCAAGCCCTGCAACGCAGCCGCCCCACCGACCTCCAGGGCATACGCCCGGCGGTCAATCCCCAGCTCGATATCCCGCGTCAGCGAGAAGTGGGCATAAGTAAGGGGCTGACCCGCAGCAGCAGGCATTCCCAGAATGCGGCCGTCAATCGTCGGGAGGTCAGAAGCCCTCACCGAAGACTGCACCAGGCTCGCGAAGGTATCACGGGGCACAGCGATTTTCTTCAAGTCGCTGGAAACACTGAGCTTGTGACCAGTCGGAAGGTCCCGGATCACCTGGACAATCTCGACGGTCTGCTCTTGTTCGATCCCATCGCCCGCACCATCGCCGCCGGCTCCCTCCATCGTGCTCATATAAATGAACGCGAGAAGCATGGCGAGCACGCCGAGCACAACAGAAACCAGCAACATCACGCGATTGACGCCCACGGCAAAGCCCTCCGAGCCCAATATTCAGCCGAACCATCGGCGTCTGACAGGCAACCTCAAGCCTACTTGTCCCATCGTTTTCCCGCAAGTGTCCGAAAATCATTGTTTCTGCCCCCTCAGGACGCCCCCTTGGCCTGCGGGCAACCCCTCGATACCCTTAGTGTTCCTGTATTGATCAAACTCCGTTGGAAATAGCTCGGGCCCCTCGCACCGGCGAGCCGAGCAACCAGCGAACCATTCTCGATGAGAGAGGCCCCCGATGTCTTTGAATACCCCGACCTCATTCAACTCCTCCAATACCCGCACGCGATGGACTCGCCCGTTCTCAGGTCTGGCCAAGCGGCTGATAAGCAGTTCGGGCCAAGCGATGAGTGAACAACTCGAACCAAGAGTCCTGCTCTCGACTGTCTTTGTCGATACCGAAGCCAGCGGCACCAACGACGGCTCCTCATGGGAGAACGCTTTCACCAGCCTTCAGGGTGCCATCACCGCCGCGGCAAACGATGACGAGATCTGGGTCGCCAACGGAACCTACACCCCGGGCAACAGCCGATTCGACAGCTTCGACCTCAAAGCAGGCGTCGATCTCTTCGGCGGGTTCCGAGGCGGAGCCCTCGGCGGCGAAACAAGTCTCACACAACGCAACCCCGCAGCCAACCCGACCTTCCTCTCGGGTGCCATCGGCGGCGCAGGCATCGGTGACAACAGCTTCAACGTCCTCACCGGCACAGGAAACCTCGCAGGCGTCACCGTCGGCGGGTTCACTATCACCGGAGGTAACGCCAACGGAGGAGGCAACGACTCCCAAGGCGGAGGCGTTCGTCTCCAGAACGCAACCGGTGTCCAGTTCCTCGCCGACATGATCTTCTCGAACAACAACGCCTCCAACGGCGGCGGAATCGCGTTCATCGGAGGCACTCCGACACTCCGTGGACTCATCATCGGCAACACCGCTACAGGCGACGGCGGCGGGCTCTGGGTCAACGCTGGCATCCCAACCGTCGAAGCCAACTTCTCCAACAACGCTGCAACCAACGGCGGCGGTGCCTTCTGGACCAACGGAGCGGCAGGCTCCCTCCGCGCCAGTACCACGCTCAGCCCCTTGTTCAACGGCAATACCGCCACCGCCCAAGGCGGCACCTTCGCATTCAATGGCGCTGCGCCTAGTTTCCCTGTTACCCCCACCATCACAGGCGGCACCGCTGGAACCAACGGCGGGGGGATCTACGCCTCGGGCGTGAACCTCTCGGGCGCGTTCAATATCAACGGCGCCACTGCGAGCGCCAACGGCGGCGGGATCTACCTCGCCAATGGAGCCTCGCTCAGCCTCACCGGAGGCTCGATCCAGAACAACACCGCCAACGACGGCGGCGGGCTCTACGCGGGAGCAGGAACCACCCTCACTGTCGGGGGTGCCACTCTCGGCATGAACACCGCAACCGGCGACGGCGGCGGCATCTTCACCAACCAGGTCAACCTCTCACTCAACGGCACCACTCTCTCGGATAACACCGCGATCAACGGCGGCGGGCTCAACGCCCTCGGCGGGGCCATCGCCATCACCTCCACCGTCATCGATTCCAACATCGCAACCAACGGCGGCGGAGCTGCCTTCGCAGGCGGGGCAACCCCCTCCTTCAATAACGTCACCATCTCCAACAACACCGCGTCCAACAACGGCGGCGGCCTCTGGGCAACCGGAGGCAACTTCTCGTTGGGCACCGGCAGCGGAATCACGGCAGACTCCAACTTCTCGATGAACCGTGGCGGCACGCTGTTCACCATCAATGCCACCGTGACGATCGCCGGCTCCACCTTCAACAACTCCACAAGGGCCACCAACGGCACCGACGGCGGGCTCGTCGCCGTCTCGGGCGGAACTCTCAACGTCTCCAACAGCACGTTCCTTGATTACCGCGCAGAAGGCGACGGAGCGGTGCTCTACGCCGACGCGGCGATCGTCCGTGTCTTCAACAGCAAGTTCTACGGCGGCGTCGCCAAGGGCAACGGCGGAGCCATCTCCATCAAGGGAGCCTCCACCACCACCATCGCGGGATCGATCTTCAGCGGCAACTTCTCGGGTGGCTTCGGCGGCGGCATCGAAATCGCAGGCGGCACCGCCACCCTCGTCAACAACACCGCCGTCTTCAACTTCGTGTCCAACGTCGTCGCCAACGCCGTCTTCAATGGCGCCCCGGTGAACGCCAACGACCTCGCCACCACCACCAACGGATTCGGCGGGTTCGTGGGTATCCGCTCGGGTGCAACCGTCACCATCGCCAACTCGATGATCTGGAACAACACCGCCGTCTTGCCAACGGCATCGGTCCGCGAGTTCCAGGTCTTCGTCCAGTCCGGGGCCACGGTGACCGTCCGCAACTCGCTCGTCCTTGCGGGCCTGCCCACCCGCGCCATCGACGGCGGCGGCATCCAGCAAACCGACCCCATCTTCGTCACCGCCGGTGCCAACGTTGACGGCTCAGGCGCTGACAGCACACCGGGCACCCTCGATGACAACTTCGACCTCGCAGGCGGCTCGCCCGCCATCGACGCCGGTGATGCAGCCGACCTGCCCGCCGACGTGCTCGATGTCAACGGCAACGGCAACACCGCAGAGCCCCTGCCCCTCGACATCCTCGGCAACAACCGTGTCCGTGCGATTGGCGTTGACATCGGTGCCTACGAAAGCTCCAACGCGGGCGTCACGCCCCCCGAACCCGGCGCACCAACCACGACCGCGCTGCGAGGATTTGCGCCCAACGATGAAGGCAACCCGTCCACCGACAGCTTCCCCATCGGACAAGGCTTTGATCTCGTCGCTATCGGAGTCCAGGACGGCGACGGCGATCTCGCCCGCGTCGACTACTACTTCGACACCAACGACAACGGCATCCTCGAACCGGGCATCGATCTGTTACTCGGTTCGGTTGCTTATGCCGAAGACGGCCCCGGCGGCCAAGGCTTCTTTGACGCCACCATCGACGACGACGGCATCCTCGACAACCTCCAGAACGTCGGCTTCGACGGCATCCCCGACGCCCTCCAGGGCGAACGAGCACAAGACCTCGACAACAAACCCGAGTCCTTCATCCTCCGCCTGAACGACGCGCAGGTCGCAGCATTCGGCACGGGCACCGTCCGCTTCTTTGCTCGCGGCGTCGACCAACTCAACAACATCGGACCCGCTGAAGAACTCGAGATCAACCTCAACGACGGCTCGATCGACGCCAACTTCTCGCTCATCATTGGAGGTGGTGCTCAAAGGCCAATCGCGGCACAAGTTCCCTTCCCGACCGCGGACCGACCCGAAGTCATCCAACTCGGTGACTTCGACGGCGACGGGCTCGCAGACGCCATTGTCACCACCGAAGCAGCATCGAACGTCGTGACCATCTACTACGGTCAAGGCGACGGCACCTTCACAGACCGATACGACATCCCCGTCGGACCGCGCCCAGAGGACATTGTGCTCGGCGACTTCAACGGCGACGGCAGGCTCGATTTCGCCACCTCCAACTGGCCCTCTGATCGCGCGGGCAACGGCTCGGTCACCATCGTCCTCAACCAGGGCGGTCGCGGTGCTGCCGCATTCCCCGCCTCGGCCATCACCACCCTCGCAGCTCGCAATCTGCGATTCGGAATCGACGCGGGCGACCTCGACGGCGACGGCGATATCGATCTCATCACCGCCAACCTCGCGAACGATTCCACAAGCGACATCTTCCTCAACACCGGCAACGGAGCGTTCACCCGCATCAACGGCCCCACCGTGAGTGCTGACGTTGGCCGCATCCGTTTGGCCGATCTCAATAACGACGGCAACCTCGACGTTATCTACACAACTCGATCCGGCGGGATCACCGCCATCTACGCGCAGTCCGACAACCCCTACGTCGGATCCAACGGCACCCTCCAGCCCGGCTCCACCGCCACGTTTGCGTATCCGCAGGGCGGCGGTCTCAATCTTCGAGGGCTGCGCTTCGCAGACCTCAACGACGACGGCTTCATCGACATGGTCGTCTCCAACCAGGCCTCCAACACCATCGCCATCTACATCAACGATGGCAGCGGCGGGTTCGCAGCGGGCGTGCTCCACACCGTGGGATCAGCGCCCGAAGACATCGCCATCGGCGACCTCAACAACGACACCATCCCCGACATCGCCGTCGCCAACACCGGCTCGGCGAACATGTCCATGCTCACCAACAACGGCGACGGAACCTTCCAGCCCGCCATCACCGTGACCGTGGGTGCCGGGCCAGAAGGCGTCGCGATCGGCGACGTCACCAACGACGGTGCCAACGACATCGTGACCGCCAACATCCAGGCCAACACCATCAGCTTCCTCAAGAACTCCATCGGGAGACGGTCAGCTGTTGGAACCGAGAATGCTGGCGGGACCAACTTCGTGGGCATCATCAACCAGACCGCCAACCCCGTCGTCTTCGAGCAAGACGCCACGGGCCAATGGTTCGCACGAAGAGTCAACACCGGCTCGATCTTCCTGGTCGGCCAGATGACCGCCCTCACCGTCGACGGAAGCCAGAACTTCTTTGCCACCAGCTCGAATGGACTCCGCTGGTTCTTCCCCAAGAACGACGGCTCGGGCGAATACTTTGATCTCGATGTCGCATCCTTCGCCGGTGCTCCGGGCAGCGCCGACTTCGCGTTCAGCCTGAGCAGCTTCATCGACATTCAAGGCAACCCCCACCTCTTCGGGCTCACCACCGACGGCGACTACGTCACCGTCCGCAGAACCGGTGTCATCAACGGCAACTGGCAGTGGGAGTTCGAGAACATCTCGTCGAGCATCCGCAGCAGCAACCCGGGAATCACCATCCCGACCATCATCGAGTTTGAGCCCTACGCCACCCGCTGGGACCAGTGGGGACTCGCGGGCATCACCGACACCGGCGATGTCGTCAGCCTCTGGACCACGCCTACGTTCGACTTCTGGACCATCTCGAATCTCAGTGACATCGTCCGAAGCCAAACCGGCGGCGACGTGCCACTCATCGGCGGGCTCGCCACCGTCATCACCCGGCGATTCGATCTCCCAGCGAATCAGCAGACTCAGTGGGATGGGATCAACATCGGCGGGCTCACTGGCTCGGGGAATCTCCGCGTCCTCTGGTGGGCGGCTGCCAACGTCAACACCGACCCTAACGCGCTCGATTCGGGCTGGCGTGTCGCCGATCTCTCAGACCCACAGGCCACCTCGCCGGGTACAGATGCCAATGGTCTGCCAAGCTTCGCACCAGAACGCGGCCTCGCGAGCTACTTCACGCCGTGGGGCGGGATCAACTACGTCGGCTTCAACACCGCCGGCCAGATCCAGGTCTATTGGTGGATCCCGGGCTTCGCAGGACAGTACATCTCGTCGATCATCACTGACACACTGCCCCTTGGCACCATGATCCCGGTCGCCGACCTCAACGCCTTCTCCGCACCCAACGGCGTCATCAGCGTCTTCGGCCCGGGCGAAGACGACCAGACCCTCCGTCTGTACGTCGATCCCTTCGCGCCGGGTACTTCATGGGGCGTGGAGAACCTCACCGAGATCGCCCAACGGATCATCTAACACTCGTCGGTCGTCTCTGACGCTCGGCTCTCAAATACCCACCTGCACCCGGCGCTCATCATCGATGACTCCGGGTGCTTTCTTGCGCCGAAACAAACCCAGGAAAGCTATCCAGCGGCCCGCTTCTGCGTCCCGGCCAGATGTGCGCACAACTCAATCAGCTTCGCCCGATCGATCGGCTTGCTCAGATACGCATCACACCCCGACGCTAGGCACCGCTCGCGGTATCCCGTCATCACATGAGCGGTCACCGCGATGATCGGCGTCCGCACGCCGCGCTCGCGAAGACGCCGCGTCGCTTCGAGCCCGTCCATCCCAGGCATCTGCATGTCCATCAGGATCACATCAAACGCGCCGGGCTTGGCCAGTTCGATACCCGCTCTGGCATCTCCAGCAAGCTCGATCTTCGCGCCCGCTTTGGCGAGGAACATCGAGATCAGCCGACGGTTGTCTTCGCCGTCATCAACCACCAGCACACGAGCACCCGCAAGAGCTTGTGCATCTTGTATCGATCGTTCGATAGGGCGTGGGCGCACGATCTCGTCGCCTCCGACCACTTTCGCAGGCAACCGAACGACAAACTCGCTGCCCACTCCCGGCTTCGACTGCGCCCAGATCGTCCCGCCGAGCATCTCGACAAACCGCTCGGTGACCGCCAGCCCCAAACCCGTCCCGCCATATTGTCTTGTAGTTGAAGTATCCGCCTGCTCGAACGGACAGAATATCCGTTCGAGTTGCTCCTCTGACATCCCAACGCCTGTATCGCAAACGCGCAGCTCAAGCGTTCCGCTGTCCGCGGTGTGATCCGTTTGCTCAAAGCTCGCTCGCAGACTCACTTCGCCCTCATCGGTAAACTTCACCGCGTTGCCCAGCAGATTGTGCAGCACCTGCCTAAGCCGCGTCGCGTCGGTCCGTACCCCCTCGGGCAACGATTCCGCGAGTTCCAGCCTCATCACGAGCTCTTTGTCTCCAGCGCGTTGCTCGTACTGCTGAGCGATCTCCCCGATGAGCCGACGCACATCCGTCGCCACCAGCTCAAGGTGCATCTTGCCCGCTTCGATCTTCGAGAGGTCCAGCAGATCGTTGATGATTTCGAGCAGGTGCGCCGCATTGCGTTGCACGGTTGAAAGATGATCGCTCGAAGATTCTGCATCCTCAGCCGCCAGGGCTGCGAACCCGAGAATCGAAGTGAGCGGCGTCCGCAGCTCGTGGCTCATGTTCGCCAAAAACTCGCTCTTGCTCCGGCTCGCTTCCTCCGCAAGCTCCCGGGCTCCATCGAGCTCGTGCAACACCCCGCGCTGGTCGGTGATGTCCTGCATCGCCCCGATCAAGGTTACCCCATCTTCGCCCACTCTCGCTCGCTCACCGATCACCCGCACCCAACGCTCGCGCCCGATCGCCGTTAGCACCTCGATCTCGATATCGAACGGCTCGCCCTCGTCCCGGGTGCGTGCCATCGCCGACCGCAGCACCTCTAACGAATCATGCGGGTAATACCCCGAAACCAGCTCATGCGTCAACTCCGTGCCCACCGGCAGATCATGGATCGCGTACATCCCCACGCTCCACACCGGGCCGGGCGACTCCGAGTTCCATCGCCAGCCGCCCACCCTGGTCAGCCGCGACATCTGATCGGCCAACTGCAGATTTTGCTCGGTCCGCTCAGCGAGCTTGACCCGCTCGGTGACGTCTTCGTTGACACCGATCACCCGCACCGTCCTGCCAGAGGCGTCATGCTCCAGCGTGCTCTGTGACGAGATGTGCCGAATCTCTCCGGTATCTTTGCGACGGATGCGAAACATCGTCCGCAGCTCGCCGCTGCCCTGTTCGATCAGCTCTCGCTCTTCATCTTCGAGCCGATGTACCTCCTCGGGCAGAATGCACGACCACCAGACCTCGCGGGCACCAGAGCCGCGAACGTGCTCCGCTCCATACAACTCGAACATCGTGTCATCCCACACGAGTTCCTCTTCATCGATGCGCCACTGCCACACGCCGATCCCCGCGCCGTGCGTCGCCCGAAAGAGCCACGCCGGCGCAGACTTCGGATGCTGATCCCCCCACATGAAACCACGCCACACCCCGCGCGCGCACCGCGCGATGCGAACCCTCAGCTCACGTAAATATCCCCATCGTTTAGGCTCACCCACCGCGCACACTCCGCATGCCAACCCCATGACATCACAACCGTGTGCATCGACACAGACCCCGCCAAAGATCATCCCAACCCAAGGCCTAGGCCATCGCCGCGTGTTATCGGGTCACCACTGCCCCAAACACCGCGTCACACCCCGAGCTTCTCAGCAAGGAAGTCACCCACCCGGTCGAGCCCGAGTCGCTCCTGCGAGAGCGTGTCGCGATCCCGAACCGTCACGGTCTGATCGCTCATCGTCTCGCCATCGATCGTAAAACAGAACGGGCAGCCCGCCTCGTCCATCCGCGCGTACCGCTTGCCAATAGACTGCTTCTCGTCGAACTCGATGCTCCCAAGCCTGCCAAACCGCTGGACCAACTCGCTCCGCAGCTTGCCCGCGACCTCGGGCATCCCGTCCTTCTTGACCAGTGGGAACACCGCCGCCTTGATCGGGCTCAGCCTCGGGTGCAGCTTCATCACCACGCCGCTCGGACGATCGGGATCGGGCGTAAACGCCTCGCACAACACCGCGAGCACCCCGCGATCAAGGCCCGCGCTCGGCTCAATAACGTGCGGCAGATACCACTCGCCCTTGGGCTGCCCATTGGGTGCCAGCTCACCACGGGTCTTGTCGTGGAACTCCATCTTCTTCTTCGAGTGTTCCTGGTGCTGCTTGAGATCAAAGTCCGTGCGGTCAGCAATGCCCTCAAGCTCGCCATACCCGGGCGCGGTAAACGGGAAGCGGTACTCGATGTCGCTCGTCCCCGAACCTTCTTTGGCGTAGTGCGCCAGCTCGTCGCGGTCATGCTCGCGCAAGATCAGGTTGTCGCTCGAAAGCCCGAGCCCCTGCCACCACTGCATCCGCCAGTCTCGCCAGAATGTGTACCACTCCTTGGCCTCGTCCGGATGACAGAAGAACTCGATCTCCATCTGCTCGAACTCGCGGCTGCGGAACGTAAAGTTGCGCGGCGTCACCTCATTACGAAACGCCTTGCCCGTCTGTGCAATCCCGAACGGCACGCCCACCCGCGTCGTGTCCACCACGTTCTTGAAGTTGATGAAGATCCCCTGCGCCGTCTCCGGGCGCAGATACGCCTTGTTGTTTTCTTCGTCGCCCGTCGCGCCGAGCACCGTCTTGAACATCAGGTTGAACGCGCGAGGAGCGGTGAGCGAACCAGCTTTCCCGGTGAAAGGTGAGGGAACTCTTTCTGGCTGCTCGGCTAACAGCTTCTCCACCACAGGCCGGACAATGCCTGATCCCCCGTTCCCCAAGTGCAGCCTGGCCTCGTCCTCGTCCGCTCTGTATCCCGCAACGTCGTGCCCAGCCAAATCACGTGCCTTCATCATTTGAAGAATGCTCGCAGCTTCGCTCGCGGATGACGCGACCACCGTCCGATCGGGTACTTGCTCGTCCACATCGATGCCGGCGATCACCTGCTGGGCATGATGATTATCTCGATCGGGAGTCCTGTACGGCACGTCTGGCAGGAAGTGCACGCCGTATAGATGGTCTGCTCGAAACCTTTGCTTGGTCTCTTTGTCATCCACCATCGGATCATTGAACCCGCCAACGTGTCCGCTGGCTTCCCACACCTTGGGGTTCTGAATAATGCTCGTGTCCACCGGCACGATCCGCACGGGCTTGCCGTTGGGACCGAGCTTGCCGTTGCAACCCAGCATCACGACGTCGGTCCACCACGCATCGCGCAGGTTCTTCTTGAGCTGCGCACCCAGCGGGCCGTAGTCCCAGAAGCCGTTGATCCCGCCGTAGATCTCGCTCGCCTGATAGATAAACCCACGCCGCTTGCACAGCGACATGATCTCGTCCATTGACTTCGTAACCGCTTCAGACATCGCTCACTCCAACTGGTAGGGAACCGGGGGAAGACGCAGGCGTAGGCAAGAAGTCGATGATAGCGCCCCCCGCTTTCTCTCTGATTGGTCTACCCCTAGAACCGGCACAAGACCAACGAATCGTTCTGGCCCCCAAACCCGAAGCTGTTCGTCAGGCACACATCAACTCCGCCCCGTCCCCCGCCCTGAGCCCCGCCCAGCGCATTCAGATCCCGAGCCGCGTTGGGCACCACGTCTAGATCGCACTCGGGATCCTGATCGTCCACATTAATCGTCGGCGGCAACCACCCCGTCCCGATCGCCTGCACACACGCGATCACCTCCACCACACCCGCTGCCTGAATCAGGTGCCCCATCATCGACTTGATCGAACTCACCGCAAGCGAGCTCGACTGCTCGCCGAACAGCGCCTTGATCGCACGAGTCTCGACCGAATCGTTTTCCTTTGTACCCGTGCCGTGCGCCGAGATGTAGTCCACCATCGGGCGTCCGCCCTCGCGAGCCGCATGCGGATCGAGCCCCGCCTGGCGCATCGCCCCCGCCATCGCCATCGTCGCGCCTGAGCCATCAGGGTGCATGTCCGTGATCCGAAACGCGTCGGCTGACGACCCAAAGCCCGCGACTTCGGCGAGCACGTTCGCGCCGCGCTCGAGCGCGTGGTCGAGCGATTCAAGCACCACGATCCCGGCGCCTTCGCCCATCACGAATCCGTCGCGGCCGCGATCAAACGGCCTCGACGCTCGCTCGGGTTCATCTCGCCTCGTGCTCATCGCGGTAAGCCGCATGAACCCCGTCATCCCCAAGGGGTGCAGCATCGAATGGCACCCGCCCGCAAGCATCACCTGCGCATCGCCCCGCCGGATGATCGCCGATGCTTCGCCAATCGCCTGCGTGCTCGCTGCGCACGCGGTCATGCAGTTCATCGCCGGGCCACAAGCCCCCACCAACTCGGCGACATGCGCCACCGCCACGTTGGGCTCTTGCTCGAACTCGCGGAGCGCGCTGAGCCGTGCGATCGCGGACTTGGCCCACTTGACCGGATCGCTCTGTCGCTGATCGGCATCCCACCCTTCGAGGTTCACGTCCACGAAGTTTTCGTAGTCGGGTGTCCCTTCGCCCGCGCCCAGATACACCCCCACCGTGCGCGCTTCGAGGCCCTTGTGCGCACCAAGCCCGGCCTGCTGCCACGCCTGTTGAGCACTCGCCAGTGCAAAGCGTGTGCTCCGGCCCGCCTGAACATGCACACGAACCTGCTCCGCCGACAGATGATCGTCGAGCGAAAACCCCTTGACCTCGGCTCCAAAGTTCGTCGAAAACTGCCCCGCCTCGAACCCCTCGATCGGCCCCACCGCGCTGCGACCCGCGAGCAGCCCCGCCCACGTCTGCGCCACGTCATGACCCAGAGGCGTCACCGCCCCTTGGCCCGTGATGACCACACGTCTGGCGTTCTCTTTGGCCGATTGGTTCTCCAGCGAGCGTTCACTCATGGCGATCTCCACACTTCACTCACTGGGCTCGTCGTCCTCGTACTCGTGGTCGTCCTCGGGCTGCGGGTTGAGCTTGTCGTGGTTGAGCACACGCACCAAGCCGTCCTTGAGCCGGCGCTCACCGAAGTTGACGATCAGCCCGAGTTCCTTGTCCGCCGCTCGCAGTTGTGCGCGCAGCTTGGTCCTCTCTGCCGACCCCACCTCGCCCACCCGCGCCAGCACCTCAACCAAAAACCGCTCGCCGACATACATCGTCGCGACCGTCTGGCCCACGATGTCGCCATCAAAGTCAACATCGAACGAGTGGTTGAGCTGATAGCTCACCTCTTCCTCGTCAAGCTCCAAACAGAGCGCCTTGAGATACACGTCCGCGTCGTACCCGGGGCCGAGGATCTTGTGAACCTCGATACCACACCCGATCACCTTTCGGCTCATCTCCGTCAACGCCGGATCAAGATCGCTTAGCGGGATCCCCCGCCGATCTCCACCACTCCCGCCACCACCGTGCCCGCCTTTGCGCCCGCCCCCATGCCCGCTGCTGTGATGTCTGTCGCCCATGTTGGATCTCCATAGAAGTTTGTAGATTGCCCGACGCTGCGCCCGCAGCATCAGCATATTGAATCAACCGCCACCAACACTCTCCACCCGCCGCAACACAATCGCCGCGTTCTGTCCGCCCATCGAACTCGAACACACCAGCACCGTCTTGAGCACAGCACTCGTAGCTGAGCTTGTCCCCGCGAGCAAGCCGTCGGCTGGCTTCGAGCCGTGAAGCCTCGCGGGCAACATTTGCTCAGCGACCATCTTTGCACCCACTGCAAGCTGCAACGCTCCCGCGCCCGCCATGCATTCGCCCACGAACGGCCGCGTCGTCACGAGTGGCACCGATGCTAACCGCGCGCCGAACACCGCTCGCAGCGCGCCCGCCTCGGCGCGATCAAGCCAACCAACTCCCATCGCTGCAGGCACGATCGCGTCGACCTCGCCTGCCTTGATCCCCGCATCGTCCAAGGCAGATTCGATCGCTCCCGCCAGCCCATGATTCACTGCCGGGCCGTCCTCGGCTCGCTCAAACTCGAGCCCCAGCCCCGACATCACAAGCCCCGACTGCCCCGCGCCAAACCCCGCGACTTCTGCATAGACCTTTACTGTGCGCGCCATCGCTTCATCGAGCGCCTCGACCATCACCACCGCGCCGCCCTCACCGAGCAGCCCTCCCGTTGATGCAAAGTCATAAGGCCGACAGAACAAGCCCGCATCGGTGCTCTCGCCCGTCGAAGCCAATCGGCCCGCGAGCTCCATCCGGGCCATCCCGAGCAAGTTGAGCTTGTTCTCCGCTCCACCCGCAAAGCACGCCTCGGCATCGCCACGCTCGATGACCCGCGCAGCTTCTCCAGCGCTGAGCAACCCGCTGGCCTCGCCACAGGTGATCGTGTTGCTCGGACCCTCGGAGCCATGCAAGATCGAAACGTGGCACGCGAGCATGTTCGGCAGATACTTGAGCAACCACAAAGGCTGCAAGTTCGCCATCGCGCCATCAACCCCGGGTTGAGATCCAGGCGCACTGCCCCATCGCAACCAGCAAAACCGCTCCTCGCCATCCGCCCCCCCATCCACCTCCACCACGCTCGTCGTCAGCGCCCGACTCAGCTCGGTCGTCTCCGCTGCGATCAGACCCGCACCGATCTGACACCCGAGGCGACCGCCCGGATACGTTGTCGCTCCGTCTTGAGCCTCGATCCGCGTGACCAGACCCGCATCGCGCACCGCCTCACCCGCAGCCGCCACCGCAAGCTCGATATCCCGAGCCATCACCTTGACCGCTTTGCGGTAGCTCTTGGGCACGTGGTCGCGGGCACTAAAGGCTTTGCCATCTTGAGCGGGAACCTCGCCCCCGAGCCGTGAAGCGAACCCCGCTGGATCAAAGCGTGTGATCGGCCCGAGCCCGCTGCCCCCCCCCATGCCAGCCGCCATGCCTGCCCACAGAGCGTCCATCCCGGTGCCCAGCGCCGAAACCGCTCCAAGACCTGTAATCGCAACCCGTCGACGCATGCGCCGCCAGTGTAGAGCCAACGATCGCTCTTGGCCGATACCACCTCACCGATGGGTCGCCCACTCTTCAACTTGCCCAGCCCCTCGTGGCTCTTCCTCATCGCAGGCTTCGCCCTGCTCGCCTCGGCGGTCATCCTGCCTGCGCAGGCCGATCTGCGGGTCGTGGTCTGGCAACGCGACCGGGCATTGGCCGCCGAAGCCATCCAAAAAGAGCGGTTCTTTCGCCATCAACAATATCTCGCAGCCGTCGAATCGAGGGATCCCACCGTGGTCCGCTCACTCGTGCTCACCCAGCTCCGACGCTTGCCCGAGGGCCGAACGCCGCTCATCGGGGCCCGCCTCTCCCGCGATCAGCTCCCCGATGCCAACATCCTCCCGGATCTCGACCCGCCCCAGGCCATGCCCCCGCCGCCGCCCGAGGCGAGGTCCTTGCTCGAACGCCTGACCACCAGCCGAAGCTCTCGGCCTTGGCTCGTGATCGTCTCGGCGCTGATGGTCCTCGTGGGCTTGCTGCCCGCGGCTGAACCCAAACGACGATCCATCTGAATCGGAACTTGGCTGCTGGCCCGTATCATGCCCATATCATGGGTCATCGTGCCTCTGACACCCCCCGCACCATCACCCAGAGCGACCTTTCGCAGACGCCATCGGCTCTCGGGATCGGATGCGTTTTCACACGTCTTCAAGACGGGCGTCCGTAAGGCGTCGGGGCCGTTCATGCTCATCGCGGTACCGAACAAGTCCCCCGAGCATCGGCTCGGGCTGTCGGTTGGCAAGCGGGTGGGCGGTGCGGTGCGTCGGGTCGCGGTCAAGCGTCGGCTCCGCGAGGCGTTCCGTTTGAGCCGCGCTGAGCTTCCCTCTGCTCCCGAAGCCATCGGCTACGACTGGGTCATCGCGGTCCGATCGCACCCACCCATGACCACCAAGCAGTATCAGGAGGCGTTTACCACCCTCGCGGCACGAGTTTCGCGAGAATGGCATAAAAGAGCGTCTCGTGGAGCGTGACCCGCCCTCAACCCCGCTTGATGCCCCTGCCAACCGCTCAGGACCCACGCGCCTTGGGCGTCTTGCCAGCCTGCCATTTACTGCGGTCATCCTCCTCTACCGGATCACTCTCTCACCCCTCATGGGCGGCCAATGCCGATTCGAGCCGAGTTGCAGCAAGTACGGCCTCGAGGCCTACCGCCACCATGGCGCCCTCCGAGGCACCACCCTGACCCTCACGCGAATCCTCCGGTGCCAACCCTTTTCCAAAGGTGGATACGATCCCGTCCCGCTCTGGGGTCAACCAAGGAGCCCCACCATCACCGCCCCAAAAATCAATCAGGCTCCAGACCGAGCAGACGCAACATCTGCGCGATACCGTGCCAGTGACCAGAGTTCACGCCCCCGGGGGGACGCGACCGATCAGGAACAGCGATGAGCCGACTGCCCGCCGCCGAAAGACGTACCCAGCTTCTGGATTGTGCCGCCGACCTGTTCGCGGAACGTGGCTATGCGCGCTCCACCACCGCCGAGCTCGCCAAAGCCGCCGGCGTCACCGAACCGATCATCTACCGACACTTCAAGTCCAAACGCGACCTGTTTGTCGAGCTCATCCGTCGCACGGGTGAACAGACCCTCGAACGCTGGAGCGAGCATCTTGCGGGTGCCGACGACCCGGCTGAACGGCTCAAACGGCTGATCGGGGACAACCCGATGGTTGCCGATTCGGGCCGCCTGGGCTACCGCGTGTTTCTCCAAGCCATTTCAGAGGTCGGGCATGAAGAGGTCATCCGTGAAGCGGTCGAGGACCACCTCCGCAAGCTGCACCACTTTCTTCAAGACGAACTCCAACATGCCCAGGACAACCACCGGGTCACCAGCCGTTTTTTTTTTTATGTTATGGCGTGGATGGTGATCTACACCGGGCTCGGTTACGGCGTGAGTTCGGCGATGCAGATCCCCGGCCACGGCGTCGATGCCACCACCGGCATGCACGTTCAGGAAGTCATCGCCCGGATTCTCGTCGGCCGTGGCACCGAAGGCCCCCCCTAAGAGCCCGACCCTCAGAGCCTCCCTTCCTGCCCAACTCGCCCCATGCCTCCTACGCTCTGGGCAGTGCTGTATTTGGACAACAACGCAACGACCCAGCCCAGCAAGGGCGTATGCGAAGCGATGGCTCAGGCTCTCTGCAAGCTCTGGCCCAACCCGTCGAGCCTGCACCGCCCGGGTCAAGAAGCCCGCCATGCGATCGAGCTGGCAAGGCGGGAGATCGCCGATCTGGTCGGAGCCCGCCCCCGCGAGATCGTTTTTACTGGTTCGGGCACCGAAGCTCTCGATCTTGCCATCCGGGGCACCATCGCCGCCACCGGAAAATCAGTGCTCGTCACCAATCACGGCGAGCACGCTGCGGTCCGAATGCTCGCCAAGACGTTCGAGGCTCAAGGCCAGGAGGTTCGCTACTTGCCGCTCGATGCCAAAGGGCTCGTCATCCCCGAGGCGTTGCCCGAGCTGCTCGAAGAGGGCGATGTGGCGCTGGTCAGCATCCAGTGGGCCAACAACGAGACCGGCGCGATCCAGCCCATCGAACGCCTCGGCGAGATCTGCGCCAAAGCCAACGTCTGTTTCCATACCGACGCCACGCAGTGGATCGGCAAAATGCCCACCGACGTGCGCACGCTGCCCGTTGATCTGCTCACCGGATCGGCGCACAAGTTCTACGGCCCCAAGGGGGTCGGCTTCCTCTGGATCCGCTCGGGCATCGGCTGCAAGCCCACCCTTATGGGTTCGCAAGAACTCGGCAGGCGCGGCGGCACCGAGAACACACCGGGCATCATCGGCACCGGGATCGCGGCACGAGAGGCCCGCGAGTGGCTCAAGGACGAGTCTCGCCGTGAGCAGCAACGAACCATCCGCGACCGCTTCGAGCAGCGGGTCCTCAAGGACCATCCAACCGCCCGCGTCAACGGCCCGACTGATCCCGCCGAGCGTGTCTGGAACACCACCAACATCGGGTTCCCCCGGCTCGACGGCCAAGCCCTGCTGCTCTCGCTGAGCGAACGCGGCGTGTGCTGTTCGGGCGGCTCGGCGTGCTCGTCAGGCTCGATCGAGGCCAGCCCGGTGCTCGTGGCAATGGGCGTGCCTGAGCCCTTCGCCCATGGCTCGCTGCGATTCTCGATCAGCAAGCACACCACCGCCGACGAGGTGGACGAGGCGGCAGCGATCCTGAGCGAATGCGTCGAGCGGCTCAGCGCGGCACTGCCGACTTGATCCTCGGTGTTCTTGCTGGCATTCCCTTCCCGCCATTCCTCCCCACCCCCATCAACCCCGCTACGCTTGCGCCATGTCTAATGCCCCCACGATGACGGATTTCGGCAGCCCCCACAGCCCCGTGGCTGAGCCCGAACGCACCAGCATCCTCGCGCTGCTGTCGATGATTAGTTCGCTGATCTGCTGCATCCCGGGCCTAAGCGTGCTGGGCACGTTTATGGGCATTGGTGCGATCATCTCGATCGGCGGGGCCAACGGCAGGCTCGGCGGCCGGGGGATGGCGTGGACGGGCATCATCGTCGGCGTGCTGGTGACGATGCTCTGGGGCGGGCTGGCGATCGGCGGAGCAAAGGCATGGAAAGAGGCTCAAGGCTTCCTCATCGACCTGAGCACCGAAGTCATCGCGATGGAATCGGGCGACTTTGACACCGCTCGCAAGCTGCTGACCGCGCAGGCGTCGACGGATACCAGCGACGAAGCGTTCGCAGAGTTCGTCGCGGCGTATCAGGCCGACTACGGCACGCTCGGAGAGCTTGACACCACCATCGGCGGCATGTTCAGCTCATTCGCGGCATCGGGGCAGGTCTTCCAGAGCTATCCGGGCGACGCTCCGATCCCGTTGGTCTTCAACACCTCGGGTGGCCCGGTCATGTTCGTCGTCGTGGCCACACAGATGGATATCGAGAACGCGGGCAACTCCAGCAACCCCTTCCGAGGCAACATCTACCAGATTGCGTTCCTGCGGGCCGACGGCTCGATCATGGAACTGGTGCCCTAGCTCGTGCCAAAGAACGATGGCTACGCCGGGCGTGTCGCGCCTGTATAGTGGCGGATCGTGAGTTCATCTGCTGAAAAATCCGAGGCTGTGCCATCGACGGATCAAGCCGCCGCGGAGGCTTCGGACACCCGATTCTCATCAGAGCCCAATCCCGAGGCGATGATCTCGCTGCGGAGTGTTCGCAAAGCATTTGACGGCAAAGTCGTCCTCGACGACATCAACCTCGACGTGATGCCCGGCGAGACCATGGTCATCATGGGCGGCTCGGGCTCGGGCAAGAGCACCACGCTTCGGCTCATGATCGGATCGTTCC
>CAYUVO010000022.1:0-31639 GCA_964448185.1 uncultured Phycisphaeraceae bacterium
GCAGCCGTTGAACGCGACCGCGACCAATGGCAGGCCCGGGGCGATCTCGTGCGCCAGCTTGGGTGTCTCGCCGGGCTGATAGGTGAGGTCGGGTCGGAGCCTCTGCCCGTCGTGGACCATCGGCTGATGGCCGCCCGCGTGGTCGATGATGCTCAGGCGACGATGGACGAGCGCGACGTCGACGACGGTGCCATCGGGGCGGATGGCTCGATCGCGGAATCGGCCTTGGCCATCGGGTCCACGGTGCTTGATGGATTCATCGAGCACGTCGAGCCACGCCTCGGGGATGGCTTCGAGGGGATGGGGGGGGTGGCCTTGGCTTGGGTCATGGATGCGGATCACGCCCGCGATGCCGCACATGCGGGGAGTCTATGAGGTGTGCGGGTCGGTGTCGTCGTCACAAGCATCGTCGTGGGCTGAGTCCGCTGGAGTCTTCGAGCGTCGGAATCGGAACTCGTCGAGCGGGATCGGCTCGAATCGGCCGCTCCACAGGCCCCACATCGTGTGGACGATGCGGGTACACAGAATCGCCCCAGCGAACGCGATCACGAACGCCCAACTCGCCTGCATGCCTAAGTGCTGGAGCCCCCACATGCCGCCGATGGCGATGATGTAGAACGCGGGTGTCAGGGCGATGCGTTCAAACTGTACAAGCGTGGCGTTTTTCCAGAACGACTCGTCGGGCTCGTGGTCATGTGATGCGACCTTGACCGGTCTCCAGTGGTTGGCGACCCAGTGGAGCATGTAGTAGAGGGCGATATCGACCACGCCGTCGATGATGGCAGCGACGAGCGAGTTGATGAGCTTGTGCTCGGGACCGATCCAGCTCGTGACCCAGAGCACGGGCAGCTTGCTCAGAGCGATCGCGAGCAGACCGGCACCGATGATGTTCAGATTGACATTGACGATGCGGTGACGCTGATAGAAGGTGAACGCCCGCTTTGGCATGGAGATGAGCGTAGCGGGAAATGGAGGAGGGGGTGGTTGGCGACGGGGGGGAGTCAGCGAGCCGTCTTGCCGCTACACTGCCCGCTCATGTCGAAAAAGAAGAAGAAAAAGCACAAGCAGATCATCGAACCCAAGTACACCGCTGCCAAGTCAGATCGGCACGTCCTCTACGGCCTCAGCGTCCAGAACGTCGAGGCCGAGATCGACTTCATCGAACAGACATTTGAGACCCTCAAGGGCCGCCTGCCCGTTCGAGTTCGTGAAGATTTCTGCGGCACGGCCAACACCTGCTGCGAATGGGTCAAACGACGCACCGAAAACACTGCTGTCGGAGTCGATCTCGACAAGTCCACCCTCGATTGGGCAGTCGAACACAACTTCCCGACGCTCAGCGATGAGCAACGCGCACGGGTCGAACTGCTCGAACGCGATGTGTGCGACACGGGGTCACAAGGCACCGGCTCGGATGTCGTCCTCGCGATGAACTTCAGCTACTGGATCTTCCGCACCCGCCAACAACTGCGGGCGTATTTCGAGAGTGTGCGCAAGAGCCTCGCCGACGGCGGGGTGTTCTTTCTCGATTTCTACGGCGGGTCCGAGGCCGTCTCCGAAGTCGAAGAAACACGCGAGCAAGACGGGTTCGATTACGTCTGGGATCAGTCCAAGTTTGATCCCATCTCGGCGACGATGCTCTGCCACATTCACTTCGAGTTCCGCGACGGCTCCAAGATGAAAGAAGCGTTCACCTACGAATGGCGGGTCTGGTCACTCCCCGAGATTCTTGAGATGCTCGAAGAAGCCGGGTTCGCCAAATCAACCGTCTACTGGGAAGGCGAAGATCCCGACGACCCCCAAGAGGGCAACGGCGAGTTCACCCCACGCGAAGTAGGCGACGCCGATCCCGCGTTCATCTGCTACCTCGTCGCAGAGAAGTAATCTCCAGCGATTCGCGATCTCCACGAAGCGGTCCTTTCTCATACGAGCCCCGACCGTAAGGGAGGGGGATTCTCGCGTGCTGCCAACCGGCACACCTATCATCGCTCCATGCGCGGCGTGCTCGAAATCCCGGCTCGGCTCGAACCCGTCCAAGACGTGCTCCTCGCCGGGCTTGTCCGGGTCGAACAACGCTTCGAGGCCCAGCTCTCGGGCGAACTCGCACCCGTCCAAAACCTGCTGAGCCACGTCGAACGCTATCGCGGCAAGATGCTTCGGCCCGTGCTGTGCCTGCTGAGCGGACTCGCCTGCATACCCAAACCACAAACTCTTAAGACGATGGAAACGGTGCTGACCGATCGGCACATCGTTGTTGCAGCGGTGTGCGAGATGATCCACATGGCGACGCTCGTTCACGACGACGTGCTCGATGAGGCCGATCACCGGCGCGGCGGGCTGACCGTCAACCATCTGCACGGCAACGAGCCCGCGGTCATGCTCGGGGACTATCTCATCGCCGCCGCGTTCGAGCTGTGCGCACAACTGGGCGAAGCCCAGACCGCAGGCCTCGTCGGGCGGATGTCGATGGCGATGTGCGCAGGCGAGCTGCTCCAGCTTCATCATCGCGGCGACTTTGAGATGACCCAGGAAACTTACTTCGAGATTGTTGAGCGCAAGACTGGTGCGCTCATCGGGGCTGCTGCGACCTTGGGTGCGCGCGCCTCGGATGCGGGCGATGAAGTGGCTGCCCGCATGGACCGCGTCGGGCGTGAGCTGGGGATTGCGTTCCAGATTCAGGATGACCTGCTCGACCTTCGTGGCGAAGAAGCGGTCGTGGGCAAGAGCGTCGGCAAGGACGTCGAGAAGAGCAAGCTGACCCTGCCGTTGATTCACCATCTGGCGCATGCGGATGACCGCGGTGCGTCGATCACGTTGCTCGAAGCAGCCGCCGAGGGCGATCCCGATGCGCGGGGCTCGCTTGCATTGCTCGCAGAATCGACGGGATCGGTCGCTTATGCGAGCACGATTGCCGCCGATCATGTGCAGCGGGCACGCGAGAAGATCGCGATGCTTCCCGAGAGCCTGCCCAGAGAGATGCTTGATTTGCTGGCTCTCGCGGTGATTGACCGCGAGAAGTAGCGAGCCTGGGATACTTTTGGGGTTGGAATACGAAAAACCCCTTCCTGCCGGAAGGGGCTCGAACATGCCTTGAGTGTCCCGGTGGAGAGAGGTTTAGCGACGCCGACGGGTTGCTGCAATGCACCCGAACGCCAGGAGCGAAACGCTCGCGGGCGTCGGCACAATGCGCACATTGAGGTCCAGCGTCGGAGCGCCAAACACCGGGTGCTCCTTGGTGGCAAAGCCCGGGAATCCCATGTTGTTCTGCTGACTGGTTTTGTGCAGCGAACTGACGGTGAGGCTGAGAATGCCAAAGTCGAGCGCTTCCTGGAGATACGCGACCGCGTCGGGGTTGTCGAGGTTGATCTCGAACGTGACGAGTTGGCCCGCAGCATTGACAGTCGAGCCCGAGGTTTCACCCGCGATCTGTCCGATCGCAAAGGGAGTGACCGTGAGCCCGTCACGATTCTGGTTCGACACATCGCGTCCCGAAAGCAGCTGGTTGTCGGTAGCGAAGGCGTTGCGGAGGTCTTCGCTGGTGGGGTCGCCGAAGCCCCAAGCGAAATCTTCGCCATAGGCAAAGGCGTTGAGTCCGCCACGGAATCCGGTCCCGAACAGGTCGATGGACGTGCCGCCGGTGTTGATCGTGCCCGGGTCATAGGAATCGGAGTAGCCAAACGCCCCGAACGAGAGCGTGGCAGTGAAGGTCGCGCTGAGGATATGGTAGTTGTTCGCGCCTTGGCCCGGCGCGATGTCGCCCGCGGTGATGAAGCTGTTGAGAAACTGCGCGTCGCGGTCGTCGAACTGACCCGGTAGCAGCCCCGAGCTAAAGGTGGTCGCAGCGATCCGAGTGCCCGGCTCAGCCAGGTTGAACGGGTAGTTCCAGCGGTCGAAGGTGGGCTGGTCGTAGGAGGCGTGGATGGTCTGGGCGGTCGCGGGCAGGGCCATGAGCGTAAAGGCAGCCAGACGCAGGATCTCGGTTGAACGCATGATGAGAATTTCCCATTGAAAGAGTGTGTGTGGCCAGCAAGTTCTCTGCGATTGAGTCTCAGTTGCCGCAAAGAGAGCATAGCCAACGCTCTCTGGCCCGGCCAGCGAGCACAGCGGAATCGGAGCGGGTAGCGTTGAGCCAGATGACAGACTCCCCCACCAAAGCGACCTCTCTCTCCTTCCTCGATGAACTCCGCTGGCGGGGCATGTTCAAGGACTGCACCCACACCGACGCGCTGGGCGAGCATCTCGCCGACCCCGGCAAAAACCCTCGCAAGGCCTACGCCGGATTTGATCCGACGGCCGATTCGCTGACGATCGGCAACCTTGTCCCGATCATGATGCTGGTTCACTTTGCGCGCGCGGGCCACACGCCCGTCGTGCTCATGGGCGGCGGCACCGGGCTCATCGGCGACCCTTCGGGCAAATCGGCCGAGCGGATGCTGATGACCGACGACACGGTGCGCGCGCACATCGAAGCGCAGAAACCAATCTTCGAGAACGTGTTTCGCGGCGCGGGTCTAGCTTCGCCGGTGGTGGTCAACAACGCGGACTGGATCTCCAAGCTCTCCGCGATCGAGCTGCTCCGCGATGTGGGCAAGCACTTTAGTGTCAACCAGATGATGGCCAAGGAGTCCGTGCGCGAGCGGTTGCACAACCGCGATCAAGGCATCAGCTACACCGAGTTCAGCTACATGATCCTGCAGGCGTACGACTTTGCGCACCTCTATGAGCACGAGGGGGTGACGTTCCAGATGGGCGGCAGCGATCAGTACGGCAACATCACCGCAGGCTGCGATCTGATCCGGCGTCGCGTTGAATCACAAGCCGAGAGCGAGTACGTCAAAGAGCACGGCAAAACGATCGACGCGGCGGCCCGCGAAGACGGCGTCGCTTCGATCGCCTATGAAGGTCGGTGGTACGGCCTGACCTGCCCGCTGGTTGCCAAAGCCGACGGCGGCAAGTTCGGCAAGACCGAGACCGGAGCGGTATGGCTCACCGCTGCGCGCACGAGCCCGTATGCGATGTACCAGTTCTGGCTCAACACGACCGATGAGGACGTGGTGCGGTTCCTCAAGCTGTTCACGCTGCTAAGTCGTGAGCGGATCGAGGAGATCGAGCGTGCGCATGCTGACGAGCCTCATAAACGCGAGGCGCAGAAGATTCTGGCGATGGAGGCGACGAGCCTGGTGCATAGCCCAGCGGAGGCCCAAGCAGCGGCCAGCGCAGGCCGGGCGCTCTTTAGCGGCGAGATCGACGCCTTGACGCTCGACCTGCTCGAACAGGTCTTCGCCGAGCTTCCCAGCAGCGACCACGCGAAGGCTTCGCTCGAAGGCGATGGCGTGGATCTCGTCGAGGTGCTCATCGAAACGTCACTGGCCAAGAGCAAACGCGAGGCCCGCGAGTTCATCGCCAACGGCTCGGTTGCGGTCAACGGCCACAAAGTGGCGAAAGATGCTCGGCTCACTGCGAGCGATCTGCTGCACGAGAGAGTCATCGCGCTTCGCCGAGGAAAGAAAGCATGGCACCTGACAAGGTGGAGCTAATATTACGATGTGCTTCTTGAACGAGCCCCGACCGTGAGGGAGGGGGATGCTTCATTGCACTGCAAGACCCCCTCATTCACATTCGGGGCTCGTTCAAGAAGCAACTGTAGTGATCCGCTTACAGCACTCCCGCCATGCGGCGAACGGTCGCGATCGTCTCGGCCTGACCCGTGCGAGCACTGAGCAACGCCGTCTGTGCGGTTGCGAGCAACGAAGTAAGATTCGTCGGGCGTTCTGCGGGCAAGCCCGGATCGAGCAATCGCCGAAGGCTCCACGCGATCGCCTCGGCCGCGTCGTTGGGCCGAACCGCGAGGTCGCCTCCTTCGGTGGTGGGTTCGGGTTCACCCGACCAGTTCGAGCCGGTGTCGCTGATGGTGAGGCGACCCTTGGCACCGATGAGGGTCATGGTGCGGTGCCAGTCGTCGGATTGATCGCTCACGAGGATCGTGGCGCCGCGACCATCGGCCAGGCGGATGGCAGCGGACATCGAGCCGTGGAGGTGGTAGAGATCGTCTCCGGGCGCTGCGACGATGGGGCTGTCGGATGGCGGCGGTGTGTAGACCGCGTTGACGGCTTCGGGTTCGCCGAGCAGCGCATGAACCTGGTCGATAGCGCTGAGGAGGCGTGAACCGAGCGTGCCTTCGTGGGGCGCACAGATCGCGTCGATGCTCAGGACGCTGGCGACGCCGAAGAGATCGAGCAGATCGGCCGCGTCGCGGGCTGCGCGCGAGAAGCGGTCGAGCGGGCAGAGCCGAACGAGATCGCACACGGTCATCGAGTCGATGGCTTGCTGCCAGCGGGAATGCGCGATGGTGATCGCACTCGCCGGGATGGGTTCGAGGCTCGCGAGTCTGACGCCTCGTTCGTGTGCCGAGACGAGCGGCGTGGGGTCTTCATTGAGGCCGTCGGCGCAGAGCATCCAGACGAGCTCGACGTCGGCTTCGAGCAAGAGCTTGCGGAGATCGTCGTGGGGCTGGGCTTCGAGGGCAGATGCGATCGCGGGGGATCGGCCTCGAACAGGCGTGCCCGCGATGGTCAACTGGAGATTGGCGCGGCGGGCGACCTCTTGAGCCAGCGGGACTTGATCGTCGGTGAGCCAGACCGCGGTGCGGACAGCGGGTTGCATGGGACCTCCGTGAGCCGACATGAATGATCGGTTCAGGTGGCATGGTATCGGATTGTGGGTACACTGTGCTTAGCGTGGCTGAGCGGCCGCGCGCCTGGATGTCGCCTAGCGGGATCCCGGCGTGAGGAAAGTCCGAGCACGGCAGGACACAGCGGTGGGTAACGCCCACCCGTCGGGACGGTTCCCCGGCGAGGGACAGTGCCACAGAAAGCAAACCGCCGATGGCTCTGGTACCCGATAGGGCACCCGAAAGGGCGCTCGAAAGGGCACCCGGGGCACAGGTAAGGGTGAAAGGGTGCGGTAAGAGCGCACCGCTCGGCTGGTGACAGCCGGGGCACGGTAAACCCCGCTGCGTGCAAGCCCAAGTAAGTCTCGCGGCCGGTCCGGTCGATCGGGACGGGTAGGGTGCTAAGAGCTGTAACGCTCGTTGAGCGCAAGCGCTCGATGAGCGGGCTCTTGATCGCGTCGGCAACGGCGCGGGCAGAGAAATGGTCGCTCACAGGGGCAGGTCTGGGTCCTTTGGATCGGGAAACCACCCCTTGGACATAACTCGGCTTATAGGCCACGCCGAACCGATCGCGGGCTCTGGGGACAACCCGGAGCCCGCGGCCATTTTTGCAGAGACGTTATGAGCTCGCCCGGACTTTGCCTCGGTTGGACCTGACGGCCCAACCGGCAAGCGCGTGACACCACGCCCGAGGGGCGGCATGAATCGCCCCGGTCGCGGAGTGTCAAAAACGGAAACCTATAACCAAACCGACGAGCAGTGCGAGCAGTGAGAGGATCCTGAGGGAAATACCGAAGTAACTCAGTATCAGACCAGCGATCGCGATCCCCTTGGTGGCACCGCTTCGGGTTCCACGTCGGACTTGCGCGTTGGAGAGATGCCCGAAAATCACGCCGGTCAATCCCAACGTAATCACTGCACCGATACCAAAGAGGCTAACCGTATAAAAAAAGATACCCTCCATCACGAGCCATGTGATCGCGAGACATCCCATCACCAGCGATGTGATTGCAAAGCCCGAAATGGACTGCACTCCCTCTTGCCGCCAAATCGTGGTGCCGCACTCGGGGCAGACGTCATCGACGCCTAGGCCGGTGAGATGGTAGCCGCACTTCGAGCAGGTGGGGGTGATGGGTGTTGGCATGGTATGTCTCTGTCATTGGGGGTGGCGCACGAGCGTTGCACCACGTCCGAGGGGCGGCATGAATCGCCCCGGTCGCGGAGTGTCATATACGGAAACCTATAACCATACCGACGAACATCGTGAGCAGCCCGAGAGAGAGCAAGGTGCCACTCAGTATCATACCTGCAATCGCGATCCCCTTGGTGGCTCCGCCTCGGGTGCCACGTCGGACTTGAACGGTGGCCAGATACCCAGAGATCACGCCGGTCATTCCCAACGCAATCATTGTGCCGATACCAAAGAGGCTATCAAAAGAAATAATGTTCTCAATCACGAGCAACGAGAGCACAAGCCACCCCATCGCCAGTGCCGTGATCGCGAACCCCGAGATGGACTGTACCCCCTCTTGCTGCCAAATCGCGGTGCCACACTCGGGGCATACGTCATCGACGCCTAGGCCGGTGAGGTGGTAGCCGCACTTCGAGCAGGTGGGGGTGGGGGGGGTGGTGGGTGTGGGCATGAAGCGAGCTTACTGCCAACAGGCCCCAAGGTGTCGCGGCAAACGCACGGCCCGTTGCCATTTTTGCACGTCACAGACTCTCCCCCTCCCCCTCCCCCTCCCCCTCCCCCTCGCTCACGCTTGGGGCTTGTAAAGAAGAAATCGGGAACCCATCTCAACAAGCCCCGAGTGTCACCGAGGAGGATCCACTCCTACAAGCTCCGAGTATCACCGAGGAGGATCCGCTCCTACAAGCTCCGAGTATCAGCGAGAGGGATCCACTCCTACAAGCTCCGAGTATCAGTGAGAGGGATCCGCTCCTACAAGCCCCGAGTGTCAGCGAGGGGGATCTTGGAAACGGATGACATAGTCGATCGCTGTATCGAGCGAGACTTGGGTGCTGATCCATCGCGTGCTGCCGTGGCGGGTCCAGATCCTCAGCTCGGGCGAGATAAGAGCGCTCTCGCGGAGGCTTCTTGTCGCCCAAGCCTTGAGCGATGACATGACTTGTTCAGGCGCAGCGTCTGCCGTGAGTACGACATGAATATGGTTCGTACGAACCGCAAGAGCGTGGAGCCTCCAGCCTCGGTGTGCAATGACCATTGGGATAGTCTGCTCGACGACTGCTCTTTGTTGTTGAGTGAGAACGATGTGGTGCTGTGTGGCACGCAGGCGATCAGCCGTTTGGATGCGGGAATCACTCGATCGGAGTGTGGTGTGGCCATGGCCATCGATCCAGCCCTGGTCATCGCCTCGGAGCCACGTGCCAAAGGTGGTCCATGTGAGGAAGTAGGCGAGCGGCGGTGGCATGTGGAAGAAGGTACCAAGATCCCCCTCGCTCACGCTCAGGGCTTGTAAAGACACTGTTGACTGAACTCAACAAACCCCGGGCGTCCGCGAGGGTTCTTGACCGGTGGCATGAGCTCCTCACCCGTGAGGTCAACGCCCCGCACGCTTTCGATGCCACTTGACGCCGTTCGTCTGCCAGACGTCAAAGCACCTTGGCCACTCGGCACACTGAGCCTTCCCCGTGGCAGAGTGACCGTGCCACCGGGTAGAGCTGGCGAGCCATGAGGCGGAGCTGGCGTGCCGCGTGGCAAAGTGATGTTTCCACAAGTCAATGCAAGGTTGAGTTCACGCGACCGGGCAATCGAGGCGATCCATGCGAACAGAGCGGGCTACGCGCGGGTCCGGCGTCCGTGTTACAAGCAAAGATCCCCCTCGCTCACGCTTGGGGCTTGTAAAGACAACGTTGACTACGACCATCCTCCCTCGACAAGCCCCGAGTGTCAGTGAGGGGGATTCGCTCCTACAAGCCCCGAGTGTCAGCGAGGGGGATCATGGAATCCCAACCATCATCAATCAATGAGACACTCTCTCGTCACGGCCCCGCGGGCATCGGCGTAAAGCCGCCACCACCCACCCCTGCAGCGCCCGCGGCTCCCGAGGCGAGAAAGCCTCCAAATACCAACAGAAAGAACAGCACTATGACCACCGCAACCGAGAGCCCGATGTAGCTCAGCACAAGCCCGGCGATCGCAAGGCCCCTTGAGGCTCCACCACGGGTGCCACGGCGGACCTGTGCTGTGGAGAGATGCCCAAAGATCACGCCGGGCAGCCCGAACACGAACGCCAACGGCCCAAAGGCAGCGCACGACATGATCGCCAAGCACCCGAGCACGAGCGACGTGATCGCGTAGCCCGAAGTGGGCGCCATGACGTGGGGCACCCAGATCTTTGACCCGCATTCGGGGCAAACGCTGTCGATATCGAACCCGGTGAGTTCGTAGCCGCAGGTGTGGCATCGAGGCCGGGGACCGTTTGGGTGAGGCTCTGGGTTCATGCTGTGAGCATACCAGCGGATCTCAACGCCCAGCAACAAAGACGATAAAGCGATCGCCCCGGTCGCGGAGTGTCATCAAGGGCCGGGGACTCACCTAGACGTAACGACGAGCATCGCGAGCAAGTCGAGGAGCCCGAGAGAGAGACCGATGTAACTCAGTATCAGACCGACGATCGCAAGACCCCTTGTGGCTCCGCCATGGGTGCCGAGGCGGACCTGCGCTGTGGAAGTATGCCCAAAGGTCACGCCGGGCAGAGCGAACAGAACCGCCAGCGGGCCAAACTCAACGCACGGCATGATCGCTAAGCACCCGAGGACGAGCGACGTGATCGCGTAGCCCGAAGTGGGCTGCATGAGGTGGGGCACCCAGATCTTTGACCCGCACTCGGGGCAGACGTCATCGACGCCCAGCCCGCTGAGGTCGTACTCACAGGCTCGACATGTTGGACGGGGGGCGGCTTGGGGCGGCTCTGGGGTCATGCTCTGAGCATACCACCGAGCCTCACCGCCCAGCAACAAAGACAATAAAGCTCTCGTCAAGGTCGGGGGGGGCGGCGGGATCGGCGGGATCATCGAGCGGGCGGATATAGACCGTGCCCTCGTCGTCGATGGCGTCGGGTTGTTTGTTATAGACGTGAGTGGTGGCGAAGCCCGCTTCGGTCATGGCGTCGCGCAGCTCGGGGATCGACCACAGCCGCCAGTGGTAGATGAACGCATCCTCAAACTCGATCTCGATCTTGCCCGCTTGTTCGACGCGGAAGTGGAGCACGTTGGTGACCATGCCGGTGGTGGGGTCGGCGTCGCGTTGTTCCCAGGTGTACCGCACACGCTTACCTTTGTGGGGGCCGTCGGGGATCCAGTGTTCGCGGTGAATCTCACACGGGGCAAACGAGCCTTCGCCGCTGTAGATATCGCAGAGGAAGACGCCGCCGGGTGCGAGGCGTTGGCGTGCGAGGCGGAGATACGCGAGGAGGTCTTGGCGGGAGTGCATGTAGCCGATGGAGAAGTTGCCCGCGTGGAGCACGTCGGCCTTGGGGATGTTGCGCATGCACAAGGCCGGGTCGAGAACGCTCGAAGCGATCTTGGTTACATGCTTGAGCGTGGGGTGGTACGCAAGAGTCTCGGGGTCTTGATCGACCGCGATGGCGGTGTGCTTGGTGCTTTGTGCGGCCCAGTGATCGCAGAGCGCAGCGGTGCCCGCGAAGTCTTCAGCGAGAGTGAGCGGCTCGCCGCCATGAATGGCGACAAGCAGCGGCACGAGCTGTTCGGGTCCGAGCACGCAGAGCTCGTAGAGGTCGTGCTTGGTGATGGGCGAGGTGCTTTGGGCATTGAGGAAGCTCATGCCATGCGGATCCACTTGATGAGCGTGGCGATGTTCGGCGGCTTGCCAAACATGAGCAGCCCGACTCGGAAGACCTTGGCTGCGAGCCACAAACAGAACCAAGCGCCAAGCCCGGCGGTGAGCAGGCTCACCAAGATCTGCCACATGGGAGGCGGATCGGTGGAGGTGACGCGCATAATCATGACAAAGGGGTTGATCGGCGGGATGAAGCTCAGGACCAGTGCGAGCGTGCCGTTGGGGTTGCGACTGATCGGCATCCAGAACAAGTAGGGCAGCATCGTGAACATCATCACGGGCGTCTGCAATGCTTGGGCTTCGCGGAGATCGTTGACCGCGCTGCCGACCGCAGCGAGCAGCGAAGCGATCATGAAGTACGCGAGAATGAAGTAGACAAACAACAGCACGATGCTCTGGAGGGTGAGGATGTCACCGACTCCGAAGACGAGCAGCGCCGCACCCGAGAGCCCGCCGTAGATAATCATGAGCGTCAGGCCGACGGCCATCTGGCCGAAGATTTTGCCCGACATGAGCTGCATGGGCGAGAGCGCACTGAGCAGGATCTCGACAACGCGGCTGGATTTCTCCTCAACTGTGGTGGTCAGCAGGTATTGCCCGCCGATCATCACCGCAAGCATGATGAGCATCATGAACGCGAAGGGCAGCATCATCCGCAGGATCTCGGTGCCCCCGCGTTCACCGGTGGCGGTGACTTCTTGAGTGGATTTGCCGCGGACGGTGACCATCGCTTCGATTTCGGAAGCGACGACGTCGTTCTCGACGTAGCGAGCGGTTTTGATGGCACCCGAGATGGTGTCACGGATGTAGCCGATGTTGCGGTCATCGAGCCCGGGCCGCACAAAGATCGCATAGCCGCCGAACTGGGATTGGTCGTCGGGCTTGAGGATGGCGTCGGGATCGATCTCGAGCACCGCGAGGACGTTGTTGTCGGAGTCCTCTTCTTCGTTGCGCAACAGCTCCTTGGCGTCGTCGAGCGCAGCATCGGGTGCGAGCGTATCGAGCGAAAGGATGGCTGTGTTCTCAGCGACCCGCGCGAGCTGATCTTGCTTGAGCTTGTCGAGCAGTGCGCCGGTTGAATCGGCGGTGTGCTCGGCATCAACAGCGACCTGGTTGGCGAGAGAGCGTTCCTGGTCGAGACGCTTCTCAAACTCGATGGCGACCATCTCGCTGCGGTCGATGATCGCAATGCGGCCGACGACCTGTGGCGCCACGGTGTTGCTCATCAGGATAATAATCAACGGCATGGCCGCCGCGATGAGCCCGGGCACGACGAACGCCCCGATGATAAAGCCTTTTGTCAGTACGGTCGAGGCATATTCTCGCCACGCGACTTGTGCTATGCGTCTCATGACGTCACCTCCGAACTGGGCTCTTCTTCTCGTTGGCCTTCGCCTCGAAGCTCGGCACGCAACGCGGATTCATCGTCCGCTTCGCCTGCCTTGTCAGCGGTCACGATCTCGACAAAGATGTCTTCGAGCGTGGGTTTGCGGACCGCGATCGAACTCGAAGGCACCGCGCTCAGCAGCTTGGTGAGCACACTCTGCGGGTCAACGCCGTCGGCCACGTGTGCTTCAAAGAGGGACTCGTGCGGCTCGACCGATTCGATCTCGCGGAGCCCGCGTGCCGCCTCGGGGCCTGCCACTGCATCGAGCGGGTTGAACAGGATGGATCGGGCGATGTGCTCGCTGCGGATCTCGTCCATCGTGCCGTCGAGGACTTTCTTGCCTTGGTTAATCATCACGATGCGATCGCAGAGTTCTTCTGCGTGGGCCATGACGTGCGTCGAGAAGATGATGGTTCGTCCTTGGGCGTGCTGTTCCTCGATGAGCGTGCGAAAGAGCCTTGTGCTTACCGGGTCGAGGCCGCTAAAGGGCTCGTCGAGGATGATGAGCTCGGGCTCGTGGAGCACTGAGGCGATGAACTGAACCTTCTGCTGCATGCCCTTGGAGAGCTCTTCGCATTTCTTCTTGGCGACATCGCCCAGCTCGACCCGTTCGAGCCAGTCATCGACGCTCGCTTTGAGCGACGCTCCGCCCAAGCCCTTGAGGATCCCGATGTGTCGCAGAAAGGCGGCGACCTTCATCTTGCGGTAGAGCCCGCGTTCTTCGGGCAGATACCCGATGCGGTCCTTGCTCTCGGCAGCACTCGCCTTGCCCAGCACGCTGAGCTTGCCCGCATCGGGGAACAAGATCGACATCACCATGCGGATGGTCGTGGTCTTGCCTGCGCCGTTGGGGCCGATGAAGCCGTAGAGAGCGCCGGTGGGCAGCGTCAGGTCCATGCGGTCGACCGCGATTTTCTTCCCGAAGCGTTTGGTGAGCTGTTCCATCACGATCGCGTTAGACAAGGCCAGCTCCGATTCTTGGAAGGTCGCAAAGGGGACTCCGAGCAGGTTCGGCGTCAGGATATGTAGGCGGGAGAGTGTGTATTGGGAAAATCAGCACTTTGGTTGTGCCCGCCAAGGGGACGATGTGAAGGGTATGGTGGTCCGATGGATTCCGCTTGGTCGCTCACAGAACCCGTGATTCAGCGTCTGGAGGCGATGGCCCAGCAGAGGTCAGCTCTCGAACGCCAACTCACCGAGCCCGAGGTGATGGGCGATCACCGCAAAGCGCGGGATCTGGCGATTCAGAAGGCGGCCCTCGACAGCTCGGTCATCGTTTTTGAGCAGTGGGCGAGCCTGCGAGACGAACTCAACGAACTCGAGCAGGCTGCCAGTGGCAGCGACGCGGACCTCCAAGAGCTTGCTCGTGAGTATCTTCCGACGGTGCGAGAGGCGATCGGGCTCGCGGCGGATTCGCTCATGCGGGGGCTGGTCAACTCGGACGACGAACTCATCGGTTCGGTGATCCTCGAACTGCGCGCGGGCACGGGCGGCGACGAGGCCGGCTTGTGGGCTCGGGATCTGCTCGCGATGTACGAGCGGTACTCGCAGACTCGCAGTTGGAAATGGGAACAACTCTCGATCAACGCCGATGCCTCGGTCGGGGGCATCCGTCACGCGGTCGTCAGCGTTCGTGGCGAGGGCGTCTGGTCGGCGCTCGCGTTCGAGGGCGGCGTGCATTCGGTCAAGCGGGTACCCGCGACCGAGACCCAGGGCCGGATCCACACTTCGACTGCGACCGTCGCGGTGCTGCCGGAGGCCGAGAACGTGGAGGTGACGATCGACTGGGCCAAGGACGTCGTCGAGCACGTCACGACGAGCCAAGGCCCCGGCGGCCAGAACGTCAACAAGGTCGCCACCGCGGTCCACATGGTTCACACGCCCTCGGGAGTTGAAGTGCGGATGCAAGAATCCAAGAGCCAGGCCCAAAACCGTGAGAAGGCCAAGCGGTTGCTCAGCGCACGAGTCGCTGAGATCGAGCGTCAGCGGGCCGACGCCGAGCGTTCGGCGGACCGCAACGCACAGATTGGTTCAGGCGGCAGGAGCGAGAAGATCCGGGTGTACCGCTTTCAGGACGACATCACCGCCGACCAACGGCTCGACCAGAAGTTCAAGACGGCGCAGATCCTCGCGGGTGATCTCGCCGAGCTGTTCGCAGCCCTTCGCGATCGAGAAACCAAGCGGCGATTAGAATCCTTGTGAGCAGAGAGAACCATACATGACTGAGCACTTGAGCAAACACTTTGCGGGGCCGATTGCTGAACGAAACCGTGTGCAGATGCTCGATGTGGCACGCGGGCTTGCGCTGCTGGGCATCTTTCTGGTCAACATTCACTTCATGGCGATGCCTCTGGGGGAGGTGATGAGTACGGCTCCAGCGTCGAGCGAGGGTCTGTTCTCGTCGATGATATTTTATGGCACCAAGGTGTTCGCCGAATCCAAGACCTACCCGTTGTTCTCGCTGCTCTTTGGGATCGGGCTTGCGATGATGTACGACCGCGCGAAGGCCCGCGGTGCGAAGTTTGGGTTGCCATTCGTTCGCAGACAAGCGGGGCTGTTCGTTCTCGGCGCCTTGCATGTGGTGCTGCTCTGGTACGGCGATATTTTGCTCTACTACAGCCTCATCGGGCTCGCCGCGATGCTGCTGATCAAACTCAAAGCCAAAGCCCTCGCATTTCTCGCAGCTCTCGCCATCGGGCTGGCCATGCTGATGATGTCGGGGCTGATCGCTCTGGGGATGCTCGGGGAAGCTGCAACGACTCCCACGCACGAACAACCCAGCGCACTCGTCGCGACTGACGGTTCGCAGCCGGTCGAGCAAACCAATCTCGATCGGGTCATGGAGGAAAACGCGGGCGAGCCTCCGTTCACGCGGCTGATCGAAGGATTCCAGTCAGGCGAGATCGATGATCCCACGCACCCCGTCTGGCGGGACGCGGAACTTGAGGCGGCCAAGCACGGGCCGTTCAAGCAGGCGATGCTCATCCGGCTCATCAACTACATCTCCGCGACCGTGTTCTTGATGATCCTCTCTGGCACAGGGGTCCAGATCACGGGGATGTTCCTGCTCGGGATGGCCCTGCACCGCTGGGGTTTCTGCGATGCAGAGCACCGATCTATCAGGCAGCGAACCGCGATCATCGGGCTCGGAGTTGGGGTGCCTCTGGCCATCCTCGCGGTAGCACTGTCGGCGATGAGTGGAAGCATCCTGGGTTGGGGCAAGCTCAGCGGGAATGTGCTCACGCTGCTCGCGGGTCCGGTGCTCGCGGTGTCGTATCTCGCCACAGCGGGGGTCGTGGTTGATCGCGGCTGGCTCAGACCTGTGACCGCAGCACTCTCCAACATGGGACGCCTTGCGCTGACCAACTACCTCATGCAGACGTTCATCGTCAGCGTGATCGTGGCGCACTGGGGCTTTGGATTCTTCGGCGAGTTCGACCGCGTGCAACGAGTCGCACTGGTGCTGGTAATCTACGCCGGGCAGTTGGCGTTTAGTTGGCTCTGGCTCAAAGCGTTTGCGATCGGCCCGATAGAGTGGCTCTTGCGTTCGCTCACCTATCTCAAGGTGCCACGCATCACCCGGCCCAAGATGGAGACGGATGCCGAATGACCCTGATCTGTGTGCCCATTACAGTTGAATCTCTCGAACAGGCGCTCGCCGAGTCTGCTATCGCTGCCGAGCACGGGGCCGATCTCGTCGAGCTGCGCATCGACGACTTCTTCGACAGCTCCGATGAACGCTCCGAGCTGCTCTCGACGCTTGTAGGCGAGTGCGATCTGCCCTCGATCGTGACGTGTCGGCACACGAGCGAAGGCGGCGCAAGCGAACTGAGCAGCGAGGAACTCGTGACACTGTTCGAGCGGCTTTGCGCACTGCCCAGGCCGCCGCGCTACGTCGATATTGAGCTCGCACGCCTCGAACCCGTGCGTGATCGGCTTGAAGCGATCGCACGCAGCGGAGTTGGCGTCATCGTCTCCATGCACGACTTCCAAGGCCGCCCCCCCGACCTCTCGCGACGCCTCGCTAAGGCGTACAGCGAGCCGTGCGCCGCCGTGGTCAAAGTCGCGTACCGAGCGCGGAGTCTGCGTGACAACATCGAGCTCTTCGAGATCTTGCGTGATGCGCCCAAACCGACGATTGCGCTGGGCATGGGCGAGTTCGGACTTATGAGCCGGGTGCTCACGCCCAAGTTTGGGGCGTTGCTGACGTTTGCATCCTTGCGAGATTCAACCGCGACCGCTCCCGGCCAGCCCACGCTCGATGAACTGCTCCACCTCTACCGCTTCGGTTCGATCAACCCGAGCACGAAGGTCTATGGCGTCATCGGTTGGCCCGTGGCCCAGAGCATGTCGCCGCTCGTTCACAACGCGGGCTTTGAGGCGATCGGCTTCGACGGCGTGTACCTGCCCATGCCCGTCGCTGCCGATGCGAACAACTCCGAGGCGAGCGATGCGAGTTTCAAGGCGACACTCCTAGCGCTCTCGCACTGGGAGCCGCTGTGTCTAGCGGGCGTCAGTGTGACCATTCCACACAAGCATCGGCTGGTGTCGTTGGATCTCGATTCGCCCAAGGTTGACACGCCTGCGATTCAGTGCGGCGCTGCCAACACACTCACTCACACCCAAACGAGTTGGCGTATCTCCAACACCGATCAATCGGCAGCGGCAGACCTGCTGATGCTCGCGATGGGGGGACACGCACAAAGTAAACGAGTGGCGATCGTCGGCGCGGGCGGCGTTGCTGCTGCAATCACGTTTGGATGTACGAGCGCAGGCTGCGAAGTGGCGATTTTCAACCGCACATTCGAGCGTGCTCAGGGGTTAGCGAAACGCGCCGAGTGCAAAGCGATGGAGTTCGAGACGCTCGGATCATTCAAAGCCGATGCTTATATCAACTGCACGCCCGTGGGCATGAACGGCGGCCCCGATCCCGACGGCATGTCCATCCCGGTACACGAACTCGCGGGCAAATTGCCGCCCGAAACGGTGTTCTTCGACACGGTCTACAACCCGATCGAAACACCCATGCTCAAGGCTGCCAAAGAGCACGGCTTTCGCACCATCGACGGCGTACAAATGTTCGTCGCTCAAGCCGAGGCGCAGTTCCATATCTGGACCGGGAAGCTGCCGCCCGAAGGCTTGTTTGACCGCCTTGTGCGCAGCGTGCTTGAAGTGGAGTAGCCAAGTGGGCTCTCTCGGGGCACTCGACGGGCCACCAGTCCTCGAAACCAACACAGCAGGTGAGTGGAGCCTTGAGCTGAGTTCTCGCAGATGCATCAGGTCGAGCCAAACTTGTGGGTTGGTACGCCGAGGCTTGAACAGGCTTGACTCGATATGTAGCCAAGGCTACGGTGCGATGTAGCCAAAGCTACATGAAGTAGTAGCACCCGGATCTCGGCACCCTCTTACAGACGGAGACTCTCTGATGGTCAAGTTCGTCCCGGTAGTGGCGTACGGTTTGCTGGCGACTCCCGCCTTCGCACAGACGACTCATGCCGACAAGAGCCAGTACACGCTCGTGAACCCAACCCCTCGCGAACAGTGGCGTCCGATGAGTGCAGATCGCCCGGATTTTACGGAGAGCCCTTACACAGTTGATGCCGGAGCGATTCAGATCGAGTTGAGCTTCGTTAACTATGCGCAGGACTCAGGCGACCAGGCGTGGTCTTTTGCCCCGGTCAACCTGAAGATCGGCCTCCTGAATGACGTGGATCTCCAGTTAGTGCTCAACCCGTACACACACGCACAGAGCGAAGACGAGGACCATGACGGCTTTGGAGATCTTCAGTTCCGCCTGAAGATCAACCTCTGGGGCAACGATGGAGGCAGCACCGCGTTCGCAGTCATGCCATTTATCAAGCTCCCCACAGCATCTGACGCCTTGGGCAACGACCGCGTCGAAGGCGGGTTGATCTTCCCGTTTGCTACAGAAACCACTGAACGAATCGGGCTCGGGCTGATGTTCGAGACTGACTTTGTCTACGACGATGAGGATGACGGATACGACCTCGATCTGATTGCGACGGGGGTGCTCGGATTCGATCTTACCGATGACCACGGCCTGTATCTCGAAGGCATCGGGATATCGAGTACAGACTCGGGCACGGACTTTCGCGGCATCCTTGGGGTCGGTACCACGTACTCGATTACCGATGACCTAGTGCTCGACGCTGGAGTGAATCTGGGACTCACAGGAGAAGTTAATGATGTGAATTTGTTCGCGGGGATGACCGTCCGATTTTGAGGCCGGTGTCGATGCTGCACGCTGGGGGACCCGATCAAGATGAGAGTTCATCCGGCGGATCGTGGCTTACCCAACCAACGTTGCAGAGCGTGGCCCAGCGGTCCCGACGCCACACCGTGCAAACACGCGCTAGATCGGCATCGGTTCAACCGCGTCAGGATCAATCCCGCTGTTGCGGAGGATGTCCTTGAACGTGTCGCCGAACACGAAGTTGTGCTCGGGATACTGCGTGCCCGATGTGTTCTGATCGAGGTGGCTAAAGACCAGATTGATCGTGCCGATGGTTGCGAACCCGGCGTCGGCGGGGCCGCGCAGCTCGACGAGTCCCGTGGTCGCTGCGCCTTGAGCGGTCCGTTGTGTCATCGTCGCGGTGTATCGCAGCGTGCAGCCGGGCGTCGCGTCGGTGTTCAACTCGACCTTGGACACCTTGGCAAGAATGACCTTCTCCGCGAACCCACCCGCGTGCCCGACGAGAATCCCGGCACTCTGCGCCATGCCTTCGATCACGAGCGAGCCGGGCATAACGGGCAGTGCTTGGTGCATCGCGTCCGCCTCGAAGTGCTGTTGGAGGTGTTCTTCAGCGCACGAAACATTCTTGACCGCCACCAACTGGTGTCCCGGTTCAAGCGTGATGATTCGATCGATCCAGATCCAACGCACGCTTGGCACTCCTGGGGTTGTTTGAGTGAGTCTTAGGCGCTGGCAGCAAGCTTGTGTTCACAGAACGAAACGATCGCATTTACCGTAAAGATCAGGGCGACGCTCTCGACCTTGCGATCGTTCTCGACGGGCGTGAAATCAAAGTGCGGCATCTTGGCTTTGAGATCGCTGATGCCCTTGTCGGTCACCATGCCGTCCTTTACATAGTCAGGGTCTTGAGTGACCCCTTCGGGGAACAACTCGCCCTGAGCGATCTTGAACCCGAACGTTTGTTCGAGCTGAAAGACGATGTCCAGAAAGTCGATCGACTCGGCGCCGAGATCGGTCGTGATGATCGCTTGGGGCGTCACCTCGTCGTCGTCAACACCCAGCGCCTCGACTAACACTTCCTTGACCGAATCATAAATCTCGTCGCGCGTCATGCACCGCTCCGTCGTGGTCTGTTGGATGCCCGATCCACGCCGGGCAAGCCGTGAGTCTAGGCCTCGCTGGCGGGGGTTCCAACGCTTACCGGACCCGATATCACCGGCTCTCGCAGCGTAAAACGCCCGCTGCACGCCGTAGGAGGCGGGACTTCCGGTTCTTGAGCCCGCGCAGCATCGAGCACCTCGCCACGACCCTTGAACTCAAGCTCGCCCACTCGCTCCACGCTCACCCGCAGCACCTGTCCGGGACGGACGAATGAGCCATATTTGAGCGCACGAACCGTGCCAATACACAGCCTCGCGGGTGTGTCTGAGCCCTTGGCTTCGAGCAGCCGAGCCGCCTGAACCATCGCCTCGAGCATGAACACTCCGGGCAGCACGGGGTACCCCGCGAAGTGGTCGCGGAGATATTCCTCGCCCGAGGTCACGAGCTTGATCGTTACGATCCTCTCGTCGCTTCGTTCGAGCACTGAATCAATGAGATCAAAGTGCATCACACGGAGCGTAGTCTGTTCTTCTTGATCGAGAAACCGGAGAAGCACCCGCCTTGCAGCGATTTGAGGACCAAGCCATCTGTGTTCGTGTCTGGGAGTGGTCCGAGACGAGTCAGACGGTCTGTCTGCTCACCCGTGAGCACGGCCTGATCCGAGGGCTCGCCAAGGGAGCCCGCAGGCCCAAAGCCGCGTTCAGCGGCGGCTTCGAGCCCATCACCTTGGGCGAGGTCGGCCTGATCGTCAAACCCGGACGCGAGCTGGCCATCATCACCCATTGGGATCTGACATGGGTGCTCGCTCAGGCTCGACGTTCGCTGCGGGTCTTCTATGGCGGGCTCTACGTCGCAGATCTCGCGGGCCGACTTATCCAGGACCACGACCCGCATCCCGGCGTGTTCGAGGCTCTGCACGCCTGCCTCCATGAGTTGCCCAATGGAGTGGACGTGGCCGTGCTCGGCTTCCAGTGGGCAGCGCTCGACCAGACCGGGCATCGACCCGAGCTGTGGAACGATGTGCGCACGGGTGAACCGCTCGATATGGCACCGACGCTGGGGTTTGATCCCTACCTCGGCGGGCTCGTTCCCGATCCCGGCAGCGGGTCGGGATCGGGCGTGTGGCGGGTACGCGGGGACACGATCGGCTTGCTGCGAGCATTGGCATCGGGGCAGATTGATCCCGAAAAAGCCCCCGCCAACTTTACCCGAGCAGCGAAACTCATGCACGCCTACATCGAGTATCTGCTCGGTCGGCCTCTGCCTTCGGGTGAGCCGTTATGGGGACCGTCAAATGGGCCTTGAAGGGCTGTAAAGGCTGTTTTATAAAGATGTTGCGCGATGAATGGCTGTCTATGAAGAGATCTCCGAAGGAGCCATGAGCCAGATCAAACGGTCTTTCCTGCACCCAGTTCAAGCGGTCGGTTGAAGCGGTGCCACTCAACCGCCGATACTCGAAGCTGGGACCAACGCGGACGCACAGGCGTCGTGCGGAGAACAGCTCTCGATGAATACGGCATTGCTCGAAGAAATCTTGGCGTGTCCGCGGCTGCCGTCGCTCCCGGCGATCGCTGCAAAGGTCATCGAGATGACCAGTGATCCTGATGTGTCCATCAAGGAACTCGCGGGCGTCATCCAGCAGGATCAGGCCATGGCTGCCAAGATCCTCCGCACCGTCAACTCGAGCTTCTACGGCCTCCGCGAACGTTGCGGCACCATCGACAAAGCCCTCGTCATGCTCGGGCTCTCACCCGTCAAAAGCCTCGTGCTCGGGTTCTCGCTGGTTTCCGCACTGCCCAAACCACAAGAAGACGGCTTCGACTATCTCGCGTATTGGAGACGCTCGCTCTACTGCGGCGTCGCAGCACGCGAGATGGCCCTGAACATTGCTTCGATTGATCCCGATGAAGGATTCCTCGGCGGCCTCTTCCAAGATGTCGGCATGATGGCGCTGCACATGGCGATCCCCGAGAAATATGCCCCGGTGCTCCAAGACGCGGCGGGCAAGCACAACGATCTGATGCGTTCGGAACTGAGCATCCTTGAAATCTCGCACCCCGACATCGGCGGCATGCTCTGCGAACGCTGGAAGCTGCCCGAATCATTAATCCACCCGGTGCGGTTCCACGAACGCCCCTCGGCAGCGCCCACCTCAGCGGTCGATTCTTCACGAGCCATCGCACTCGCCAATCTGATCCACGACGTGCTCACCGAGCCGACCGCGATCGAGGCGCTGCGTAATGCGTATCGCCGGGGCAAGGAATGGTTCCGCATGGAACCCTCCGCAGTCGATGAGATCATCTCACGCACGAGCGAGGTTGCCGGCGAGATGGGCAAGGTGCTCGAACTCGACACCGGACCCGGCTCGGACGCTGAGGCGCTGTTGGCCGAAGCTCACGAGCATCTCACGGAGTTGAACCAACAGGAGCCCGGTTCGGCTTCGGTTGCCAACTCGGCCACAGATTCGCCCTTTATTGTCGCAGCGGTTGACGATCTGGATCCTCTGACCGGTCTGCTCGCAGCCACGGGGCTCAAGGCGTCACTGGTCCGCAGCTTTGAGGCATCCGCCAAATCAGGCGAGCCTCTGGGGCTTGCCAACATCGAACTCGGCGGCATGGACGCGATCGCCGAATCAGGTCGACTCGAACTCGGTGACGAAGCGGTGCTGCTCGTGTCGATGCATCTCAAAAAGATCTTTGAGCCCCTCGGCGGGTTTGTCGGTCGATCCGGTGACGGCACCTTTATGGTGATCGTCCCGGGGATGAGCCGCATTCCCATGATCAAGGCTTCGGAGATCGCTCTTACGGAGATCCGCAACGCCTTTGACGTGATGCACAAGCAGGACGATTGGCCCGAGATCGAGGTGAATCTCAACATCGGGATCGCGGCCTGGGAGAGCAAGGTCGCCAGCGTGCTCAGCTCGCCTCAGCACATCGTGGCCGCTTCGGTCAAGGCCTCGCGGGCTGCCAAGCAAGCCGGGGGCAACTGCCTGCGGGCGTTCGTCCCCAAGGTCGCTGCGTAGCTCCTGCTCGATAACACAACTCATTAAACTGAAGCTGGCTCGGGCATCAGCCGCCCGCACGTCCGCAAGAGTGGTGCGCTCGATTCGATCACTTCGCGAACATCGTCAGTGGTGACCCGCTCGATGGCTGCGAGTTCGTCGTCGAGCGAGCGGTATTCGCCCGACGCAAGCCACACCCGGCCCAGACGGAGCATCCGATCCATCGGGCGTTCAGCCCCGATGGTCGCGCCCGTAGCGATCTTGGCGCGCAGGCGTTCGAGATCGTCCTGCTCGATGTTCGACCCGAGGGCGTTGACCTCTTGCTCGACGATCTGCCACACTTTGTCCGCGCTCTCGGGTGCGCACGAACAGTACACGAAGAACTCCCCGATCCCGTCGTGGGGTTCGTAGGCAGCCTGCGCTTCGTCCGCGATGCCCGTTTCAATCAGCGCCCAGTGCAGCCGGGAGTTCTCGGGCATCCCGAGAAGTGACGCCGCGATCGACGCGGCGTAGCGCCGATCATCTTGCACGCTCGGTCCGATGCCCAGCCCGAGCAGATACGCCCGATGGACCTGTTCGTCGTGCATCACGAACTCGAGCTTGCCGGTCGGAGGCGGGCTTGTATCGCGGGCGGGCTTGGTGGTGTCCCATGAGCTGCAGGTTTGTTCGATGAGCTCGATGCAGCGGTCGAAGTCGAGCTTGCCCGCCAGCGCGAGCGTGGTGTTGTCGGCTGAATACCGGTCGGCGAAGTACGCCGCCATCGCGTCACGCTGGAGATCGGTGATGGTCTGATCGGTCCCGAGCACGCGGTGCGCCAGCGGGTGTGGCTCAAAGAGCCGTTGGGTTGTTTCCTCGTACAACTTCCAGAACGGGTTGTCCCGATACATCGCGATCTCTTCGAGGATGACTTGTTTCTCGGTGACGAAATCGTCGTTGCGCAGAGCAGGCCGCATCATCTGCCCGAGCAGCGAGAGGGTGTCATCGAGCACGTCCGGGAGCACCTTCGCATAGAAGCAGGTCATCTCGTTGGTGGTGAAAGCGTTGTGCCGGGCGCCGAGCGCGTCGAAGCCCTGATTGATCGCCTCGGCGGACAGATCGGCCGTGCCCTTGAACATCATGTGTTGGAGGAAGTGGCTCACGCCCATGACGTCGGAGGCTTCATCGCGTGCCCCGGTCTTGACGAAGAACCCCGCTGCGGCGGAGTGGGCCTCGTCCATGACCTCGGCGACCACGGTGAGCCCGTTGGAGAGAATGTGCTTTTTGAACTCAACTGCCATGCGCAGAGTCTATCGGCGAGTCGGCGGTCGGGGTGGACATGGCATCCGCTAGCTCCGCTGCCGCCTGCCTGGGATCAGATGAACCGCACACCGGCGCACACACCGCGATCCCTCGGCACCCCGCCTCGATGAGCTGCGAAACGTTCTGAGCCGTGATCCCGCTGATCGCCAAGTGCGGCAATCGGTGCGGCAGGCGAGCAAGCCCGGGCTGCGAGAGAGAGCTCTTGAGATATTCGATACCCGCGAGCGCGGGCTTGGGCTTGGTGGTGCTCGGGAAGATTGGACCGATGCCGCAATAGTCGGCGCCATCGCGGGATGCTCTGTCGGCTTGCTCGATGTTCGAGGTCGAAACCCCGATCAAAAGCCTCGAACCCGCCAACTCGCGGACACGATGCACCGGCAGATCACTCTGGCCCACATGCACCCCGTCGGCACCGGCGAGCAGGGCAACGTCCGGGCGGTTGTTGATGATGCTCGCGACGCCATGCTCGCGGCAGATCGACACAAACCTGTGCGCACGCGCGAGCAACTCGCCATCACAAAGCTCGGGCTCACGAAGCTGGAGGCAATCGGTCCCGCCCTCGCACGCGAGGCGGGCGACCTTGTCCCACGGCATATCGAGGCACGCGGCCTCGGTGATGAGCACGCACAGCTTCCATTGGGCTCCTCGACCCGTGCCCAAAGCGATGATGATTCGTTGTGCCGCGTCATACAAGCGGTACCGGAGCTGCTCGAACTCGTCTGAGGTGGTGCCAGCGGGCGGGGGGGCGAGTTTGGCAGCTTCTTCGAGCACGCGCAGCGCCTGGGTGCCACGGGCTGCCGCCGCCTGAGCGATGGATGCGATCGAGCTTCGTTGCGTCTCGGTGGGCGTTGTGATGGCGGTGCCTAGGTCGCCCGGCGTGTCGCGGTGAGGGGCGAGGGTGAGGGCGTCCCAGCCGCGTGAGTTCGCCGCTTGGGTGATGTCGTGGCGTATGGCTTTGAGCGAGGTCGCTACGTCCGCGTGGTCGAGCACGAACCGTGCAAGGTCTTCGAGTGTGCGCACCGCTTCGCACGCTCGGTTGAGGTTGGCGTCGATCATCCGAAGGGGTGAGCGGGGCGTCATCGCGGATGACGGTAGGTCTCGCTAGCATGGGTGCAATGAACAAGAGCAGCGAATCCGAGTCGTGTGTGCTGGTGATCTTTGGTGCGTCGGGCGATCTGACCGCTCGCAAGCTGATCCCGGCGTTGTATGAGATGGAACTCCAGGGCCAGCTCCCACCCGGGCTGCGGGTGCTCGGGGTTTCGAGAACCAAGCTCAGCGATGATGATTTCCGAGATCGGCTGACCCCCAAAGCTCGCGAGCATGCCCAGGGATTCGTTGAGGAGAGCTGGCACGCGTTCGCCCAGCGGGTGCACTACCACCCAGCCGACGCGGCTCAGCCCGATTCGATGGAGGGGCTCCACACCCGGATCCGCGAGCTTGGCGAGCTCTCGGGCATCACCCGGTCCGATGGCGACCCCAACACGCTGTTCTACCTTTCGGTGGCGCCGTCGTTGTATGAGCCGATCATCAACGCGATCGGTGCTGCGGGGTTCGTCGCAGAGGGCAAGCGGTGGTGCTCGCTGCACCCCGAGCAGACCGCTTGGCAGCGGATTGTGATCGAAAAACCCTTCGGCCACGACGTGGCTTCCGCCGAGTCGCTCAACCGCACGCTCGGGCGGGTGTTCGAGGAAGAATCAATCTTCCGCATCGACCACTATCTGGGCAAAGAGCTGGTGCAGAACATTCTGGTGATGCGGTTCGCCAATGCGATCTTCGAGCCCATGTGGAACAGCCAGCACATCGAGCATGTGCAGGTGACGGCGTCGGAATCCATCGGTGTGGGCAGCCGGGCGGGGAGTTTTTATGACGAAGCGGGCGCGATCCGCGACATGATCCAGAGCCACCTCTTGCAGGTGGTTGCGATGGTGGCGATGGAGCCGCCCTCACGGTACGAAGCAGCTGCGATCATGAGTGAGAAGATCAAGCTCTTCAACGCCGCGTCGCTTGCGCGTGATCCCGATGGGCTGCCCCGTGCTGCGATGGGGCGTTATGGCCCAAGCAGCGACGGCCCGGCCTACGTCGATGAGAACGGAGTGGACCCCGAGCGTCGGACCGAGACGTATGGAGCGATCCAGATCGGGTTCGAGACCTGGCGGTGGGCGGGCGTGCCGTTCTTTATCAGGTCTGGCAAACGGATGGCTCAGAAACGCACCGAGGTGGTGATCCAGTTCAAACGCCCCCCGATCAACTTGTTCGGTGAGAGCATCGAGGCGGCGGGGCACTCGAATCGGCTCGTGCTGGCGATCGCTCCCCATGAGGGCTTGAGCCTTGAGCTGCGGGGCAAGGTGCCCGGGTCGAAGTTCAAGATCGAATCCGCAGCACTTGATCTTGATTATGTCGAACGATTCGGCGGCGAGGCGGTCGAGGCGTATGGTCCGCTGCTCGTCGATGCCATGGCGGGCGATCGCACGCTCTATAAGCACCGAGATGAGGTCGAGACGGGTTGGAAACTGGTCCAGCCGGTGCTTGATAGCGAACAGTTGAGAGCGGGTATCCAGACGTATGACTCGGGCTCGTGGGGGCCGAGCCGGGCGGATGAACTGATTGCTTCTGCGACCGCAACCGGGCGTTGGCACAACCCCGATGCATAACGTCATGATCCAGCAATGTGAGCAAGAGGAACATTTAGCATCGACCACGGCCCGATCGAACTCGTCCCTGACCCCCCGATGCCAAACCTGCCGGGCCGGGTGATCCTGCGCCCCGATGGCGACGCTGCGATCACCTCGCTGGCCACGGACCTGGTGATGCAGGCCAAGGCGTGCGCACGCCGATTCGGGAGCTTTCATCTCGCGCTGTCGGGCGGCTCGACCCCGATGCCCTTGTATCGCAGGCTGATGTTTGATCCGGCGTTCCGTGATCTGCCATGGCGATCGACGCATCTGTGGATGGTGGACGAACGCCGCGTGCCCCACGACGACGAGCGGAGCAACTTCGGCCAGATCCGCGAGCTGTTCGTGCATCAATCTGGAATCCCGCGCGAGCAGATCCATCCGATGCCCATCGAAGATGACGGCGACGTGCAATACGAACGCGAGCTGCGGGGCGTGCTCGAATGGCGCGAACGCGGGCACGATCGGCTCGATTTCGTCGTCCTCGGGATGGGCGGCGATCTGCACACCGCGAGCCTGTTCCCGGGGTCGCGTGCTCTCGACGCGGGCGATGATCGGCTCGTGGTGCTCAATGACGGGCATGGTGTGACCCCGCCGCCACGGATCACGATGACATACGGTTTGCTCAATGCGTCACGCTCACTTGCGGTGCTGGTGCTCGGCGAGGGCAAGCGCGACGCGATTGAGCGGCTCGCCACGCAGGAACTCGAACCTCGGGAGGCCCCGATCGCGGGTCTCAAGCCACTCGCGGGCGAGCTTCGGTGGTATCTCGATCACGCGGCGTGCCCGGGAGCCGAGATTCCGAGCGAGCAAGGGAGTGATGGCTCATGAGTACGGGAGTTCCGGTTGCCAACTCGCGGATCACCTGCAAGACGATCTATGCCGACGAGTCGGTGTTGGTTGTTGAGAAGCCCCCGCGGCTGGTGACGCTGCCGGGCAAAGGCCACGAGCACGACACGCTGCTCAACGGGCTCATGGCGACCCACGGCCAGACGCTCAGCCAGCTCGGAGCCGACCGCAGCTTCGGGCTCTTGCACCGCCTCGATAAAGGCACGAGCGGCGTGCTGATCGTGGCACTCTCGCGCGACGCCTACGACGGCTTGCGTGCACAGTTCGCGAAACGGCTCATCGAGAAGTATTACTGGGCGGTCTGCCACAAAGCTCCCGCATCTGCCAAGGGCGTCATCACCAAGCCCATCGGTGAACGCGAGATCCGTATCAACAAGTATTCAACCCGCAAAGAAGCCCGGCTGGTCTCGACGGGCCATCAGGCAGTCACCGCGTATCGGGTGCTCCAGGACAGCCAGCTCGCTGCGTTGATCGAGGCACGCGCGGTGACGGGGCGCCTCCATCAGGTCAGGCTGCACCTTGATTTCATCGGTTCTGCGATCCTCGGCGACCGGCTCTACGGCCCGAAAACCGTCCGCCGCGCATCGCTTCGGCTCGCGCTCCATGCGCACCGTGTCGTCTTTGAGCATCCCATCACCGGGGTCAAGGTTGATGCGCGATCGCCCTGGCCCAAGGATCTCAAGTCGCTGCTGGCGCGCATGAGGCTGGACACTCCGCGTCACGGCCCGCCCCGCAAGTCTTCGCAAGAGGACGAAGCCGAATCGCCCGCGATGGAGTGAGTGGGGTAGAGATTTAGTCTTTGCGAGCCCGAAGCGCAAGCGAGAGGGTGCTCAAGGGGATCCCCCTCGCTGACACTCGGGGCTTGTACCGGAGCAAACCGATCGCTCGTTATTTGTTCAGGCTTCGTACACCGAGGCCATCAGGTCTGATGCGATGCCGTCGGCGAAGAGCAGTCCCGCCTCGCTGAGCACCCAGCGATCTGAACGAACCAGCAACCGACCAGCATCTTCGTGTGGTCGAGCTGCGCTGAGCAGGGCTGATGCAACGCTCAGGCGTTCGGCCCATGCGAGCAGGTCGCTTCGGTCGAGCCCTTCTGCGAGGCGAAGCCCGGTCATGATGATTTCGATAAGCAATCGGTTGGGTTCGGGTGGCTCGTAGTCGCATACGGGCGCGAAGCCATCGGTGGAGTGCTGGAGGTAGGTGTCGAGCCGGGGGGTGTTCTTCCAGCGGTGGCTTCCCGCCTCGCGGTCTGAACCCGAAAGCAGATGACCCGACGCCGAGGGTCCGGCTGCGAGCCACGGGTCTTGGCGCCAGTACGCGAGATTGTGTCGGCATTCGTACCCGGGCTTGGCAAAGTTGCTGACCTCGTATCGGGGCAGTCCCGCTTGAGCGAGGAATCCGCCCGTGTGCTCGAACATCTCGATTTCGAGATCTTCGGGTGTGGGCTCGAACTCGCCACGGTTGAGTCGTGCGGTGAGCGGCGTGTTGGGCTCGTAGGTCAGGTTGTACGCCGAGAGGTGGGTGGTGCCTAGGTCGATCGCGGTGCGGAGGTCCGCGTCCCACTGTTCGAGGGTTTGGCCGGGAATCGCAAAGATCAGGTCGATCGAGGTGCGGGCGATCCCGGATTGCTGGGCGAGGTCGAGGGCTCGGTAGACGTTCTGGGGGTTGTGCCTGCGGTCGAGGCGATCGAGGAGTTCGGGGATGAACGACTGGGCTCCCATGCTCAGGCGGTTGATGCCGCCGGCGACCAGGCGGTCGAACAACTCGGCGTGGGCGGTTTCGGGATTGCATTCGACGGTCCATTCGCCCGCTCCCGAGCGGATCTTGGCGAGATCGAAGAGGTCGTCGATGGCGTTGAGCAGGCGATCCCAGAGCGGGACGGGGAGCAGGGTGGGGGTGCCGCCGCCGATGAAGATGGAGTCGAGGGGATAAGGGGCGCCGTCGTGGTGGGCTGCGGGTGCTTGGGCGGCAAGCTCGGCGATGAGTCGCTCAATGAAGGCCTCAGCCCGGTCTCGGGTGTCCACGATGGAGTAGAAATCGCAGTAGTGGCACCGGTGCGCACAGAACGGGATGTGGATGTAGAGAGAGCGGACGGGGGCGGGGGTTTCGAGGGGGGAGGGGGTGAAGGCCTCCCGGAGCGTCTGTGGGGCGGGGTCGGCTCGGTGGGTGAGCTGAGGAAGTCCGAGGGAGGGTCGTTGCCCCTGTGGCTGGGATGGGTTACTGTGGTCTTGTGTCACGGGCGGTGTGCCTGGGTCTTGGTGTCTTCGAGGCTGATGTGGCATGGTCGGGCATGGGTCGAACTGAATCGGACTGGCGAGCCGGGCAAAGCCGGGAGTCAGGGAAGGGTAGATCGAGCTTGGACGTGGTGCTTGTCAACGTGCGTTCTGATGGCCGGGAGGTCGAGATCCCGATGCGGTGGAAGCACGCGGTGCTTGGTCGCCGCGAGGACTGCCAGGTTCGGATCCCGCTTGCCAATGTCTCTCGGCAGCACTGCGAGATCGTGGTCGAATCTGGCGATCTGCTCGTGCGCGATCTGGGTTCGAGCAACGGGACGTTTATCAACGGCGACCGGATCCAGGAACACAAGATCAAAGCGGGCGATTTGTTGACCGTCGGTTCGGTGGTGTTCGTGTTCAGGATCGACGGCGACCCCGCGACGATCGACACCTCGGCGGTGCAAACCAACGGCAGCCGGCCCTCGACGGTTGATCCGACGCCTTCGGCGGTGGCTTCACGCGAGGATGAGTTGCAGCCGTTCACCACTTCAAGCGACGATTCAAGTGTCGATTTCGACTTCGACGACCTCACGTTTGATGATGACGAAGACCAGCCCGAGCTTTGATGATGTCAATACGCGCGATCGCCTGCGAGCGATTGCCTTAGGCGACCTTGCCCGTGTCTTTGGCGACGGGGATGCGGATATGCGTTGCGCACGCTTTGCAGCGGACGGTCTTGCCCCGGGCGACGGAGGGCACCGAGAGCACCTTGCGACAGGTGAGGTTGGGGCACATGATTTTGATTGTTGCGGGCGTGTTGGCCATCGTCGTCATGCTCCCTTGTTCCTGTCTCGGCGTCTTGATCCTTGGGCATGATGCCCGGAGGTAAATCGTGCGCACATCTGCCCCAAGGAGAGAGCCCATGACGGATGATCCGGTCAATCCCCGGGCTTCTCGGACGACGACCTGCACCGCGGTGGTAGGGATGCAGTGGGGTGATGAGGGCAAGGGCAAGGTCGTTGATCTGCTCGCAGCCGATCACGATGCCACGGTTCGCTATAACGGCGGGGCCAACGCGGGACACTCGGTCGTTGTCGACGGCGAACGCTTCGCGCTGCACCTCGTGCCCTCGGGAATCCTGCATCCAGGATGCAAAGCCATCATCGCCAACGGCGTCGCGGTCGATCCGCTCAAGCTCGCAGAAGAACTCGACGGGTTATCGGAGCGCGGCGTGGATACTTCAGGGCTGGTGCTTTCGAGCCGAGCGCATGTAGTCACGCCCTATCACAAGGTGGTCGATCGGTTCCGCGAGGAGAAGCTCAGCGGCGGGGGTGATGGGGGAGGAGGGGGGGGGGGGGGCAGGGGGAGCACAAAGCGGGCAAACGGGCCGGTTAACGCCGCCAGCGCC
>CAYUVO010000023.1:0-30912 GCA_964448185.1 uncultured Phycisphaeraceae bacterium
GGGCCGGGTCATCGACCCCGCTACCGGCACCGATGAACACCTCGATGTCGCCATCGACGCCTCGGGCCAGATCGCGGCTATCGCTCCAAAGCTCGATCCGATCGAAGGCTGCCAGACCATCGACGCCACCGGCCTGCTCGTCACCCCGGGACTTATCGACCCGCACGTCCATCTCCGTGAACCCGGCAGCGAGCACAAAGAAACCATCGCCACCGGCACCCGCGCCGCGCTCGCGGGCGGCTTTACAACCGTCTGCTGCATGCCCAACACGCTGCCCGCACTCGACTCGCCCGATCGGCTCGCCGATTTCGCCAGGCGGTGCGCCGCATCTGCACAGTGCCGGGTCTTCCCCGTGGCAGCGGGAACCACCGGGCGCAAAGGTCAGCAGCCCGCTCCCATACAAGGGCTCGCAGCTTCAGGGGCGGTCGGCATCTCCGACGACGGCGACGCGATCGCGGACCCCGCGCTGATGGCCCATGTGCTCGCGCAGACCGCCAAGGTCGGGCTCGCGTTCATGCAGCACTGCCAAGATCCCGAGATGACCGTCGGCTCGTCGATGCACGACGGTGCGGTCGCCACACGCCTCGGGCTCATCGGTTGGCCTCGCCGCGCAGAAGAAGTCATCATCGAACGTGATATCGAGCTCGTCGCACAAACAGGCTGCGCGTACCACGCCCAGCATCTCAGTTCTGCGGGGAGTATCTCGCTGATTCGTTCAGCCCGCGCACAAGGCTTACCGGTGACCGCCGAGGCTTCGCCGCACCATCTGACACTCACCCATGAAGCCTGCGAGGGATTCAACACGCTCGCCAAAATGAACCCGCCGCTGCGTGAAGCGTCCGACGTGCAGGCGTTGCGGCAGGCGGTCGCTCATGGCGACATCACCATCCTCGCTACCGATCACGCACCCCACGCTCAGCACGAAAAAGAACAACCCTTCGAGGACGCCCCGTTCGGCATCATCGGGCTCGAAACCGCGCTGCCGTTGTATGTGGAGGCATTAGTGGCATCGGGCGCGATCGACTGGCCCCGGCTCATCGCGCTGCTCACCATCGAACCCGCCAAGCTCTGCCGACTCGATGCCATCGGGCTTGGCTCGCTCACGGTGGGCGGACCGGCGGACCTCACACTGATCGATCCCGAACTCCAATGGACGTTCGATCACTCGCAGGTCGCGGGCCGATCGGCGAACTCGCCCTTCTTGGGATGCTCGCTCAAAGCGCGCACGGTGATGACCATTGTCGCGGGCGAGGTGAAGCTCGATCGTCTAGCAGTGCTGAGTAAGACTTGAAAACCTCTACGCAGCAAGAGCGCGAGGCGCTGCGTTCAACGGGCGGTGCAACGCGATCGCGGTGATGTCGTCGTTCTGGTGAAGCGATCCTTGCTGGGCATCGAGTGATGCTTCGAGAGTGATAAACGCTGCGCCCATCGCGTCGCAGCTTGCAACTTGTTCGCCAAAGCGCTGGAAGTGCTGGAGGTATTTTTCGTTCGATGGCGAGGTGTCGCTCGCGCAGGGGAACGCGACCTCGAACCCGTCGCTATACAACAACAGCGTTTCGCCGGGCCGTAGAGTGAAGACTTCTTCGCCGAACTCGGCTTCCTCGAACACGCCTAGCAAAGGGCCGTGGGAATCAATCTGTGATGTTTCGCCGTCAAGGAACCGTAGCGGTGGGGGATGTCCCGCGACGCTGAGTGAAATTTCATGAGTGCTCGGGTCGTAGATCCCGAAGACCGCGGTTGCAAACCTGCTGCCGTCGCCCCCGGTCCCGCCGGGACACGCCGAAGCCAGCGCCGAGTTGATCGCTCGAATCGTTTGCGATGGACCTGAATGCCCCAGTGCTCGGAGCCGCGTTTCGGTGACCGCTCGATGGATGAGCATGGTGAGCAGTGCTGCGGGTACGCCGTGACCGACCGCGTCTGCGAGCAGGAACGCGAGGCGTCCATCGTCGAGGCGGATCAGGTCGAACAGGTCGCCGCTGACATACGCAGCGGGCCGAAAGATAACACCCATCTCAAGATCATCAATCTTCGGAGGTTCCGGCGGCATCAAGTCCCGCTGAATCACCGACGCCAGATTCAGCTCCTCATGGAGCAAGTTGATCTGACCCGTGATCCCGCCTTGGCTCGCGTGAGCGGTGCGCAGCTCTTCACGCATCTCGGTCACCACTCTCGCCTGTGAAAGCAACGCGAGCAGCATCGACGCTAATCGGCCGGGCTTGCTCTCCATGGGCTCGATCAACAGCCCGCTGTTCTCGAAGCGTTCCCATGTGTCGTCACACCGCTGAACCACGAAGACCGCCGGGATGCGAAGCCTCAGCAGGTCATCTGCGAGTTGGGCGACTCGGGCCATGGATTCGCTGCCGTGCCAGCACACCAGCACCACTGGAGTCTGCGTCTCAAGATCAAGCGTCGGCAGCCGAGAAGGCGTGTCGTTGCGCTGGTCGGCACCCTCATGAGTTCGGCGCATCAACTCGACCAGCTCGGGAATCGTCAGAGCGTCCGATACCTCGGGCACCCGTGATCGGGGCCACGCGCCCGCGATGAGTTCCGCAAACGCGGTCGCGCCGCCCGGGGCGTGTTGATCTAGGATCGTCGATCGAGCCACAATGAGCTGCTGGTCGGGCATGGAATGATCGCCTCGGGTTCGCGTCGGGAGAAAGAGTCTGTCCTCCTCCTATCGGCTCACCGGACGAGCGCTTTGAGCTTCTTCAGGTCGAGTTCCACACGATCTCCCTCGGAGACGTTCATCTGTTCCAGCGTCCCCCCCGCCAGCTCGACCGCATACCGAGCATCGAATTGGCTCGAATACCGTGGCAGACGCTGTTCGTAGTCCGAAGCGCTCTCCTCTTTGCCCTTGGGATCTTCAGGGACCATCGCGTGCTGAGCAACCACCAGCCCATTGGCATCAAGGAATAAAATATCAATTGGGATCGTGCAGTCCCGCATCACAAACTCCCGCTTATCGGCCCTCGGGAATGCGAACAGCATGCCCCCGTCGGGCTCGATGAACGTCCGATCACCCAAACCCTTGACACGGGTCGAGTCGTTGACCGCGAGTTCCAGGTAGAACGTCTTGCCGTCAACTTTGACCGCCATGATGTTCTCAGCGGTGTCCTCGTCGCAGCCCGACATGGCGATCACCGCGAGCAACGCCGCGAGAAACGCCAATCCAACCGCAAGAATCTTCATCCAGTGCCATCCAGAATCCATCGGTGATCCTCCTGCGTAAAGACTATCGGTTCGGGTGAGAGAGCGGCGGAATCGAATCCCGACGCAAACTCACAAGCCGAGAGCAGCCCGCTCGGTCCGGGCTCTACCCCGTGATACCGCCCAAGCAGCCCGATGATTCGCTCGGGCGAGACCCGGGACTCACGATAGGACGCAAGCCGCGTGTCCCCATGCCGCTTGGCCAAACGTCGGCCATCAGACCCGATGACTAAGGGCAGATGCCAGTATTCAGGTTCGGGAGTCAGTCCTAAAGCCCGGTAGAGCAACACCTGCCGACCCGTTGAATCCACCAGATCATTCCCTCGAACCACGTGGGTAACCCCTTGTAAGGCGTCGTCTACTACGCATGCGAGCTGATATGAGGGCTCGCCACGCTGCGTCCAGACCACGAAATCGCCCACGCTCTGGCTCGGCACCACCCGTTGCTCGCCCAGTACCCGATCGAGAAAGACCACCTCGCCCTCGGGGCTGCTGGGAGTCGCAAACCGCCAGTTCATCCCTTGGTCGTCAAATCGATCGGGCATTGATTCAGGGCGAATCGACGCCGGGCAGACGCTTTCCTCTCTGATGCTGAGGGAAGTGTCATGAGGCGCGGTGCTCGCAGCGGCAATCTCCGCGCGGCTCAATGCACACGGATACACCATCCCCCGATCGCACAACGTCTGCATAGCCTCGATCGACGGTCCGAGTGATCGGCTCTGGACCAGTGGTTCACCCACCCAGTCGAGCCCGAGCCACGCCAAGATGTCCAACGCCTGAGCCGCAGCACCCTCCTTGACCCTCGGACCATCCAGGTCCTCCATCCGCATCATGACCTCCCAGCCATGCTGGCGAGCCAACGCCCAGCACACCAGAAACGAACTGGCGTTGCCAAGATGCAGCGACCCCGTTGGCGAGGGGGCCAGACGGGTTCGGGGTGGGGTTCGGGGTCGTTTTTCGAGGGGGGGGCGGGGCATCGTGAGGGCATGCTACACTCGGCGGCATCGGCGATAGAGATCCGATGCACAGCACACGACACGGCTTGGCAATCGCACCGAGCCATGTAGTAGGAGGACAGATGACCACCAAACTCCCCGAAGCAACCATCAAGTCAGAGCTGGAATCTCTCCCCGATTGGTCCGAGGTTTCGGGTGCGATCCAGAAGACCTTCTCATTCGAGAAGTTCACCGAGGCCATGACCTTCGTGAGCAAGGTCGCCGACTACGCCGAGCACGAACAGCACCATCCGGACATGCTCATCCGCTACAACATGGTCACGATCACCGTCAGCACCCACGACGCCGGCGGCATCACCGAAAAAGACTTCGCACTCGCCCGTGCAACCGATGGCCTAGCTGCTGGCTAAACGTCGCTTTACCCGCCGCCACCCGCGAGAGTGGGTGTGATGAACACGACGAGGTCCGCGGTCATGCGTTCGAGGCCCATGTTGTTGAACAAGACTCCGATGGTCGGGATGCTGCCAAGCACCGGGACTGTAGAACCCGCATTCGCATCGAATAATGCGTTCATCGCGGTGATCCCAGCAGCGTTGTAGAGCGTCGTGTAGGATAGTGAGTTGCCCACATCGGCGACCTCAAAGCTCGTGTCCGCTGGCCCGGTCAAAGGCGCGATGTATTGCCACTGGCGGCGGTAGAACGTCCAGTCAATCGCTACGACCGTGCCGGTCGTTTGATCAATACTCACCGCGAACAACCTCCTGTCCGACCGGCTAAACCCCGTCACGGTCTCCCTCGGATTGAAGTTCAAGCCGCTGCCGGGAGCGCCGACAGTGTTTTCAAGTGACGAGTACAACCAGTCTCCGCCTTGACCGAAGTTCCAATAGAGATGCCCGTAGCTGCCGTCGAGTGCGGTGTACCCGACGTGGATCGAGCCCCAACTGGTGATCGCAACACTCACGCGGCTCTGGGGTGCTGGCTTGGGTGCGCCCGCGTTGGTCTGGATGTTGTCAATGCGGAAGTCGGCCCCGGTTCCGAGCGGCGCGTTCCACAGCATGTTGATATCGCCCGCGTCGCTGATATACGCAGCGTGGTACGCAGCCCAGAACGTGTACTCGCCGTCAAACTGGTACTCGACATCGAGCGAGGGCGCCGGGTTGAACGGCCCGTTCTCGAGCGAGATCGGCGTGACAGTGGGCAGGCCCGCATCGGTGGTCGAGGGCGAGATCATGTCGAGCGTGCCGTCGGTGTTGATGCCGACTTGCATCTGGGTACGGCGGCTGCGGATGGTTTCGATGTAGGGGGTCACCTTGATGTCCGAGTCAACCATGGTGCCGCTAATCGGGCTCTTGACCTTCCATTCGCCGTCGGACTTGCGTTTGAGCTCGCGGATCATCCCGTCGTCGCGTGTCACCAGCACGACGATGGTGAAGCCGTTGTTTTGGACAGCTGCTCCGACCCCGAGGTAGCCTTCGGTGGAGCCTTCGATATCGCGGACCTTCCAGGAATACGTCACGTTGTTGCTGCTGGTAGCAAGGATGAAGTGCTTGCCGTCCTCGAAGACGACCTTCACCTCGCCGAAGTGGACATCCACATCGGTGGGGGCTTCGTTGTTGGTCTGGCCCCCGCCGCCGCCCGGATCCCCGGGCTGGCCGTTAGCGATGCGTGTACCCGCTCCGAACAGCCCCTCCATCGTACCGTTCTCCTCGGCGGATTCAGGAATGAACAGGTCGCCCGTGTTCCCTCCATACTTGAGATTGAGCTTCAAGCCGTCGGTAAAGCTGATCCCAATTTTCCCCACCGCATCAATCGCCCAGTCGGCGGTCTCCTTGGGCACCGCATTTTCGTCGGTGTAGTACTCGCCCCAGTCATAGAGATCGACCTTGTTGCCCGTAGGTGCGAACTCCAGGACGAGGGTCGTCTGTTCACGCTCCGCCGTAGCATAGTGCCAAAGAACCACGCCTTGTCCTTGACGAGGGGACCCCCGAGCACTGAGAGCGAGTACGCATCCCCACGGAACGCATCATCCCCGCCCATCTGTGGCTGGGTGGGGTCATCCGTGCGGATACTCACCGAGAGTGAATCAAAGTTGCCACCGGGGCCAACTCCAGTCGAAGTAGTAAATACAGTGTGTGCCTCGGGACCAAAGAGCGAGGTGTACCCGGCGATGTTGGAGCGGGTAAACCCGTCTTCGAACGCATCGTTCTCTCCGATGATGGCCGACAGCGGGATCTCTCCGAGGTCGCTGAACTCGGTGCCTTCGAGCGAGCCTGCAAGAATCCCGAAGTTGCCGTAACTCATTGAGATCGTGTTGTTCATCCGGTCAAAAATCAAACCCGAGAAGGCGTACGACCCGTCGCGGTCCGCGAGCGTAAGCCCGCTCGCCTGGCGTGCAAAGAAGTTGATCAACATGTCATTTGGACCCGGAACTTCGAACGAGGAGTTGAAGGCGAGCGGTGTATCTGCTCTGAACGGCGTCCCGATGTTCGAGTCCGAGCCGTTCGAGAAATCCCAGTCAAACTCGGTGGGTCCCATTCCCGCGATCGCTTGTGCGCGGGTGAGCGTGGACGTCGAGAACCGCGAGAAACTCCCGCCATCGAACGAGCCATCGGATCCCTGGCGTGTCGAGGAGTTGATGTTGCCGGTCGTGAAATCCGCGTCCCCGAACTCGCTATAAAAAATCGCTGCCTCGGGCGACATGTTCCGCACCCAACATAGCCCCGATGGCGAAGAAACCATCAAGGACGATCCGTTGTTCGAGGCTTTCGAGCAGTTGCGAGGCGGTGTAGGTACGAGCGGTTCGTTTGGCCACAAGTGTTCTCCCGATAATGTGTTGGTCCGAGAAGATTGGACCGTAAATGCGCACACGCTGCAAGGAAGCACCCGCAAGGTGCGTCTAGAACCGAGGGGATCCCATCGAAACGGCATCCAAAAAAAACCGCCGCGAATAGGGCATATGCCCCATGCGGCGACGGAGTAGCGCAACGTTTGATTGCGAAGAAGTAGTGCCTGCTTTGCTCAGTGCAGCTTGATGTCGCCCGCGTTGTGCGGCCCGACAGGCTCGGTGAGCTGCGCACCGTTCGCAGAAAGCGCGAACGCAAGCATCGCCCAGTACTCACTCTCAACCAGCTTGGCCCTTTGCGATTTCGCGTGTGCTTAGCTCTTCGACCAGCCGCAGCATCACGACCGCCCGGTGCGAAGCCGGGAGCGCATCGAGCGCGCTCACGAGTGCTCTGCGTGTCTCGCGCTGCTCCATATCTCCCGAGTTTGAGCGCACAGGCTGCAAGGCCGACAACCTTTCGAGATCAGTGCCTCCAACAGACCCATTCCGTTGCTGGCTTCGGCGAGCACGCAATGCTTCGTGAAACACGATCCGTGACAGCCACGTAATTAGGCTCGCACGCCCCTCGAAACGGCCCAACGCCGCGTACGTCCTGACATAAGCTTCCTGCACCACATCCTCAGCCTGCGCATCCGAACCCACAATCGAACGCGCGAACCGGAACAACCGCTGGTTGTGCCGACGCATCAGCAGCTCGAACGCGCCCGTGTCTCCCTCAACGACCCGAGCGACCACCTCCTCGTCGGTGAGCGGTGCGAGCTTCTGAAGCTGCGGCGAAAGAAGTCGTGCGATCATTAAGGGTTCTCCAATACCCAGTAGACCCCCTCGTACTCGAGCCGTTACATCGATTCTCGTTTATTGTGCAGCCCCCGCTCAAACCCCTGCCCAAGCCTCCGCCAACGTCTCGACGCTCACATCAAGTGAGAGCTTCTCGCACCGGAGCGAACCCGAATGATCCAACACCCCGATCTGCCGGCACTCAATCCCTGCCTTGATGTGCGCACGCTCGATCTCCTTGACATGCGTCGAAGCAACCTCCAGCACATACCGCGAAGGTGTTTCGGCGAAACAGAACGCAGCGGGTTCGAGCCCGTCAAGATCAGCGACCAACTCGCAACCGATGGGAGAGCGCGCTCCTCCGCCCCCGCCCCCCCCCCCGATCAACATCTCCGCGAGCGCCACGAGCAAGCCGCCCTCCGAACAATCGTGCGACGATGCAACTCGCCCCGCAGCGATCTGTTCGCTCACGATCTGAGCGGTCAGTGGCCCGCGTCGAAGATCAACAACAGGCAGCGCCGCGTGCAGCGAGATGCGGTTGCCGACAACCTCGACTACTCGTGCCGCGACTTCATGAAGCCGATCCGAACCCAGCCGCCGCTCAAGCCTGCCCCAGGCCTCATTGCCGACCATGCCCCGCAGCTTGGTCCACGTCTTGTCTCGCAGCGATTCGAGCCGATCCGCGGGCACCCGTCCGCTCGCGTGCTCGACGAGGCGTTCAAGATCAACCCGTGTCTGGTCCGGCAACGAATCGAGCAGTTCGTGCGCCTTGTCGCCCAGCGAACTGGCGACGCTCTGAAGAACGTCCTTCGCATCTTGCAGCCCAAAGAGCCGTTCGTACATCGAACCGCCACCTGCTGCGGATGTTGCTCCAGCCAACAGGATGACATTGCCCGCTCGTTTCGCATCACTCGTGGTAGCGCGTTCGAGATTGGGCACGATGCCCAATGCGGTAATCAGCAGCGTCGGCGGGATCTCGATCGTCACGCCGTCAGCGGTCGTGAACTGGTTGTTCAAGCTGTCCTTGCCGCTGACAAATGGCGTCCGGTACGCCTTGGCCCCGTCGTAACATCCTTCCGCTGCCCGCACCAGCGAACCAAGGTTCTCCGGCTTGGCACAACTGGGCCAACAGAAGTTGTCAAGTATCGCAATCCGCGAAGGATCAGCGCCGACGCACACCGAGTTGCGCACCGCTTCATCAATTGCTGCGAGTGTCATGAGATACGGATCGCGTTCGAGCCCCGTCGCAAGCCCGCACGCAAGCGAGATGCCCCGACCTGAGCCGGGCACGGGTTCGATGACCGCCGCGTCTCCGGGGCCGCCCTTCCCGCGGGTTCCACTTCCCACCATCGGCCGGACGATCGTGTTGCCCTGCACCTCGTGGTCGTATTGCCGAATGATGTGCTGTTTGCTCGCGATGATCGGATGTGCAAGCAGCCCGAGCAGAGCGTCCTGCGTCGTTGGCAACGAGCGTTGTTCAGCCGCGTTCTGATGCTCCGACGACGATGCAAAGTTCCATTCTGCGGTGCGTGTCGGGCTCGGGACGCCGTTGTGCAGGAAGTCCATCGAGAGCCTGCCCACTTCAACCTCGCCATGTCGCAAGATCAGCTCCGCATTGGGCGTACCAAACGTACCCAGCACCGCAAGCTCGGTCCGTTCTTGATCGCAAATCTCTCGCAGGCGTTCAAGATTCGCCTCGGGCACCGCCAGCACCATCCGCTCCTGCGCCTCGCTGATCCACGTCTCGGTCGGCGTCAGCCCGTCATACTTGAGCGGTGCCTGATCGAGTTGCACCAACGCGCCGAGCGTCTCGCCCATCTCGCCGACCGCTGACGAAAAGCCTCCCGCGCCGCAGTCGGTAATCGCCGAAAATAACGGTTCGTCGCTATCATCCCGCGCTCGCAAAATCGCGTCGAGCATCCGCTTCTCTTCGATCGCATTTCCGATCTGCACCGCGTGCCCAAACTCGTCCGCGTGCGAATCGCTCAGCTCGGCACTCGAGAACGTCGCGCCGTGGATGCCGTCACGTCCGGTGCGGCCTCCGAGAGCCACGATCAGATCGCCCGCCCTCGGCTCGCCCTTGATGCGGTTGCGGGGCATGATCCCCACACATCCGACATACACCAGCGGGTTCCCGACGTATCGGTTGTCGTACCACACCGCGCCGTTGACGGTGGGGATCCCCATGCGGTTGCCGTAGTCTCGGACCCCCGCGACGATCTCGGTGAGCACGCGCGCGGGCGGGATGCAGCCCTCGGGAACCGTGTCAATATCGGGGTACCCCACACAAAATACGTCGCTGCTCGCGATGGGTTTCGCGCCAAGGCCCGTTCCGATGATGTCACGGATGCACCCGCCTATCCCGGTCGCAGCCCCGCCATAAGGCTCGATCGCGCTGGGATGGTTGTGCGTCTCGACCTTGATGCACACCGCGTACTTGTCGTCGAGCGCGATCACGCCCGAGTTGTCGTCGAACACCGACAAGCACCAGTCGATCCCGTTAGCGATCAGCTCGTGCGTCGCCGCCGCCACCGTGCTCTTGAGCAAGTTGTGGATCGTTACCGAGCCGTCCTCGTGGACCGTGTGCCCCGGCCTGCCCTCCCATTGCAACGGATCAACCCCGTCCGCGCTTGCCGAGATATCGCGGTAGTGGATCGTGCTTTTGAGGGTTTTGTGAACACAGTGCTCGCTCCACGTCTGCGCGAGGCTTTCGAGTTCGATCTCCGTCGGGTCGCGTTCGAGCGCGCGGTAGTGCTCAGTAATCGCCCGCATCTCGACAAGATCTAGAAACAAGTGCCCGTCGCGGCTGAGTCTCAACAGCGCGTCGTCATCGAGCTCTCGAATCGCCACCGTCACCGGCTCGATCCGGGCTCGTTGCCCCTTGGGGAGCTGAGCGGGCCAGTACGCCTCGGCATGCACATCATGAATCACACGGTTGGCGACAAGTTGTTCGATGAGGCGTTGGGCACCTTCAGCATTGACACCGCTCAGCTCGTACCGCCAGCCCGTGAGCACCACCGCCAGCACGCCCGTGAGATCCTCGACGGCTTGTGCCACGGTCAAAGCTGCGGGGTCCATAATGCCCGGCAGCGGGTGGACCTCGATCACGCTGGTTTCAGACGGAGCCTTGCTTGTTCCGAGGTGAGCGACCTCTGCGACCGGATCGGCGAGCAAGCCGCTGGCGATCATGGCGAGCTGGTCATCGTCCAATGCTGCTTCAATAAAGTACACCCGGACCACACGGACACTGATGCCCCGAGAACCCAGATCGGTAGCATCGCGTTCAAGGCGGGCAGCGCGGGGGTCGCCCGCTTGGTCGGTCGCTCGGACCTCTACGCGATGGACCCGGACCGCTGGCTGAAGAGTGGTGCTGTGTGTGTGGGGGGATGGGTGGGGGGGCATGGTCCGATTCTATCAGTCTCTGGCCGCTAGCATCCCTCGTGACCAGCACCAACCCACCTTCATCTGCCGCGACCTCCACCCCCCCTAGCCCCACCATCCCCCACGTCGAGCTCTACACCGACGGCGCCTGCTCGGGCAACCCAGGTCCCGGCGGTTGGGCGTTCATCCTGCGTGACCGCAAGACACAGAAAGAGCTCGAAGGCACCGAAGGCGAAGCTGCGACGACCAATAACCGCATGGAGCTACAAGCGGTGATCGAGGGGCTGGGCGTGCTCAATCGGCCTGCTCTTGTCGAGCTCTACAGCGACAGCAAGTACGTCCTCAATGGGCTCAAAGAGTGGATGGACGGCTGGAAGAAACGAGGCTGGAAAACCGCCAGCAAGCAGCCAGTCAAAAACCGCGATCTCTGGGAACGCCTCGACGAGCTGCGGGGCATCCACGAGCTGCGGTTCCATTGGGTCAAGGGCCACAGCGACCACCCTGAAAACGAGCGGGCCGATCGCCTCGCGGTGAAATCACGCGACCGTTATCTGGCAGAGGCGTCGGGTAAAGCCCGGGGTTGAGCGGCGAGCACCTGATGGTTCTCGGCCGATGTGCGAGGGTTGCTCTACTTATGCAGGCGGCCGGCTGCGCGAAGCGTCCGAGTCGTGGCCGCAGCATTGAGTGTGGGAGCCCGGCGGGCCGATGAGCCTCTTGCGTCTCGAAGCGAGCACCCCCGGCGTCTGCGGTGCCCGTCCATACACGAGAGCGTTGGAGGAAGCCGATGCAACTCGATGACATACTGCGACTTGCCGACGAGATGGATGCAAGCGATATCCATCTGGTTTCGGGTCAGCCTCCGACCGTTCGCGTTCATCAGGTCATCAAGCCGTTGGATGCACCCGTTCTCGAAGGCGACACCGTCTGGGCCATGTTCCGCGAGATGGCCTCGAAAGAATCCCAGCGTATCTTCGACGATTGCAAGGACGCCGACTTCTCGTTCCAGATCGAGGGCTTTGCCCGCTACCGCGTCAACGCCCACATGCAGGGCGGCCAGGTCGGGATGGCGATGCGGACCATCAAAACTACCGTGCCCCCGCTCGAAAAACTCGGCCTGCCCGATGTCATCTCGCGGCTGACGTATCTGCCCCGCGGGCTCGTGCTCGTCACCGGCGACACCGGCTCGGGCAAGAGCACCACGCTCGCCGCCATGATCGACGCGATGAATCAGCGCTACGCCAAGCACATTATCACGCTCGAAGACCCGGTCGAATACCAGTTCGAGAGCAAGAAGTGCCTCATCGAACAGCGCGAGCTCGGGCGAGACATGCCCACGTTCTCCTCGGGCCTCAAGCACGCGCTTCGGCAGGACCCCGACATCATCCTCGTGGGCGAAATGCGTGACCTCGAGACCACCGCTCTGGCCATCTCGGCCGCCGAGACGGGCCACCTCGTGCTCTCGACGCTTCACACCGTCAACGCCTCGCAGACCGTCGAACGCATCGTCGATATGTACCCCGCGGGTCAGCAAAACCAGATCCGCGCCATGCTCGCGGGGACCCTCCAGGCGGTGGTCAGCCAGACGCTGTTCACCCGCAAGGACCGCCCGGGCATGATCCCCGCAGTCGAGACTCTGCTCGCGACGCCCGCGGTTCGCAACCTGATCCGCGAGGCACGCACCTTCGAGATTCCCAACGTGATCGAGACCAACCGGGCGATGGGCATGTGCAGCCTGGACACCTCGATCTCCGAACTCTACTTCAACGGCCACATCGGCAAAGAGGACGCGATCGCGCAGGCTGTCTACCCGGACAAGCTCGCACGACTGCTGGCAGCATAACCCATGGCGACCTTCCGATTCCAAGCTAAAACCGCTTCGGGCCAGGCCAAAACAGGCTCGCTCGAAGCCGCCAGCGCCACCGCCGCTGCAGCCACGCTCCGCGCACAAGGCATGCGGGTCCAGTCCATCTCCGCCGAGATGGACGAAGGCGATCGCGGCGGGTTTCGTGAGACGTGGCAGCGGATCAACAACCGCCAGCCCACGACCAAGCACGTCCTTGAGTTTACAACTCAGCTCGCGGTCATGATCCGAGCGGGCATCAACCTGCGTGCAGCCCTCGAAGGCATCGCCCAGCAAACCACCCACTACAACTTCCGCAAGGTCCTCTTCGGGCTCAAGCAGGACGTCGAGAGCGGCCTGCAGTTTTCTGACGCCATCGCCAAACATCCCAAGCTGTTCAACCCGTTGTATGTCTCGATGGTTCGGGCCAGCGAGATGTCCGGTTCGTTCAGCGATATGCTCAACCGAATCGCCGACTACATGGCGCAGCAAATGGAAACCCGCAAGATGGTCATCGGGGCCTCGATCTATCCCGCGATCATCGGGACGCTCGCGGTCAGCGTGACGGTCTTCCTGCTCACGTTCGTGCTGCCCAAGTTTTACACCGTGTTCGAGGGCAAGGAAGACGTGCTCCCGTTCGCGACCAAGTTCCTGATGAACCTCAGTAACTTCATGACGGCGCAGTGGTACTTTGTCGTGGGCGGAGTCGTGGTGCTGGCGGTAAGCTTGTTCCTGGGTCTGCGCACCGATACAGGCAAGTTCTGGGGCGACAATCTCAAGCTCATGGTCCCGGTGTTGCGGACGATGTTCCGCTCGCTCTACATCAGTCGCGGCCTCCAGACAATGGGTCAGCTCATCAACGCGGGCGTCCCGATGCTTGATACGCTGCGGATCACGGGCGAAGTCTCGGGCAACATCCTGTTCAGTTCGATGTGGGCGAAGGTTCACGCGAGCGTCAAGCAGGGCAAGAAAATCGCGACCCCGTTGCAGGAGGGCAAGCTGTTGCCCACGAGTGTCACACAGATGATCTCGGCGGGTGAAGAATCGGGCAAGCTGGGCGAAGTGCTCGATCAGATCAGCACTTTCTACGCACAACGCCTCAGAGAACAAATCAAAGCCCTGACCAGCATGATCGAACCGATCATGATCCTGGGCATGGGTTCGATCGTCGGGTTCATCGCCATGGCGATCATCCTGCCGATCTTCAAGATGAGCTCGATCGTTTCCTAATCATCCCGCGGAGGGCTCGAGCCGACGGAGCAGCATGTGAACAACACACGACCCGACAGACCCAAGAACGTCTTTCTCCCACCTCGCGGGCGGGGCGTTGGGTACAAGACCAGATCGCGCCGACAAGCGCGTGGCTTTACGCTGCTCGAAGCCTCGATGACCGTGACGATTATCGGCATCGGGGTGCTGGCCATGGTCGAGGCCCAGCAATCGTTCATCCATAGCAATCTCTGGTCGAGCCACGCTGCCTCGGGTGCCTATCTCGGAGGCGAGATCCGCGAACTCATGCGCGGTCTCCCCAGGCACGATCCCGCTGCGGGACTCGCCGGTGAAAACATCGCCTTTGGAACCGAAACCGGAGAGACCACCGTTGATGACTTCGACGACATCGACGACTTCGACGGCGTGATCTTCGGACACAACGGCACCATGGATGGCCCGCTCGATGCAGTAGGTCGATTGATCCCTGCGCTCGACCACTTGGGCAACTTTGACTTGGCCGAGGACGGTGACACGGTCGGCATGATCGGCTGGTCGCAGCAAGTCATCGTCGAGAAGGTCGAGCCCTTCGATACCGGCATTTTCAGAGCAGATGACTACTACCGCGTCGGGCCGGGCAGCGACGATCTCGATGCTCCCATCGGTGCAGATGGCACGGGGCTTCCGCCGTTGGAAGTCGATGAGTTCCCATTGCGGGTCACGGTGGTGGTGCGGTATACGCCCAACCGCCCCGACGCAGAAACATCAGAGATCAGCCGGGTTTCATGGATCGTTCCTCGGGACTAAACCCGGGATCAAGCAAGTTCAATGTCTGTGTGCATGGTGCGGGGATGGAGTTCAAGCATGGCGAATGTCATGACCAACAGTCGGGCGATCAACACCGTGAGCAAGACGCCAAGCCATTCGCGACGGCGCATGCAAGTCGCCCATCGGCGCGGCGTGGCTTCGGTGCTCGCGATGATGTTCCTAGTGCTCTTTGGGTCGCTGGTCGCCGCGATGGCGATTACGAGCCGGAGCAACATCCGAACCGCGAGCACGCATCTCGAAGTGATGCAGGCCATGAGTGCCGCCGAAACGGGCATGGCTCTCGCCGAACGCAGGCTCACCGAATCGGCCCAACGCTTTGTCGTCGCCAACAGCACGATCACGCCCGAGTTCGTTGAAGGTCTCTGGAGAGGCTCGTTCAGTGACTTCGGCGACAACACCATCACACCCTCGACCAGCGGCGTAGGCGACGCGCCCGCAGGGCTCGCCGAAGCACTGGTCAACTTCCATGCTCAAGACGTCAACATCGTCGTCCGCGACGAGCTGGATCTCTCCGTGCCGGGCATCCTCGCCGCGTGGCCCGATGCCGACCTCGACATCTACGAGTCCGATTGGTGGGTCATCACGCCCATCACCGCGATGCAGACCGCGCCCGATGGAGCGCCCCCGCCGCCCGCGTACCAGATTATCTATGCGCCGCTGACCGATGGCCAGACCATCCGCATCATCTCGATCGGGTACAACTTCGTGCACGGTCGCACGCCCATGACCCGCACCATCACCCGCGATTTCCAGCTCACCAAAACCATCGACCACGCGATCCTGAGCCCGAGCCGAATCATGATCGGTAAAAACGTGCAGATCGTCGGAGACCTCGGCGTGCGCTACGACGACGTGACGTTTACCAACGGTAACCCGTTGATCAGTCGATCAGATTTCCGCGGGCTCGACGCCGGATTTGATGCCCGGCTCGACGAACTCTTCGCGGTGCTCTCTGATGCCACGCTCGATGTCGATGGCGACAACCGCCTCCGAGTCGGCCACCCCATCGAGGGGGCTGCGATCCCCAGCGACCCGCTCAACCCCGGCGCCTTCTTCGACTCCACCGGCGACGGCTACGTCGATGAGTTCGATGTCTTCATCAACTACTTCGACCAGTCCCCGAGAGACAACCGCGTCAACATCGCCACCGAGTTCATCGACGACAACGGCGACGTGATCGACCCATCACTCGCAGAGCTCATCGACGGCTCAACACCCGACCGCAACCGCAACGGTGTCTCGGGCTTTGTCGATCTCAACAACAACGGCAAGTACGAACCCAGCGGCTCGCCCCCCGAAACGCTCACCGACTGGATCTGGGTCGAAGTCTCTGAGGGCGTCCTCTCGCGGGTCTATCTCGATGGCGAGCTGGGCTATCTCGACGGCTTCCTCGACGACATGGACCGCTACGTCAAGCTCGATGGTTCGCTCGCATTCCGTGTCGATAAACAGACCTGGACCGATGAACAAGGCAACACCAACGCCAAAATCCAGGGCGCGATTCGCCCAGCCAAAGCGTCCCAGTCGCCTTTGACGTTCAACGCGGGCAACGACGATCTGCCTTTGATCGATGCGTCGAGCTTTACGACGACCAACTCCGGGTTGCTCGCCGCTGCCGACGGCGCCGAGTTCTGGGCACAAGTCCAGGCCAACCTCGCAGCAGGCGGGAAGATCGTCAGCATCGCCGATCTCATCGGACCCGACATGAACTACATCGAATCTTCGCCCGAAGGCTCGACGTATTCCGATCAGGAAGGTGTGACTCGGACCATGCCTCGCTACCTCAGACTCGATTTTGATATCGACGGCGACGCCATGCCCGACAACTGGGAAACCGCCTACTTCGAACCCATGCCCATGGATTCGCCCAATGTCGCGGACTGGTATTACCGCCCCGTCTTCGAGGGCATGGTCTTCCACGACGTCATCATTCCAATGGGGCTCAACGGCCTCTTCAACGACTGCGTCTTCGGCGGCGTCACCCGCGTCGAAACCCACACCGACAACCACGGGAGCTACGCCGGTCAAGCAGGGACGACCTACGCCGCGTGGTCCATCTATGGCCAGCTCGAGTTCGACCCCTCCGAAGGTCGCCCCGTCGCCAAACGCCCGCGATACATGTTCGGCGACGACAACGACGAATACAACGAAACCGATGGCTGCTCGAACTGCCCGCCTCTGACCCTCACGGTTCTGCCCGAGTCGGCACGCCCGCCCAACGCGATGCTGCTGATGGCCAGCGAACCCCTCGACAAAGCCGACGTTCCCAATGACGAAGTGTCGAGCTATTCCGCTGCCGACTACGACTCGCTCCCCGAACCGCTGCTCGTTGATACACGCGAACTCGTCGGCGGCACTTTCCAGAATGTGGTCCGCAGAGTGACCGATTCCAAGCTGTATTCCAACAACGTCAGGCTGCACGATTGCCTCGTCGTCGGGTCCATCGTCAGCGATACTCCCCGTGAATATACGCACATTCGCAACAAGCTCCAGTTCACCGGAGCCACTCGGTTCATGACGTCTCATCCGACCGAAGCGGCCTGGAACCCGGAACCTGCGGACCTCGATCAGATTCTCCGCAGTTCCATGATGCTCCCCAACTTCTCGGTCGACGTGGGCACTTTCAACAGCCCCGCCGAGCAAGACGTCGAGCTCCACGGCGCCATCATCGCGGGCGTCCTCGATATCCGAGGCAACACCGAGGTCAACGGTTCGCTCATCCTCACCTACAAACCAACCCACGGCGAAGGCCCCCTCGTCGATCTCTACGGCACGCCCATCGGAAACCCCGCAGGATTCAACGCCTCCATTGGATACTTCGGCCCCGACGATGGCGACTACGAATCACTCGATCCGAGTCAGCTCAACGAGGTCAACGGCGTACGCATCGTCGGATGGGATCTCAACGGCAACGGGTTCGCTGACCTCGGACCCACCGAGACGCCCACGCCCCAGCAACTCGTTCAGGGCGCCACCCCGATCCCCTTCAACGGCTACGGCCGCGTTCGAATCAAGTTCAACCCCAATCTGCAACTCCCCGATGGCATCATGCTCCCGATGCAGATCCGTTCAGTCTCCGAGTCGTACCGAGAGGGCAAGCTTTGAAATACATCAAACACTCCCCGTCAATGCGTCCAGCCTTTAGCATGGTCGAGCTGCTCGTCGCGATGTCGATCACCTCGCTCCTGCTCGCGGGAACGCTCCAGGCCTTGCAGGTTAGCTTCAACAGCTACAAGGTCACCACCGAATCGGCTTCCACCCACGTCGTCGCTCGGATGGTCATGCACCGAGTCACCGCGATGGTGCGCACGGGCACCGAGTTTGCGCCCTTCCCGATCAATCCCATCCGTGATCCAGAGCTGATCCCCGACCCGCCGTTCATCGAGTTCACAAGCTCTATCGACGAGGACACGGGAAACAAAGAGATCACCCGCCTCGAACGACGTGACGCGCCCTCCGAGTTCATCGCAGGCGGCGGTGCACCTTACGAGCTGTGGTTCGTGCGCACCATCATCTCGCCCGATGGATCGGTCGTGGGCACCCCCGAAGACTTCCCGCTGCTCACCGATGTCCAGAACATCCGCTTTACGCTCAAGTACGACGTCGGCCCTCGGCTCGAACGCATGACCATCGACCTCACCGTTCGCCCGCAAACCCTCGAAGACGTCGCGATCGCTGCCGGGCTCGATACGCCCAGCTTCCGTTTCGTGACCACCGTCGTCCCCCAGCGACTCAGAGAGTAAAGCCCTCGCTTGGATCAACTCGTTCGTTCGCGTTTGGCAAGCTCCGCCGGCAACAGGTTCGCGAGCTCGGTGGCGAGCAAGCCGCCCTCGGCTTCGTGCTCATCCGACCACGCCTGCCCGCATGCTCCATGCACATCGACCCCAATCCGCGCCGCGTCATAGAGATCGAGCGGCCTCATGGGATCAACCGGGAGCTTCGCCCGCATGAGTGCAGGAAGCGCAAACGAAGCCACCGGCAAACACCTTGCGATAAGCCCGCCGATCAAGCCCGCGAGCACATCGCCCGTGCCAGCGGTTGCCAGCGCAGGGCACGAACGTGCGCACGTCCAAGTCCGCAGCCCATCGGACACGACGCTCTGCGCACCCTTGAGCACCACCACGGTGCCCGTGCGTTGTGCGAGCGACGCAGCCGCATCTGCGCGCTGCGCGGGATCGGTCGGGTCGAGCGCGATCTTGAGCGAGTCCGCGAGTCGTTGCCATTCGCCGGGATGGGGAGTGAGCACGCATGGCGACCGCACCGATTTCCATACAGCAGGAATCCGGCTCAGTGCATTGAGCGCATCGGCATCGACCACCACCGGCACGCAATCCTGCGAAAGCACCCGCAGCACAACATCTTCGACGCACGCACTCGATCCCATGCCCGGGCCAAGCACGATCGCGTCGGTTGCCTCGAGCACTGCATCAAGTTCTCTGGCCACTTCGTGAACGATCAGCTCGCCGCTGGGTTCAGTCGGTAGCGCCACACCGGTCGCCGACGGGCACAGGCCCATCGCGGCATCAAGGATCGGTTCCGGGCATGCGAGCTTTACGAGTCCGACGCCGCTGCGGAAGGCAGCTAAGGCCGACAGCGCAGGTGCCCCGATCATGCGCACAGGATCGACCGCGCAGCCCCCAACCACCAGCACCGTGCCGAAGGTTCCCTTGTGTCCCGATTCCAAACGTTTAGGCAACGCGGGCAGCGGGCTCTCGTCGGGCAGGTTCATTCGATCGACTCCACTTCAATCTCCACCGCTCCGATGAGGCTCGTCGCTGCGCCGAACGCGCCGACACCCAGACTGCTCGTGAGCGGGTCGAGTCCGAGGGTGATGTGCGTGGCATCGAACGCTGCGCTGCTCGGGAGCGTCGCGTCGAGATCAACCCATACCGGGCCATTCTCGGAATCGAGCAACGCCTGCGTCCACATGTGAAACGCGAACACGTTGCGTTCGCCCGCGAACCGATCCGCGTAGATGAGTCCCGAAGCCACCCGGCTCGGGATGCCCGTGACTCGCAGACTCGCAGCAAGCAGCACCGCGTGCTCCGTGCAATCGCCCGTACGGGTGCGGATGACTTCACTTGCGCTCGCGAACCCCGCGGAGAGGTCTTTCCTAGCCATGACGCTGTGGACCGCTCGGCGCAGACGCTCGGCTCGTTTGGCAGCAGGGGCGTCGGCGACGCCACGCAGAGCACGAGTGACAAACTTCTGCAACTCCGGGTCCTGGGTATCAGCCATCGGCGTGGCCCTGAGATACTTCTCGGGGTCGAAGTCTTCAACCGTCGTAGGTAATTGCTTGAGGTCGATTACGACTCGCGTTGTGTGCGCATCGAGCCGGTCGATCTGTTGGATCGAAGTGGTCGGCAGCTCGGGCATCGTGCCATCCGGGAGCGACAAAAGATAGACGCCGCGCTTGGTTCTGCGCGCCCTGCGGATGGGTCGATTCGGGGTTACAAACGTGCTCACCAAAAGCTCGGCGGGCTCGAACTTTGCTTGCGCCGCCTCGGGCTCGACCAACCGCATCACGATCTTGAGATCACCCAGCGGCTGTTCGAGCAGCACGGGTATGCCCGCGACGGTGAGACGATCGAACGACGGCGCCGCGTCGGGCGCTTCGGATGAATGCGAACGCATGGTCCAGCCCTCGACCTCCTCGCCTAGAAGCGTCACCTGTGCAGGCATGATCTCATCGACGACCACCAGCACCGACGCGAGCCCGCTGAGCGGATCGAGCGTGGGATACGTCACGGAGGCCTGTCCGGATTGCAGTGCTTTGAGCAGAGCCGCATCGGCTTGAACCGGGGTCAAAGCACCCGTCGGCGGGCTCGCCAGAATCTTTCGGCTGATGCCCGCAGGCCCCTCGACGGTTTCGAGCACGCTCCCCGCACGAAACTCGTGAGTGATCGTCGTAGGCTCGGTGCCCAGCCCTTGGACCAGCTTCATGCGCACGGGTTCGCCCGCAATGGTTTCAACAAACTCGGTCTCAATGGCGATCTCGATCGTCTCGCGGCCTCGACGGATACGCATCGAGATGTCCGATGTGGTCACGATGGTTTCACCCACGAGCGTGCGGGTTTCGTGCATCTTGCCCGATGGCTGGGAGCCAATCTCGATGACGTACCAGCGGTCGTAGGCGGTCTGCGCGGCTGCTCCCGATGCGAAGGCGGCACAGAGCAGGCAGCACACCAGCCAGCGGGTCAGCGGAGAATGGTTCAGGTGGGGGGCGTTCACGCACGGAGTGTAACCCGCTGGCGGGCGATCGCGGGCATGAACCCATCACGAGGAATGCAGAAATCAAGCTCGGTGGCTATCGTCGAGACGTGATCGACACCCATTGCCATCTCGTGTTCCGTGATTTCTGTGACCGCATCGACGACGTGCTCGCCGAGGCTCACCGGGCGGGCGTGTACGGTGCGATCACGATCGCCACTTCGACGCAGGATTCGCTGGCGTGTCTCGACCTCGCCCATGCGCACAAGCAAGTGTGGTGTACGGCGGGTGTTCATCCTCTTTATAGCGACAAGGGGCCGCACGATTGGGAGGTGCTCCGCCGCGTGGGCAACCATCCCAAGTGTGTCGCGTGGGGTGAGCTTGGGCTCGACAATCACTACGCCGAGCCCGACCCGAAGATCCAAAGAACCGTGCTCGAAGACCAGCTCGCGGCGATCGAAGCGTGCCACAAGGATGGCATGGTCAAGCCTGTGGTGATTCACTGCCGAAAGGCGTTCGAGGATCTGATCCCGGTCTTGCGGGCAAGCTCGCTCGACCCGGCAAAGTTCGTGTTCCACTGCTTCACCGGCTCGGTTGCAGACGCCAAGATGGTGCTTGACTTCGGAGCCATGCTCTCGTTTACGGGCGTGCTGACGTATCGCAACGCACCGGATGTTCGAGAAGCAGCCAAGCTCGCACCATTTGATCGGATCATGGTCGAGACCGATGCGCCGTACCTCTCGCCCGAACCCAAGCGGGGCACGAGGCCCTGCACACCCGCGTTCGCGAGGTTCACCGCTGAGCGTCTCGCAGAGGTTCGGGGGATCTCTTACGAGAAGCTCGAAGAACAAATCGACGCGAACACCCAGCGGTTCTTCGGAATCGACGCAGCAGCCTTGCGCCCCGAGCGTGCGCACAACTCTGGAGCTGACGCATGAGCCCGGGCGTGATGGGAGGGGGGGTGCTGACGCTTGCGGATGCGTGGGTGCATTCGCTCGATTCGGTGCTCGTTGCGATCGGGCCGGTCAAGATCCGCTGGTACGGCCTGTCCTATGTGATGGGCTTCGTGATCGGGGCATTCCTTCTGCGTTGGCTCTCGGGCAGGCGGGCGTCGCCGATTCCCAAGGACCGCGTGCTCGACGTGATCGTGTGGCTTGTCGGCGGGGTGCTGATCGGTGGGCGTGTGGGTTATGCGGTGCTGTATCAGCCTCACCTGCTGTGGGGTTTTTCCGGGAGCTTTCCGTTTTGGGACATGCTGGCGTTGCAGAACGGCGGGATGGCGAGTCATGGCGCGATGCTCGGGACGTGCGTCGCCGCGTGGCGAATCAGCAAGGGATGGAAGCCGTTTGTTGAGCCGGGGAGTGACGCAGCGGTAGAGGTCGAGGGTGCGTGCTCGGTGTGGCATGTGATGGATCTGATCGCTCTGATCGCGACTCCTGGGATTGTGCTCGGGAGGCTTGCAAACTTTGTCAACGGTGAGTTGCTTGGCAAGATCGTTGCCGGTCCCGGAGCGCGCGCGCCGGGGTGGTCGGTGCGGTATTGGCAGGAGGCTCCCGAGCGGTGGGAGCAACTCCCAGAATCTCAGAAGGCGTTGATCGCAGAATCAGCGGGGGTGCCCGTTGGGCCAGTCTTGGAAGGCGGTGAAGCGAACGAGCTGTTCGTCAGAGCAGCGATCGACCATGTGCTGATTCTTGGGGAATCGGTCCAGAACGGCAGCACCGCAGCCGCCCAGCATCTCGCAGAACTCACCAATGCCCGCCACCCGACGCAGATATACCAAGCTCTCGCGGAGGGACTCCTCACTGGCGCAATCGTGTGGTGGATCGCGCGCAAGCCCAGAGTCCCGGGCCTCGTCGGGGCGTGGTTTCTGATCGTCTACGGCATGGGTCGCGTGCTCACCGAGTTCGTGCGTCTCCCCGATTCACATCTCGCCCATGAGAGGCTGCTCGGGTTGAGCCGGGGGCAGTGGTTGAGCGTGGGGATGGTGGCGATTGGGACGGGCTTGCTCTGGCTCACCACCAAGGGGCCATGGCGCGACCGCGAACGGATGCTCGGCTGGGGTAAACGGAACTCACGATGAGCCACGGGCGGCTTGTCGGCGTTCGAGCCGAGAGCCCATCGCTGCGACTCCGAGCGTGACGGCTGCACCCGCAGCGATCAACCCGAGGGCGAGTCCGATCTGAGTGCCGGTGGGGCGAAAGGTGTGCGTGGGCCAGTGCTTGGCGTTCGACGGGTCTTGGACTTCGGCGAGCGTGGCTTGGGTGACGGGTTGACCCTCGAAGATATCGCCGATTGTTGGAGGGGTCGCTTGTTTGAAGGGCCAAAGACCCGCGGGTGCTGCGAGCAGCAGACCCAGCAGGACCCCGAGTGTCACGTTGCGCGCGCGCCGAAGAGCCAGTCGCAGCAGGTTCGAGACGCCCACGATCCCGATGAGCACCCCGATTCCAACGGGGATCAGGACGTTGGCTTGAGCGAGCACGCCCGAGACATCGCCCGAAGTAGCGGCGGACACCGTGGCACGGATTGAATCGACGATTATTTCGTATTGCCCGAGCAGCAAGAGCAAGTACGCGCCTGAAACCCCGGGCAGGATCATTGCGCCAGCGCCGGCGGTGCCCCCGAGGATGAGCATGAGCCAGTTGCTCGCACCGGGAGTGGGTGAGGCAGACGCGGGGCTTGTGGTCTGGAGCAGAACCAGAGCGAGCATGACCAGGATGCCGAGTGTGACGCCGAGCCAGGTGGTGCGGGAGATGGGTTTACAGAACGCCCACATCGCGGGCAGGCCCCCGATGGTCAGCCCGATGAACACGCAGTAGGTCTGCCAGCGGTACTCGGCGAGCGCGAAGGACACGCCTTGCGCTCCACCCCCGATGGCGATGGTTGCCCCGAGAACCACCGCTCCGAGCAGCAGGACCGATGACCGCGTCCAGCGAAGTCGTGTGATCGAAGCGATGGCTTGAATAAATCGGTCGTAGATGCCCGCAGCGACGAGCATGGTCCCGCCGCTGACTCCGGGGACGAGATTGGCAAGCCCCATGAGCAGCCCCCCAACTAATGCACGCACCAGCGGGACCGGATCTGTGGTCGCCGGGGAGGAGGGGTGGAGAGAGGGGGTGGAGAGGGGGGGGGGGGAGGACACGGCGGGGCGAGGCGGGGCGCGGCTGCGCGGGGAGGAGGGATGGTAGCGGGGGGTATGATGGCTCACACAGGCTGAGGGTTGCGTTTGGCTGTGCTTGGTCGAGAGCATCTTTGGGAAGGACACGGGACATGGCGGTGATGGTTACGGGCGGCGCGGGGTACATCGGTTCACACGCGGTCAAGCGGCTTTTGGCTGAGGGCCACGAGGTGGTGATCCTCGATAATCTCTCGCGGGGGCATCAGGCAGCGGTGGACAAGCTCCAATCGTTGGCACCCGATCGGTGCCACTTTTCCAAGACCGATATCGGCGATCGTGACGCGGTGCTTGAGACGATGCGTGCGCACAAGGTGGATTCGGTGATGCACTTCGCAGCCTTCGCGCTCGTGGGTGAATCGGTCGATGAGCCGATCATGTACCACCGCAACAACATGTCGGAGGTCGTCGAGCTGGTCGATGCGTGCCTCGCTGCCAACGTTCAGAGGTTCGTGTTCAGCTCCACCTGTGCCACCTACGGCGAGCCCGAGAACGTTCCGATCCGCGAGACCGAACCCCAGCACCCGATCAATCCCTACGGCGTCAGCAAGCTGCACGTCGAACACCTGCTCGATGACGTGACGACGGCGGCTCAGCGGGCGAACAAGCCGTTCTCGTTCGCTGCATTGCGGTACTTCAACGTCGCGGGCGCTGACCGCGATGGAGTCATCGGCGAAGACCACGACCCCGAGACGCACCTGATCCCGGTGGTGCTCCAATGCTGCCTCGGGCAGCGCGAACACGTGACGATCTTTGGCACGGACTACCCGACGCCCGATGGGACGTGCATCCGCGATTACATACACGTCGAGGATCTGGTTGATGCGCACGTCAAGGTGATGCGGTGTTTGGTGCCGGGCGATCGGCGAAAGTACAACCTAGGCACGGGCGATGGCTTGAGCGTACGTCAGATCATCGACAGCGTGCAGCGGGTGACGGGCATGAAGCTCAAGGTGCTCGAAGGCCAGCGTCGCGAGGGCGACCCTGCGATGCTGTACGCCGATCCGGCGCGGATCCGCAATGAGCTTGGCTGGTCGGCCTCGATTACGAACGTGGACGAGATCGTCGCGAGTGCTTGGGCGTGGTTCAAGGAGCACCCGCGGGGGTACGCCGGCGCATGATGCGTTGCAGGTTTGGCGTACTGGCGTGCGGTGCGGTGATAGTGTTTGCTGCAGTATCGCGTGCGCAGGGCTCTGGTCCGAACGCTTTAGATTCCAAGCCGCTCACGATTGAAGTCATGGAACCCGTCGAGCTTCGGAGCGAGGGCTGGTTTTTTGCGAGCGTGGGTGATCGGGCTGCCGAGGGCAGGGTCAAGGATTCAGCAGTCGAAGCGGATCTTCGAGCGTTGCTTGGGGGATCGCCGGGCGCGCACACGCCTGTAGAAGTTGAGTGGGAGGGCGTGGGCAGCGGGCTGATTCTTGAGGGCCCTGCGGGATACACGAACAGCCAGCTCCGGGCTCAGCCCGCGACGACGTGGCTCCACACGCGGGTGGTTGTGGACGATGGGCAAGCGGTGCTCAACCGGACGTGGTGGTCGTGGTACGAGCCGATTGAGGGTGGGGGCGAACGCGGCGTGGTGGTCGTGTTGCCGGGGATGCTTTCGACTCCCGAGCCGATGATCGAGATGTTGATGACGGGTCTACGCGGGCGAGGCTGGGGCGTGATGCGGATGCTTGCGCATCCGTCTCGGTACTCCGAGAACGCGATGGTGTCCACAGTTGGTCGAGAAGCGGACGAGATCGCGCGTGAGTTTGCGCTCGGCGTGGATGCTCGGATGGAGGCGATGATCGCAAGCGTTGACGCTGCGCTGGGCATGATCGAGGATCAGCCCGGGCCGAGGGTTTTGCTTGCGATGAGCGGGGGCACGCTTGCAGCTCCGGGGATCGTGGCTTCGCTGACCGAGAGCGACGAAGCCAAGAGCAGCGTGTTCGATGCAGCAGTGCTGATCGGTGCGGGTGCTGATGTGCTCACGATGAGCGAGACGAGTGCGTATGCGTCATTCCTCGGGGGGCTTCGGCTCGATTGGGGTGAGGCCAAGCGGTACGACCCGGCGAAGCTTGCAGCGATTTCGTTTGCGTACCGCGAGTTGGAGACGTTGGAGCCGTATGCGATGGCGCCGAAGGCGTCGGTTGTGCGCACGCTGATGATTCAGGGGAGCAAAGACCGTGCGGTGCCTGCGCGGCTCGGTGACATGCTGTGGGATCGGCTGGGCGAGCCCGAGCGTTGGCTTGCGCCGATGGGGCACGAGCTGTTGTTTTATGCGTACCTGCCGATGAAAGCGAAAGCATTGGTGGAGTGGATCGACGAGACGGTGCTTGTCGAGAGGCAGCTCGATGAATCACTGTTTGAGATCGGCACGCCATGAGTTTAGCGGTGCTCAGTCCGTATCACCTGACGACGCGCGAGCTGCCCGCGATGGCTGCGTTATGCCTTGCCGACGAAGTGGTGACGTTTTTGCCGACGCTTGCCGAACGCGTTGATCGTGAAGACGCCGAGCGTGCTGCACGCGAGGAGCCCGCGTATCTGGACATGATCGAGTCGTGGCGGTGGTCGATGCCTTTGTGGGAGTCGGGCTTGCTGAGCATGGGGCAGAGCGATGCAACGCCCGATACGCAGATCCGCACGGTGAGCGCACAGATCAGGTTGGACGAGCGGTACGCGCTGCTGCGACCTTTGATGCCTGCGTCGGCGATGGACGAAGACCGGGTGATGCGGAACGTGGCGCGGGACGTGCTGCGTGGCGGGCCTGATCCGGCGGTGTCGCTGCCGGTGGCGGCGGGGCTCGATCGGTTCGCAGCGCAGCGGTGCGGGTATGTGATGCGATCGGCACCGTCGAGCGTGGCCCAGCGAGCCGAAGCCAAGCTGGGTGAAACGCTCTTTCGGTTTGCTGTGCCGATGGTGTTGCAGGCATCGGCGGGCAGGATCGAGGATCTTCGGGAGGTGATGGCGGAGCCGCGAGGTGCGATCGCGTGCGCGCTGGATGAGGCGGCGCAAGCGGTCGCTTCGGGCGATGAGGTTACGAAGCGTTCAGACTGGCGAGCGATGAGCAGCGAATGGGCTGCGTGTTTCGAGGATCATCGGGAGTTCTTGACGACGCCGTGCGGCGACGAGGATGAGCTTCATGTGATCGAGGGGATGTTGTCGGTGGAAGGGGTTGTGCTGCCGATCGATGCGGTGCTGCGATCGAGCATCGCTGCGCTGCGGGCGGTGTCGCACCCGCGGGCGGTGAGTGTTTCATCTAGGACAAGTACAAGCGTGCTCCCGGCGTTGCATGATCCGATCGAAGGGCTGCGTGTGTTCTCGTTGGTGTGCCGAGTGGTTGGGCGCGGTTGATCGCTCGAACGATAAGGAAGGTGGAACGATGGGTACGCCCCGACGATTGGCTGGTTCGACGAGTCCGTATCTGCTCGATCACGCGGACAACCCCGTCGAGTGGTGGGCGTGGGGCGAGGAAGCGTTCGCCGAGGCTCGCAGGCGGGACGTGCCGATCTTTTTGTCGATCGGGTACAGCACATGTTATTGGTGCCATGTGATGGCACGGGAGAGCTTCGAGAACCCGGATGTCGCAGCGGTGCTCAACAAACACTTTGTGTGCATCAAGGTTGATCGCGAAGAACGCCCCGATCTCGACGACGTGTACATGGCGGCGACGCTGGTATCCGTCGGGCACGGCGGGTGGCCCATGACAGTATTCATCGAGCCCGAACGGTTGCGACCATTTTACTGCGGGACGTATTTCCCGGCGAAAACGAGCACCCGCACGGGGACGATGCCGAGCCTGCCCGAACTTGTCGAGGGGATCTCGCATTCTTGGAAGCACGATCGAAAGCGAGTGATCGAGAGCGCCGAAGCGATTGCCAGTGCCGTGCAAGAGGAGCTCGCCAAGCAGCAGACGCCGATGGCTTTGACGCCGGTGATTGTTGAGCGTGCGACACAGGCGTTGCTGGCAACGTTTGACCGAGTGGACGGCGGGTTTGGCGGTGGTGGAGGCACTGGGGGGCAGGGGCCCAAGTTTCCTCAGCCTACGAACCTTGAGTTTCTGCTGGAGCTGCGGGGACGTGTTGAGAATGTAGACGCGCAGCAGGCGATGGACGCAGCGATCAAGCTGACGCTCGACAAGATGGCGTGTGGCGGAGTATTCGATCAGGTGGGCGGCGGGTTTCACCGGTACTCGGTGGATCGTCAATGGCAGGTGCCGCACTTCGAGAAGATGCTCAGCGACAACGCGCAACTACTGGCGATTTATGCGCGCGCCGCCAAGGTGTATGATTCGCCCGACTACGAGCGGGTGGCCCGGCAGATTGGGCGGTACATAGAACGTGAGATGACCGCTCCCGACGGGGCGTTCTATAGCGCACAGGATGCGGAAGTTGATGGCCGCGAAGGGCAGAACTACGTCTGGACTCCCGAGGAGGCGCAGTTGGTGTTGGGCGAGCGCGGCGAGCAGGCGATGGAGTGGTACGGCCTCGACCGGTCAGCGAACTTCTACGACCCGCACCATCCGAACGAGGCCCCGGTGCATGTGCTGGTGCTCGATGCACTGCCGACTGAGTTGGCGACTTCGACAGGCAAGAACCGATCCGAGATTGTCGAGATGCTTGACGAAGCGAACGAGCGTCTGCTGTGCGCACGAGGCCTGCGAAAGCAGCCAAAGCTCGACGATAAGGTCATCGCCTCTTGGACCGGCTTGATGATTTCAGGTCTTGCTCAAGCGGCCGGGGCGTTGGGTGATCGCGAGCTGTTGGCGCGTGCGGTGCGTGGGTGCGGAGCGGTGCTCGATCGGTTGGTTGATGCGGACGGAGGGTTGCTGCGGGTGTCACGCGATGGTCGTGCGCACACGCCTGGGTTTCTCGAAGATTACGCGATGGTGGTGGGTGGGTTGGCAGCGACGGTGCGCACGGGTCGGATGCTGGGAGAGCCTTGCGAGGAGTTGCTGTCTCGTGCGATAGAGCTTGCAGAGCAGGCGGAAGCTCGGCTTGGTGCGTCTGATGGTGGATACTTCGATGTAGGGAGCGATCAGAGCGAGCTGTTTGTGCGGCCAAGGACGAGTCACGACAGCGCGATGCCTACGGGGCAATCGGCGATGCTGCACACGCTGTTGGATTTGTATGAGTTGACGGAGCAACGCGAGTGGTGTGAGCGAGCCATAAGGGCGCTGCGTGCGATGAGCGAGCAGATCGCGACACGGTCGGTTGCTTCGCTCAACGCGACGCGGGCGTTGCTGCGGGTGTTTGACGATGCGGAGATGGCTCGTCAGGCACACGCATTTGGTCCGGCAGCGGAGGCGCCACGGGAACTGGTGGCGGGTGATCCTGATTTTACGCCGGTGGAGGTGTACGCGGACCGCGAGTTGATCACGGTGGGGGAGGATTCGCCCGCGGAGTTGTGGCTTGAGCTTCGGATCGCGTCTGGGTTTCACGTCGTGGCGGGGGCCCCGGGAAGCAACGAGGCGGCGCAACTGCTTGAGCCGATGCGGGTGTTCCAACTCGAAGGTGCTGGGCTTGGGGTGTATGCCGATTACCCCGAGGGGGATCTCATGGGAGAGGGCGAGGATGCGGTGCGGGTGTACTCGCGGTCGGCGAGGATTCGCATCGGGGTGGAGTTGCTGGATCGAGAGGTAGCGGGTCGCACGCGAGCGTTGCTCGGGGTGCGGTTTCAGGCGTGCGATGAGCGGTCATGCCAGCGTGCTACGACGGTCGAACTGGACGTTTCGGTCGAGATTTCGCTCGCTGAGAGAGATCAAGAGGCCGAGGAGGGGTACTAGAGTCTGAGGCGGGGGATTTGGGTGTCTAGGAATTGAGTCGCATCTTGATGCTAGGCACGTTATAGTTTGATTGTGGACTTGTATATCGGAAATCAACAGAGATGTTTCCATTGATTCCTCAGACGAGTGAATACGCGTTACGGGCGGTCGTGCATCTGGCACGCATTGGCGGCGGCCCCGCTGTGACCGAGGATATCGCTGAGGCCACTGTGGTCCCCGCGGGATACCTCGCTCGGGTGTTGCGATCGCTGTCGCGTGCCGGGTTGCTGACAGCTCAACGCGGGGTTGGCGGGGGATTTGCGCTCGCGGTGCCTGCTGGTAAAATTACGGTTTGGGACGTGTTTTTAGCGTCTGGAGCCGAATTTGCGAGGTTTGAGCAATGCCCGCTCGGGCTCAGTGAGCACGGCTCCGAGCTGTGTACGCTGCACGCCTTGCTCGAAGAGGCGACGTCAACAGTCGAGACGATGTTCCGCCGCGTGACGATTCAGGATGTGCTGACGTCGGGGCGGAAGACGCCGCCGCTGTGTACGCCGCGCACGCCGACAGGCCTGAGCATCAATCGGGACACGTCCTAACAGAAAATTGCACTGATTGCTGGGCTCGGTGGCTTGCAGGGATGATTGTTCGTTGTTATATTTTGTATCTTTTGGTCCAGATATACACAATGCAACGCACACCAAACACATCGAATCCGCATACCCCTCCTCCCTCCTCCCTCCTCCCTCC
>CAYUVO010000024.1:0-30385 GCA_964448185.1 uncultured Phycisphaeraceae bacterium
CTGCGTGCGATAACTCTCAAACAAATGATCCCAACTGATCTGATCGAGTGTTATAAGTTTCGTGCCCGGCCCCATCGAACCAATCGCAAATCGAGGCTTATCCGACGTGCTATGTGCATCCGCCGATGACCTGGCGATCTCGCCCGCCATCTTGTTGAGCGCGAAACATTCGTCTTGAAGATCAAACTCGCCGAGCGTGTGCGCCGCACCGCCAAAGGAATCCGTCTCGATGCAGTCCGCCCCCGCTTCGAGATAAGCCCTGTGGATCTCCTCGATCACGTCCGGCCGAGTCTTGACCAGCACGTCCGTGCAGTTCTCGCAGCCGCAGTAGTCGCCCTCGATCGAGAGGTCTCGGCTGAAGATCTGCGTGCCCATCGCACCATCGAGAATCAGCACACGCTTGGCAAGGAGCTGTTCGAGTGTCTGTGGCATCAAGAATCTCCAACTATCAGGTCAACTTCTGAATCATCCGGATGAACGGATATAACCACCGAAGCCAAGCATAACGCGGATCCTGATCGCTCGCCACCCAGTGGTGAGGGTGAAGAGTTGCCCAGATCCGCGTAGGCTGAGAACGATCCGGGAAACCCCGTACCGCCTTGAATCGCCTTATTTGTTGATTTTCTTCGTCTTGCGACCCTTGAAGTAGTCGCCTTGGAACTTCCTCTGGAACTTCTCAACGCGACCCGCAGCGTCAACAAATGCCTGCTTGCCTGTAAAGAACGGGTGCGAGCCCGACCAGACTTCGACGTGCATTTCAGGGACGGTCGAACCGACTTCCATGACGACCTCGCCGTTGTGGAAGACCTTGCAGTTGTAGAACCCGGGGTGGGTGTCTTTTTTCATGGTTGAATCTCGCGTCGAACAGAGGGTGGTGACCTGAGCTTTTTTCGGTAGCTCCGGGCCGCAATAGTAGCCCATTGCTCGACTCGGGCCCACATGCCCTCGAAGAGGGAGCAAGATCCTTCCATGCCGGATGCTTGACCTGTTTGCGCCGCTCGTGACGCTGGATCGTGTGGGGCGTGATGCCGAAGAATCGGCACTTGAGGGCGTCCCCCGAGTTGACGCGGTGGCGTGGCGGGCTAGCCTTGTGCCGATCTATCGATCCCCGGTAGCTCAATTGGTAGAGCGAGCGGCTGTTAACCGCTAGGTTGCTGGTTCGAGTCCAGCTCGGGGAGTTCTTTGCTGGCAAAGACTTACGACCGATTCTCAACCGGACGCGCACCCCTTTGATGAGGGGGTGCGCACAACCGTGAACTGAATCGAAACTCTACAGCTCAAACCCCACGATGCTTGGTCGAGCCCGCCAAGGCTTTCTCATGCACGCTCGATGTCTATCTATGTGTATGATTGGCTGCCTGATCTCTGCAGACTTGGCGCTTTCTCATGAGAACATCGTGCAACCATGAAGCACCGTGACGCCATTCTTGCCTTTCTCACGTCAGCTGATGGACCGGTTTGCGACGACTGTCTGTCAGCGCGAACCCGCATCATGCCTCGGCAGACAGTCAATCTCAACTGCCGCCGGATGGAGAAGGCAAGTCAACTCGTCCGCACTAAGTTCACTTCATGCCACTACTGTCGGACGGAGAAGATCTGCAACGTCCCGTCAGGTGGCGCGATCGTTCCTCCCAAGCTACCTGCTCCCGTCGCCAAAACAGACGACCCTCACAAGCTCTGGCATTGGGAAGGCAACGTCCAAGGTCGACTGGTGACTTGGCTTGAGCAGGAAGGCTGGACGATACACAGCGCCGCCGATACAGCGGCGAAGTCCGCGGGCAAGGACATCATCGCCGAACGCGACGGGAAGACTCTCTGGGTCAGCGTAAAGGGCTATCCGCGCGGCACAAGAAAACCCACCCTTCCACGCAGGCTCGCCACTGGTTCTCTCACGCGGTCTTTGATCTCGTGCGATATCGCGATGAGAGCGACGCTGCCGACCTCGCGTTGGGTCTGCCCGACAGCTATGTGACCTACAAGAATCTCACTGCTCGCATCACTTGGCTTCGGTCGCATCTCCCGTTCACGATCTATTGGGTGAGCGAGTCGGGCAATGTGAGATCGCAATAGCTGCATCTTAGGGGCTGACGACACTTTCACGTTGTGCTTGCCGAAGTCATCACGTGTCAAGCGTGTAGCAACTGGCCCCTCTATCAAATCAAGTCTTGCTCTGTCTTACGAGGTCGGATAGGGTTGAACAAGAAACACGATGCCCTCTCAGCCGCAAAGCCAAGGGCCAAGAAATAGCAGCACACCGTAGAACGCTTGAAGCAACGGTTTGGACTTGATCGCGATTCATAGAGACTTGTCTAACGATAGCACAACTCCTAGAGCCTGAATGCAACGCAGCCCCATCGAGTTCATGCACTTTGTTACCTCGAACTATCACGTTCTGGCGGCGATGTGCCGCGATCGCATTAGCTTTCAGACGGACTCCGAGATTACTGCATTCATTCGTTCACACGTCAATGACCAGACCAATCCGACGCGGAGAATCACCGAAATGAAACGACTGGGCATCCTGACCCAGAGTACCGGAGAATGGGCCCCACCGCCGTTCTTGGTCCGATTTATAGACTCGCTCCACCAACGCCATGTGTTGGCAACACCTGAAGTCGTTCAGGCATGGGTCGAGAAACTCCAGAAACTTGCCCGCGAGCTTGATCGTTGGCTCGCGGCTCGTGCACAATCGACCACTGGAGCAGATGACGATCAGGAGGCCCGAGTGCTCCTCCATGAAATCGGGGACACGCTCTACATCGTGAGCGCCACCATCGGGGACAATATCGAACGCATTGGAATCGATGTAGCCGAGTATCGAGCGGCTCAAGACGCGGGCCCAATGCGACTGCGTCTGCGACGCCTTGTTGAGTTGTTCGAGAACTACCTCACACCGATCATGCGAGTCCTCGAAACGGGGGGCTCGTTCCGTGCGGTGACGCAACAGATTTCCACACAGTGTTCACAAATCTCAAGCCGTCATGGGTTGATCTCTGATCAGCTCGCAGATGAGGCGCGTCGCCTCCGCCATCGTGTGACGTGGTTACGAAGAACAGTGATTCGGCAGGCGGACGAAGCAATTGCCGAGATTGCGCCGCTCTGCCATGGAGCTACCCGAGAGTCGCTCATCTCTCGCGGCGTGAACCGTGCCCTCGAAGCCATTCGGCAGAATCACTGGCCAGTTCTCGACCTCAGGAGACACCTGCCTGTCGTTGTGGATCTGGACTCGAGCTTGGCAGGGGATGACGCGATTGAGACCTTCATGCAAGAAATATTTACAGTCAGACAACAACTTCCACCCATCGTTGCCCCGAGAGTGCCGAGAACGATGCCCCAGCCATGGACGCCAGTGTCGCTCCACGAGCGTTTGATGAACGAGCAGGAAGTGCCTGACTTGATGGCGTGGCTCATGCGCGAGCCCATTGCGGTCGAGAGCCCTGACAGCACGATCAACCTTCTTTACGGGCTGCTCACCATCGATGCCGACCACATCGCAGCGACTGGCTGTGTCAACACCTATATATTCGATCGCATCGCAGTAGACTCGCATCAGTGGTCCTGGAGAAATGCACATGGGGACTGATCGCGATGCCACAACAACTCAGTTCCCTCAATGGTGCGCAGCGGTCTTCCGATCTCTTCGCAAGGGTCGTCATCTATGCCGCGATGACGGGGAGGAGTACTACGATCTTCATCGCAATGAACCGAAGTATACATCTCTCTTTGCTGCACTGGGATACACGCTGATCCATCACGAACAAGGCTTCTATTACTTCACCGGCGATTCAACTCTTAGCTCGAAGCGCCTGAGACAAGTGACGCTATTCATGCTGATCTTGTTCCAAGATCTTGAGGACAACAAGTTCAACGAGCCCGATCGATCGTGGGAACGATCACTCCTCGATCGGCGTTTTAGAATTCGTGAACTTCCACATTTCGCGACCGCTCAACGTCGAACGCTGATGGATGCTGTGGGAGTTTTTGCAGATGACATCGACCAAGTTCTCCGATTCTTGCAGCGTCTCGGTGTAATCGAGACGCCCGAAAACGGCACTTTCCGTTTCAGGCCCCCAGTCTACCGCTTCGTGGACATGTTCTTGGAGTTTGCCGACGATGACCATTGGTCCGATCTAGAGAACCGAGCCACCAAACATGACGATACAATGTCTCCGGATTCACCATCGCCCGAGAGCGATGAGGACAATAGCACTACAGGAGACGTACAACTGTGATGCGTGATCAGGCTGCTCATTTCGGCGTAATGAGATTGATCGCGATCAACAGCGGAAAGTATGAGTATGCCGACATCGATCTGACTGGCCCAGTTCACCTTGCAGCACCGAACAACCAAGGCAAAAGCACGCTGGTCAACGCGCTTCAGTTCCTCTATGTCGATGAGTTGCGGTATATGAGTTTCGGTTCAAGAACTCTCGACGACACACGCCGCCACTACTTCGGAGAGAACCCGTCCTATCTCATCTTCGAGTGCCTGACTCCGCTAGGTCCTAAGTGCCTGCTTGTTGCAGGCCAGGGCCCCCTAAATAACTGCGATTTTCTTCGGTTCGTATTCGATGGCACATTCAGCTTGGACAACTTCCGCAACGAAGAAAATCGGCTCCTGACACTCGACCAAATGCGCCCACGATTAGCAGGACGAGGTCTGAGCGAGGTCCGGCCCGGTAACCTGTGGGAAATCCTCGGCGATCCCAGCACTGCGAGCGACAGCAACTCTCTCCCTCGACTCAACATTCTTCCCGTGCGAACAAAGGATGAGTACAAGGCATTTCGCGCAGCGTTCATTCGCCTGCTGTCGTTGAGCAATGTTTCTGCAAGGGAGCTGCGAGAACTCGTCATCACATGCCATGCACGGGAAGTCTCCTGCCGACGGGTCGATGTCGCTGCCGAGCACAGCGTTGACTTCCAACGCTCTGAACAGGCCGAGCAGGGGCTGGAGTTCACCCTGGCGGTGCAGGATCAAGTCGAGAAAGGCCGCACGATTCGAGAGAATATTGAGGGAACCGCCACAATCCTTCGTGCGGACGCGCCGGCAGTCGCCGAAGAACTCTGCGGAATATTCGCAGTGATCGGCCAGCACATTCGAGAGCTGCACACGCAGCGCGACCAGGCGAGTGCTCACTCAACGACACTCAACAACAAAATCCGAGAACGAGAGAGAATGATCGGTGGGCTCGATGAACGTCTAAAATTCAAGCAGGTGGAGCTGGATACTCTAGATCAACTTCACACGAAATGGGCGTCCACTACAGACTCGATGTTCGAGTGCATGCGCGACAATCTCTCGGCGTTGACCGACCAGATATCCCGACTGCGGGACGATATCCAACACGCCGATCGGCTTGATCTTGACGCGATGCGGCGAACAACCGACGCGCTACAGAGTGATCTAACAGCAAAGCAGCATGTCCTGAACAACTGGGATACACGAGCTGTCAATACGCTGAGGGCAATGGGCATCACCGATGTTGACGCTGAGATCGTGTTCCGTTTGCTCGATGCCCGGCTCCTCGATCTCGCGGTTGGCGATGAGATAGTAATCCATGATCAAGATGCGTTGAAGCAGAAACTGGAATCCATTCGCGCATTCATCGATGATGAACGTTTTTCTGACGACACGGTGACCATTGACTTAGGAACGATTCACGGCCCGCCACTTGGGGAGCACCGCACCCGCGATGACGTGCGGCACGATGTGCATGTCGTCGAAACACAGCTCGCTCGCGCACGAGAGCAACTGCACGTTGCAGAGAATCAGACTCACGCCGAGGAAATACTCTCCAACAAACAAAGAGAACAGAAAGCCCTCTCGAACCGGGAGCAGGAGTACAACGAGTACCGCATGAAATGGCTCGACCGAGCACAGATTGGAATATCGGTTCAAGACCTCGCCAACAAGGTGAAAGGCGAACAGGAGCACATTGTCAAACTTGGCGACGAACTCAGCACGCAGACTACGCGGCTATCCGATCTGGAAGACGTGCGGAGCAAGTGCGAGCGCGTACGAAACGACATCTCCGCCAAAGCGCAAGCGTATCGAAACCATGAACAGGAAACCCGCATCCGAGCTCCGCTCCAGGCAGACACCGATCCAATCAATGCCCCCGAGAAATCGCTGACATGGGGCGAGATCAATGCACTTGCCCAAGCCGCTGGGCTGCGGTTGAACCACATGATTGAGAACCTTAAATCGCTCTCTCGTAAACGCAAGCTACTCGATGAAATTCAGAAGAGGATTCTTGCTGCATCAAAGAACTTCGACGGCCAGACCGTGTACTTCAGTGACGAAGAGAGTGATTGGGATCGCTTGATCCAGATGGTTGAGTCGCTCGATGAACAGAGGCAAGCTGTCGAGCAGTCGTGGTCGTCGCTGTTCACACGAGTTGCAGCGAAACTGAGCGATATTCACCATGGCGTGAGGGAGATCAAATCAGCGATCAACCGGATCAACTTAGGTCTTGCGGACTATCGAGTGAGTAATCTCCGCAGCGTCAAGCTTCATGTGAATGTCGTAAATCACACCTACGATATGATCGAATCACTCACCAATGATGGCGGTATTTTCCAGGATCACGAGAAGATCGAGCGTGCCAAGAATCAACTGCGAAGATGGATCAAAGACGGGAAAGTGATCGAACTCGATGAACTCTTTGAGCTTCACATTCATGTACACGACATGGATCGAGATCGCCCCACTCAAGCAAAGTCGCTCGATGAGATCGGCAGTGCTGGTACGGGCATGACAGCCAAGGCGATGGTCTTTATCCAGCTCGTTCGGGCAGTCGTAACAGAGAAGAAGTACCGACTGCACTTTTTCCTCGACGAAACCGGACAGCTCGACGATCGGAATCTGGAGGCAACCACGAAAATGGCCGTTGATAAAGGCGTGATGCCCATCACTGCAGACCCCGATGTGAGGATTGAACCCCTCGCTCATCCAACAGTTACCGTGTACTCGCTCGGCCAGAACGCAGGAGGCAAGTTCATCATCAACAGTCAACGTACATGCCATGGCCGACGGGTCGTGAAGGATTCGGTCGCCGAGGAAAGCACATGAATCAGACAGCAAGACGATTGCTCAACGAACTCCAGCAACAAAACAACTATGGAGTCGCAAGATCGCGCGTGCCGCGGACATGTAACTCATTGGTTCAAGAATTAGTAACATGCAACGCCGTCCGCTGGCGCCCTGCTGGGAGCGGGCAGGTGCTCTACGTCTCAGACTCGGAGGCCTTGAAGGCTGTCATACACCGACACTTTCCACTCGGACTCGATGGCACATCCGATGCAATCGTCGATCGCGCCACATCAGTTCTCGCTACGGGTGATGCGAAGCGGGCAAGACGTGGAGCATGCGAAGGTGTGTTCATCCGCTCGACCCGCAGCTCCACGAGCATCCGATCGGTGGATGGCACAACAGAGATTCCCGTGGCTGATCTCACGCGAACTGCAGGTGGTGCAGCGATCCTTCTAGAGGCCGGACGGGAATGGTCATTTACTGGAACCGTCGCGGTGATCGAGAACGCCGAGGCGTTTTGGCGGCATGACCGCGTACTCGATGTTGATTTGGCGATCTATTCAGCGGGTCGCATGTCGTCACGCAGGCTCTTGAAGTGGCTGGCATCCCCAGCAATGCAAGCATGCTCGTTCATACACTGGGGAGACTACGATCCGATCGGAGCGGCCGAGTATCTAAGATTGGCCCAGGCCTGCCCCGGGCGTGTGAAGATGCATGTCCCCAAACATTTGGATGTGCTGGTGGCCCAATATGGCAATCGGGTACTGCTAAAAAAACAGGTAGGTACTCTCGATAAGCTACGCTCTATTGTAGATAACCCGACGATTGCAATGCTCATCACCCTCTGGGATCGGCACCAACGCGCACTTGAACAGGAAATCCTCCTGATGAATGACGCGATGCCAAGGCTGACGTGAGTCTGCTGTTTTGGGATCGCCCCGGGGGCCAGCCACTAAGGCACCACCGCAAATCGTACAAATGCTGGCCCAGATGGGATTGCTCGATGGTGTCGCGGTTCACCGTTACTCGCGCACCGCCGCATGACCCCGCCTGTTGCACCCATGCCAGCGATTCGGAGAGGTCGAGAGTGATACCTGTGAACCGCGCACCCCGGGTTCCGGGCCTCCCTCGGGCTGGATTCTGCGGTTTGAACCCGCGCCGATTCGGGAGTTCACAGGCCTCCGTAAAGCAACCGGAGGCTGTGTCGTTTACAGAGCGAAGCACGCCGATCAACTCGGGCTCTCAGCCAACACCATCGCCGGCTACCAAAACAAATCTACCGACAGTTCAAGGTTGCCTCCCAAGCTGAACTCCTCAATTCCCTACCCCTACACTCAACCTCATGCCCGAGAACGAACAAAGGCTCGGCCTCCGTGAACTCCTCGCCATAGGCGTCGGCGGCATGATCGGCGGTGGCATCTTCTCGGTCATGGGCATCGCGGTCGGTATCTCCGGACACGCTGCATCCATCGCCTTCGCCCTCGGCGGCATCATCGCCCTCTTCGCGGGCTACTCATACATCAAACTCGCCCTCACCTACAGAAGCGACGGCGCCAGCTTCACCTATCTCGAACGAGCATTCCCCAACCAGCCCAACCTCGCCGGGCTCCTCGGCTGGACCGTCATAGTCGGATACGTCGGGACCCTCGCCCTCTACGCATTCACCTTCGGCGCCTACGGCTCAGACCTCCTAGGACACGCCGACTCCCCACCACTCCGCATCGCCCTCTCCATGGGCGTCCTCATCTTTTTCATGTTCGTCAACCTCCGAGGCGTGCGAACCAGCGGCCTTACCGAAGACCTTATCGTCCTCACCAAGGTCATCCTCTTGGGCATCTTCGCTGTCGCGGGCATGACCACCATCAAACGCGATCACCTCGTCCCCCTCTTCGATCAGGGCACCGCTTCGGTCTTCGTCGCCGGAGCCATGGTCTTCGTCGCCTTCGAGGGATTCCAACTCATCGCCAACACCGTCTGCGAGATGAAAGACCCTGATCGCAACGTTCCTCGCGGCATCTACGGCTCCATCGCCATCACCACCCTCATCTACCTGCTCGTCTCATTCGTCGCCATCGGCAACCTCACCCCCGCCGAGATCGCAGATGCCGAGGAATACGCACTCGCCGTCGCTGCCAGACCAACACTGGGCCAAGCCGGGGTTGTGCTCATCGGCATCGCCGCTCTGCTCTCCACCTCGTCTGCAATCAACGCCACCGCATTCGGCGCCTCACGCATGATGGCCGAGATGGCAACCGAGAAGATGATGCCCAAAGCCTTCTCGTTTCGGAGCCGACACGCCCACGTCCCGTGGGTCGCCATCGTCGGCCTCACCGTCATGGGCGTCGTCTTCACCGCGTTCAACTCGCTCGACACCATCGCCGCTTTTTCGAGCCTGACATTCCTGCTCGTCTCCGTGTGCGTCGGCGTCGCCAACCTCAAACTCCGCCAACACACCCACGCCAAGCCCGCCATCGTCATCACCGGCATCCTCCTGATGCTCGTTACCATAACCCTGCTTATCAGCCACCTCTGGGTGCACGAACGCTCCACGCTCTACGCGATCGGCATCCTCTACGCAGCCGTCTTCATCGCCGAGTTCGGCTTCAGTAAACGCTCGCTCTTGAGCTCACACCGACACCCCATCGAATGACCGCCCGCGTGTGCGCACGTCATCACCAAGCATTGGGTGCCATAGGGACAGCCCTTCGATTTCTCCACGATCTCCGTGAGCCCGAAACGCAAGCGAGAGTCTGTCCGCGTCTCAGCTACACACCGCGCCCGCGTGCTGACCAAACTCCGAAACGTCAATCCCGAGCTTCGCAGCAACCCGCTGCCCATAATCGGCATCCGCTCTAAAGAAGTGGCACAACTGCAACATCTGAACCTGCTTGCGCGCGCCGCCCAGAGCGCCCGCGAGCCGCGTGGTGAGCCGATCACGGTGCGCCTCGTCGAACATCCGGTACAGATTCCCAGCCTGCGTGTAATCATCATGATCGGCCGTGCTGTCGTACCGATCGACAATCGCCTGACCCAGATCCCACTGCGGATCAAGCTTCGATTCATCGGGCGCAGGCGTGCCCGGCTGCGTGTTGGGCCAGTAGTTCGTCGAGCCGCCATACGTCTCCGCGGTCGCCGCCTGACCATCACGCATGAAGTGCATCACCGGGCAGCGAGGCTTATTCACCGGGATCTGATGATGGTTCACGCCCACTCGGTGCAAATGCGTATCCGAATAGCTCATGAGCCGCGCCTGGAGCATCTTGTCCGGGCTGGGACCGATCCCCTGCACAAACGACGACGGCTTGAACGCTGCCTGCTCAACCTCCGCGTGATAGTTCTCCGGGTTGCGGTTGAGTTCGAGCACCCCCACCTCCATCAACGGGAACGCCGCGTGTGGCCAGACCTTCGTCAGATCAAACGGGTTCCAGCCCGTCTCTTTCTCGAACGCCTCCGACTGCGCCTGCGTCATCACCTGAACTTTGAGCGTCCAACTCGGAAACTCCCCGCGTTCGATCGAACCAAACAAATCTCGCTGATGCGTCTCGCGATCACTCCCAATAAGCTTGGCCGCCTCGTCGTCCATCAGGTTCTTGATCCCCTGATTGGTCTTGAAATGGAACTTGCACCACACCCGCTCGCCCGCATCATTGATCAGCGAATACGCGTGGCTGCCGTACCCGTTCATCGTGCGATAGTTCGCCGGTATCCCACGATCCGAGAACAGAATCGTCACCTGATGCAGGCTCTCGGGGCACTGGCTCCAAAAATCCCACTGCATGTCGTCGCACCGCAGGTTCGTCTTCGGGTTCCGCTTCTGCGTGTGTATAAAGTTCGCAAACTTATAAGGATCGCGCACAAAGAACACCGGCGTGTTGTTCCCCACCATGTCCCAGTTGCCCTGCTCCGTGTAAAACTTCAGCGCAAAGCCCCGCACATCACGCTCGGCATCCGCAGCCCCACGTTCGCCCGCCACCGTGCTGATCCTTGCAAACACTTCCGTCGACTTGCCCACCTTGTTTAAGAACGCAGCCTTGGTAAACTTCGTCACGTCGTGCGTCACCGTAAACGTGCCGTACGCTCCCGAGCCGTTGGCGTGGACCACCCGTTCGGGGATGCGTTCGCGGTTGAAGTGCTGCATCTGTTCGAGCAGTTGCACATCCTGCATCAGCACCGGCCCGCGCGGCCCAGCCGTCAGCGCGTGCTGGCGAGCGATCGGCGCTCCATCAGCCGTCGTCAATGCAGGGCACGATCCATTCTCTTTGCTTTTCATCACGCTGCTCCTCAGTGTGTATAGGTATTCTCAAATCACTTTTGTATCAGCCAGAGCCGACCTGAACACTAGGCGCCATCTGGTTTCGAGTGTGCCGATTCAACGATCCTCTCACCAACTCATTCCCCCCGACGCGCCTCGATATCAAGACTCACCACATAATCACTCATCGACGCGCCCTCGGGCAACGCCGCCGCAATCTTCTTGTACAACGGGTCTTCCCAGTTCGTCATCGCCTCAATATATTGCGGCTTGCTCACCATCTTCACATCCACCAGCCCCGCATCAACCACCGCCGCCCGTACCCGCTCGACCAACTCAGCGCCCGCCACGCACCCCACCAACGCCTCGATATCTTCGAGCACTCCCGCGGGCAACGCCTGCAACAACGCCAGATCCGAAACCGCCACTCGCCCGCCCGGCCTAAGCACCCTCGCAATCTCGCGCCACACCTGACGCTTATCCACCGACAGATTGATCACGCAGTTCGAGATCATCACATCCACCGAACCATCCGCCACCGGCAGATGTTCGATCTCCCCAAGACGAAACTCGACATTCGTAAGCCCGCTGGCATCCTCATACCGAGCCACGTTCGCCCTCGCCTTGCTCAGCATCTCGGGCGTCATGTCGACCCCAATAACTCGACCCGTCGCGCCCACTTTGGGTCCCGCGATAAAGCAGTCAAACCCGCCTCCCGAACCGAGATCAACCACCACCTCGCCCGCCTTGAGCGAGGCCAATGCTGTCGGGTTCCCGCACGACAAACCCATGTTCGCCCCATCGGGAACTTTACTCAGATCACTCGCCCCATAGCCCACAGCCATCGCCAACTGCTTCGCATCAAGCGTCGTCGGACCACAACACCCACCGCCACCCTCACCCCCGCCTCCATTTCCAGCCCCACCGCTGCAACAGCCCGAGGTCTCGGCGGCCGCAGAAGCTGGGCGCACACCCGACCATTGCCCGCTGCGTGCAATCTCGGCGTACCCCTCGCGGATCTGATCCCGCATGCTGTCTTTATTCGTCTTGGCCTGTTCGTCGTGCTTCGATGCGGACATGAAAAAACCCTCCAGTTTGGAAAGTCATTCTAGCGCATCATGCTTGAAGTCATCCGCCCTTGGCACCCTCTTCATATCGAAAAGAGGCGTCGCGCGAGAGTGGCGGTTGAAGGTGTCCGCGACTGCTCCCGACCCTATGGCCGCTGGACCAGTTTCACGTTCCCGTGCTCTTGCAGCCCGATCGCGCTGCCGTCCTTACCGATCGCTCCCGCCTGCATGAACACCACCACACACGCAGCGAGCAACGCCACCGTCGCCACCACGAGCAGCCCCGTGTACACGTCCGGGCCTGATGCCCGCTTGGCCCGACCTCCAGGCATCTGCATCCCGAATTGGCTCATCGTCCATTCTCCATCAAAGCGTTCATGCGTCTGGCATCAACCGAGTCTCAGCGAAGCCGGCTCAACACCACGTCATTGTTCTGAATCGACTGGTCTTTGGCCATCAGCTTCACCCGAGCCACCGACTGGTTCAGATCCGTGCGGATCACCACAATATCGGCGATCCACTGGCTCCCACGAGTCACATACAAACGCATGTTCTTGCTCATCCGATCAGTGCTCCCCGCAGAGAGCTCGACAAGCTGATCGCCCGTTGCATCATCACGGGCCATGCTCGAAATACGGGTCGTGATGATCGGGCCACTAAAATCAAACGGCTTGATTGCGAGAGTCGAAGCAACCGCTCCGCCGCCCTGGCTTGCGATCTCAGCCGCCGCGAGCTGCTCCTGCAACGCACGGATCTGCTGATTCAACACGCCCTGCTCGCTCTCACGATCGTTGAGACGATCCTCGAGTGCCAACGACTCGCTGCGAATCCGTGCCGACTCCGACCGCATCTGACCGATCTGCGTGCGGTAGCTCTCGTTGAGCCTCGTCAGCGCCGCGACCGTCTTGTCAAAGTCACCGATCTGAGTCTGGATCGCCTGAGAAGACTCCCGCTCGCGGCTCACATCGGTCCGCAACTGAGCATTCTCAGTGTCAAGACCCGTGTTCACACTGCGAAGCCGTGCGACCTCGTTCGATGAATCTGCAAGCTGACGCTCCAGGCGCGAACGCTCCTCAGCAGCCCGGTTCACCTCCGCGTCCTTCTGAGCCTTCTCGGTCGCGGCAGTCGCCTCGGCCGAACGCAACGCGCCCGAAACCTCGCTGATATTGAACGCCATGCCCATCGTCAGCGTCGCCAATACAAGACTCAACACCGCGGCAAAGACAGCAAAGACTTTCGTGAGAACATGCACTCGTGGCTCCTCGGCCCAAGCCGCTCTTGGCGGCGTTCCGCTTGGTCGATAATCCCGCCCCGCCAGCGCGGCAAGACAGACATTCTGGCGAGTCTAGCACCCCGAGTCCAGCCCGTGTCGAACACAGGACCCGAACCCGCAGGCAATCACTCATACGAGCCATCGGCCCAAGCGGATCCGCGACCGCTCAACACCAACCGTCAGCCCACCAAACCAGTGACAACTCGCCAGCGAGTGTAATACCTCATGGCCCCCGTCGTGTCAATCCCGCCCCCATCCCCGATCTCTCGCCCCCGCCCCCCCCGGCCCAAACCAATCAACGACCGTTCAGAGCCTCGAGCATCCCCGCCGCTGCCGAAACACGCACCATCGGGTTCGAGTCCGCCATCAGCTTCTCAAGCCCGCCCAAAGCCTCCGGCCCACGCATCACCCCAAGAGCCATCGCCGCCTGGGCACGAAGCACCGGATTCACATCGTTCACATACTCGAGCCCCACAAACGCCCCATCTCGCTTGCCGAGCTGTCCCAGACTCCGAGCTGCAGCCATCCGAACCTCGCCGGGCATCCGCTGGCCCGTCGCCGAATCCCGATACACCACCAGATTTGTCAGCTCCGGGATCGAACGCCTGCTCCCGAGCTCCCCGAGCATCTGGGCCGCCACCGCCGCCACCTCAAGCTGATCGGGCGTCGAAGGAAACAACGCCGCGTGCAGCGTGTGGATCTCTTCATCCTCACCAAGCCGAACCAATGCCTCCGAAACCGACAACCGAAGCATCCGTATTTCGCCCTCTCCAACCCGTGGCATCCGGCTCGCCGCCGCCGACCGCAGCACCGCCACCGCAGAATCATCCCCAATCAGCCCCAGCATCGTCACCGCGTGCGCACGAACCCGTGCCGAGCTCGACCGTGTAGCCAGATCACCCAATGGCGTGGGATCAATCGAACGATCCCCCATCGCGATCAGCGAATAAATCGCCGACGCACGCACATAGGGCGACCGATCACGCTGCAACGCGCGCACCGCACCCATCTGTGCCCGCTGACGTTTGTCCCCCGCCACGACCGCTGCCACCGCACGAACACCCTCGTTGCTGTCCCGCAACCCAAGCCCCAGCACCGGACCGAGCCTCGCGGGCGACCACTTGAGCCCCTCGATCGCGTTCGCTCGCACCTGCGCATTGCTCGATCGGGTCGCAGCCACCAGCTCCGCAATCGCACGCTCCCGCAACTCGCTTCGGCTCAGCGTCGACCGCATCCCCTGCCCACCAACTTGCCCACCAGCCCCGCCGGTATTCGCAGTTGAAGCCAGACCTCCCCCTTCAGCATCCACCTTGGTATCAGATCCCCCTCCATCGCTGGCACACCCCACGATCAGCAGGCCGCTCACGCCAAAGAGAACCATCAGCATCCCAAGGATCATCACTCGCTGTTGCACTGTGCGCTTCATCCCGCTTGCTCCATCAAAATCGTCAACTCTCAGACATAGACCAACTCACTCGGCCCGTGTGGCCCCATCGGTCCGATCGCCCTCTCGCCGTTGAAAGAACCGCTTTACCCACCCCCTCACCCAACCCCCCCCCCGCACCACCAGCAGCCCCACTAGCCCGATCGGGGCCGCCAGAGCTGCCCGATGCCCACCGAGGCTGTAAGGGCTCAAGGCCCCCCCCCCTTCACCCCCACCAATCCCACGCACCTCCGCCATCAGCACCCCCACTTCCCATTCCTCCAGCCGATCCACCACCCGCCCATGCACATCGACCGATGCCGAAACCCCCGTGTTCGCCGAACGAACCATCGGAGTCCACGTCTCGACACTCCGCCACCGCGTCAGGCTCAGGTGCGCCTCCCGACCCACAGGCCACCGATCAAACCAGCCGTCATTCGTCAGCCCCACTAGCACGTCCGCTCGCCGCTCGCCATCCACAGAAACGAGTGCTCGGCACACCGAAGCCGAGGTGCCCTCGAAGCACACCGGAGTCGCCACACGAACCCGCTCGCCCGTGCTCGTCGCAAACTCGAACCGGGTCGCCCGATCGCTGCGCACACCCCGCGCCAGATCAAACCGCATCCCCGTCGCACCGATCCCCGCGTTGAGCAGCCAGTCTTGTGCCGATTTCCAATACTCGATCACCGGCATCACTTCACCAAACGGCGTCAACCGATGCTTGTCGTACCGCTCGCCTGTCACCCGACCATCCCGCAACAAATGCACGCTGTTGTACCGAGCTTCAAACTGCGTCTCGGGAACCCCCTGCTCATCGGTCGTGATCGCAAGCCCCTCATACCCATCAGACCCCACCAGCATCGGAATCCCGAACGTCTCCTGCCAGAACACAAGAGTGTCCGCGCACACCAGCGAAGGCATGTACCGCTGCGATCCTGCGTCCGCCATCCGCGTCACCGCTGCCGGCTCCCCGAGCCCGTCGCGTCCACGCCACACCAGCGACGTGTAGTGAGCGTCCCCGCGTTCGAGTGATTCGATCCAGATCAAATCCGCTGCCCGCTCCACATCCACATCTACCGGTGCCAGCGTGTCGCCCGGGAACATCGTCTCGGGCCACACAATCACGTCGGGAGGCGGCGACATCAACGACGCCTGACGGGTCAGCTCGATCATCGATTCCATCTCGGCGAGCCGATCAGAAGTCGTCCACACCCCCCGCACGCTCTGCGCCATCGACGTCTGCACCGCAGCCACCCGCAGCACCGGCCCCTCAGCACTCGGAGCCCATCCCCACCACGATAACCCCGACCACACCACCACCACGGCCACTGACCACACAGCGCCGAGCCGTCGCCACTCCTTCATCCAAAGCCCGACAAGCCCCGCCCCGAATAGCGCCACCAGCATCCCGACACCCGCAAACCCGATCACCCCCGCAGCAGCAGCGATCGCGGGCATCTCGATCAAGCCCTGCGCGGGCACATACCACGAATACCCGCCCCAGAACAGTTCCGAGCGGAACCATTCAAGCCCGCTCCACACGAAGGGCCACAGCACCACCGCCCATCCAAGCCCCCACCGCCTGCGCACCACCCCCACCACCCAAGCAAACAGCCCCACATACAACCCCAGTTGCATCGTCAGCAACAACCCACCCGACCACGCCACCCCGAAGACCCAGCCGTGCGTCCAAGCCCACACCGGGAGCGACCCGAGCCCGACCCCGATCGCTGTGCGCACAGGAGCGTCACCGCTCGCTCTGAATATCAGCAGCATCATCACTGGCAGCGCGACAAGCCCCGCAGGCCAAAGCCCGATCGGCGCATACGACATCCCGCTGAGCACAGCGAAAGCCAGCCCGCCAAGCACTCCGTCAACCATCGCCTTCGGTGGTTTGAGTTTCATCCGCCCGTGTAGTCGATCAGGCGTGCGATCTCGCTCCGCAGCTCGCTGCGATGCACCACCCGGTCCACCATCCCGCACTTGAGCAAAAACTCCGAGCGTTGGAACCCATCGGGCAGATCCTGTCGCAGCGTCTGCTGGATCACCCGTGGCCCCGCAAATCCGATCAGCGCCTTGGGCTCCGCAAGAATCACATCCCCGAGCATCGCAAAGCTCGCCGTCACCCCGCCCGTCGTCGGATCGGTCAGCACGCTGATAAAGAGCAGCCCCGCGCGATCGAACCTCGCCAGCGCCGCCGAGGTCTTGGCCATCTGCATGAGCGACAGCCCCGACTCTTGCATCCGCGCTCCGCCCGAGCCGCTCACGATCACCAAGGGCAGCCCTCGCTCCAACGCCCGCTCGATCGACCGAGTCACCACCTCGCCCACCACCGAACCCATCGAGCCCATCATGAAGCTCAGGTCCAAACAGCACAGCATCGCCGGGCGACCTTTGATAAACGCCTCGCCCGCGAGCACCGCATCGGGCCGACCGCTCTTGAGCTGGTCCGCCAGCACCCGGTCCGGGTACGCCTTGCGATCACGGAAGTTCAGCGGATCAAGCGATTGCAGCCCAGCAAACGATTCCTCGAACGAACCCGGATCCACCAACTGGGCAATCCGCTCGCTCGCCCCGATGCGAAAGTGATGCTCACACTCCGGGCACACGTGCTGATTGGTTTCCATGTGACGCCGATAGATCATCTGCCCGCACGACGGGCACCGCAGCCACGACCCCTCGGGCACCGAGGACCGCCTTTGGGGTCTGAGTGAAGACCAGCTCTTGACCGCCGCTTTGGTCATCGGCTTCTCCTTGGGCTTGCCGTTCTTTGCATCCGCTTCGCTCACTCGTCGTCCTGACTCTGCCATGAGAAGCCCGCCGTCATTCATATCAGATATCGCCTGCTCGGGTGACTCCCGCAACAGCGTTCAGCTCGCGTTCTTGAGCGCCTTGGCAACCGCGTCAAAGCGTGCGCGGGGCACGCTCCTCCATTCGATCACCGCAGGGCGTTCGATCATCCAGCTCACCCGCTCCCTCGGGAGCGACTCAAGCCAACACCGAACGATCGCGCTCGCACTGGGCCTGAGCACCACCGCAATCGGATCGCTGCTCTTGTGCTTGAGCACCGCTTTGGCCAGTGTGCGCAAGATCCGAGCCTCAGCGTCCGCAAACGACTCGCCCTCGGGTGGGAGCACGCTCGTCGGATCAAGGCTCCACTGCTTATATGCCTTGGTGTATTTCTCGGCTGCGGTCGCTTTGCACAACCCTTCCCACAGCCCCAGGCTCGGATTGGCAAGGCCCTCGAGCGAACGAACCTTGGTGCCGCTCGCGTTTGCGAACATCTTGGCGGTGGTCTGGCTGCCCTCGTCGGGGCCACAGAGCACGACGCCCAGCGAGTCCGCTTCGAGATTCTCAGCTGCCGATCGGACGTCTCGCAACCCCGCTGCACACATCGGGAGATCAGCCGCCCCTACCAGCCGGTCCTGCTGGCACCACTCGGTCGCCCCCGTGGTCACCAACAACAAACGTATCTCGCGACTCTTCTCAGCCATCTACGGTTCTCCGCGTAGCGCCGGATCCTCCGCCGCCCGTGACATACCCGTCATCCAAGCCAGTTCTCAAACGCCGGGATTCAAACGCCGGGATTCAAGCCGGGAGTCTAGCACCATCTTCATTCGGACAACACCCCCGCCTTTCTCTATATATTCGTTTTTTGTTCGGCTTGGCCTATGCCCGCATGGCATCCATAACCTCTTGTCTGTCATGAGATTCGACGCCAAATATCGCAGATGCCGAGACCAGAACATCGCACCCTGCTTCGCGCACCAATGCCGAGTTGGAGGGTCCGATACCCCCATCCATCTCGACCCGGACGCTCTCGCCCACCACCCCGCGCACCGCTCGGCACCGCTCGACCGATTCGGGAATGAACGCCTGGCCGCTAAAGCCCGGCTGCACGCTCATCACCAGAATCAGGTCGAACAGCTCGAACGTCGCAGCATCCTGCTCGATCGGGCGATCCGGGTTCAACGCAAGCCCCGCGGTGCAGCCCAGTTTATGGATCGTGTCCACCATCGCAGCCCGCTCGCCCTCGGGGACCACCTCTGCATGCACCGTCAGATGATCGCTCCCTGACTTCGCAAACGCTTCGAGCATCGAGCCCGGGTCCTCGACCATCAGGTGTACATCGAGCCACGCCTCGGGCAACGCTGCCCGCAGCGAACGGATCACCGCAGGTCCCATCGTCAAGTTGGGCGCAAAGTGCCCGTCCATCACATCCACATGCAGCCCATCCCCCCCCATCGCAAGCACCTCGCGGCAGTCCTCACCCAAGCGGGCAAAGTCCGCTGAGAGGATCGAGGGCAGAATCATCGGAAGCCTCGGCGGATGTGCGAGATCAAGTCGTGCCATGTGAGCATGATAAGCGAACCTGCCGCCCCGCCTCTACCATCGCTCCATGCCAACGCTCACACCCTCCGTCACCCAGCTCAAATCCCGCCTCGAAGCGGTCAACCAGTCCCATCTGCTGGCCTTCGCAGACAAGCTCTCGCCCGATCAGCTCGAATCGCTCCTTGCACAGATCGACGCCGCCGAGCCCGAGACGTTCCCCTCCCTTGTCGAGACGTATGTCACCACCAAGCCCCAAGCCTCGCTGCCCGAGGGCGTCGTGCCCGCGCCGTACTACGCGCTCAAAGGGGACGGCGGAGACAGGGGGGGGTGGGACCGAGCCCGGTTCAAAGACGCGGGCGAGCAACTGCTCCGCGCCGGCAAGGTCGCGTGCTTTACCGTCGCGGGTGGTCAGGGCTCGCGTCTGGGATATGACGGTCCCAAAGGCTGCTACCCGGCAGCACCCATCTCGCAAAAACCCTTGTTCCAGCTTTTCGCCGAGTCCATACGCAAAGCCTCGACCCTCTATGGCTGCCCCATCCCGTGGGCGATCATGACGAGCGATCTCAACCACCAGGCCACCATCGACTTCTTCAACCAACGCAAGTTCTTCGGGCTCGACCCCGACGACGTGCTCTTCTTCCCCCAAGGCTCCATGCCCGCGTTCGATCGTGCCACAGGCCAAGCCCTGCTCGCGAGCCAATCGACCATGGCCCTCACCCCCGACGGGCACGGCGGGTCCATCCGTGCCCTCCACCGATCGGGCACCCTCGACACCCTCAACGCTCGGGGCATCGAACACCTGTCCTACTTCCAGGTGGATAACGCCACCGTCAAACCCGTGGATCCGGTGTTCCTCGGGCTGCATGTCACAGCCCCCGACAGCTCCGCCGAGATGTCGTCCAAGATGGTCGCCAAGGCTTACGCAGAGGAAAAAGTCGGGTTGTTCTGCCAGATCAATGGCCGAACCGCGGTCGTCGAATATTCAGACATGCCCATGGACCGTCAGCTCGAAACCACACCCGACGGCTCGCTTACGTTCATCGGCGGGTCCATCGCCATCCACGCCATGAGTCTCGAGTTCTTGAACCGCGTGGCGACCAACCCGGACTATGCCCTGCCCTTCCACCGCGCTGATAAAAAAGTCCCCTTCTGCGACCCCGCCACCGGCGAGATGGTCTCGCCAGACGAACCCAACGCGGTCAAGCTCGAGATGTTCGTGTTTGATGCTCTGCCGCTCGCTGAGCGTTCGATCGTGATGGAAACCGATCGCGTCGAAGAGTTCGCACCCATCAAGAACGCCCAGGGCAACGACAGCCCACAGACCAGCCAAGCATTACAAATCGAACGCTCGGCACGCTGGCTCGAAGCCCACGGCGTCAAGATCCCGCGTACCTCTGATGGCGTGCCCGATTGCACCATCGAGATCAGCCCGTTGACCGCGACCGACCCGGCGCACCTGGAGGGCATGGAGTTGCCCGAGGCCGTCGAGCCCGGCTCCGAGATCGCGCTGTAACCGACCGACTATTTCCTGTTCCCCATTTCCTCTTGTATATTGCCCATGCCTTCTTCTATGGACCCATCCCTGCTCAAACTTCCCGCATCGCTCGCTGCCAAGACCCGGCACGTAACCCTTGCGGGCGTGCCCGCGATGATCGTCCACCCGGACTGGACAACCTCTTCACCCATGCTCCTCTGGATGCACGGCAGGACCGCGTTCAAAGAACTCGACAACGGCCGATACCTCCGCCTGCTCCGCAAAGGCATCGCCTCGGTCGCACTCGATCTCCCCGGGCACGGCGAACGCTCCGAAGCTGACGCTGATTCACCCACTCAATCCGTGCGAGTCGTCACGCAGATGATCGGCGAGATTGATGCGGTGCTCGATGACCTGACCACGCGATACGAAGGGCTGTTCGACGCGGACCGCATGGCCATCGGCGGCATGTCCGCGGGCGGCATGGCGACGCTCCGCAGGTTGTGCGACCCGCACCCGTTCTGCTGTGCGCACGTCGAGGGCACCACGGGCTTGCTCTGCGAGCTGTACCACCCGCCCGAAGGAACTCAGCGCGATGTGCCGAGAATGGTGCCGAGACATGATCCCAAAGCGGTCGCCGCCATCGACGCCTCAGCACATCTCGACACCTTCCGCCCGATCCCGATGCAGGTGCTCCACACACGGGGCGATCGCATCGTGCCCATCGAGTTGCAAGAGAAGTTCGTCGAGAAGCTGGGGGATCACTACCAAGCCAGCGGCTCCGACCGCTCACTGATCCGCATGGTGACGTATGAGAACACCGGCGCTCCCGAGGAGCACGGCGGGTTCGGTCGTTTCGGCAACGATGCCAAGAACACGATGACCGATTTCCTTGTCGAGCAATTCAAGCTGTGAATCTCAAGCGATTGAATCCGTTTGCAGGCTTGCCCAATGCCCGCGAGGTGTGGGCGTGGGGCATGTACGATCTGGCGAACCAGTCGTTTACGCTGCTCATCAACACGCTGTTGTTCGCGTTGTATTTTAAGAACGTGGTGGTGGGCGATCCGGCTAAGGGCGATGCGCTCTGGTCGGGCATCTATGCCGCGTCGATGCTGCTCGTGGTGGTGTGCTCGCCGATCGTGGGTGCGATCGCGGATTCTCGGGGCTGGCGTCGGCGGTTCCTCTTTGGAACAGGGCTGGTCTGCAGCGTGCTTACCGCGATGCTCGGGCTCGCGGGTGCGAATCAGTTCTGGCTGGCAGCTCTCCTCTATATCCCGGCAAACCTGAGCTATCAGCTCGGCGAAAACTTCCTTGCGTCGTTCCTGCCGGGAGTTTCGACGCCTCGGACGATCGGCCGCATCTCGGCAACGGGCTGGGCGATGGGCTACGTCGGAGCGCTGGTGCTCCTGATCATCTCGCTCGTGCTCATGAAGACCATGGGCTGGACCTCGCCCGAATACTGGCGTCCGCTGTTTGTGTTCGCGGGCGTGTGGTTCGCGCTCAACATGATCCCGTCGATGCTGTTCCTGACCGAGCCGACCGTCGAACGTGCGCACCGCGATGTCGAGCACCGACCCAGCCTCATCGTCGATGCCATCGGCAGGCTCAAGAACACCGTGGTTTCGGCGGTTCAATACCGCCAGCTCGGGCGTTTCTTCCTTGCGTTCTTTGTCTTCGGCATGGGCGTACAGGTCATCATCGCGTTTGCGTCGATCATTGCTTCGGACTTTGGAATCAAAGACGAGGGGCTCGTGTTGTTCGTGGGGCAGATCACGATCACCGCCGGGGCTGCTGCGATCGCGACGGGCAAGTTTCAGGACCGCATCGGTGCGCGCGCCACGGTCATGGTGTTCCTGGGGATCTGGATCATCAGCACCGGGGGATTGCTTGCGATCAGCCTGCTGCCGACCAAGCCTCAGTGGGCGTTCTGGGTCGTGGGCAACGGGCTGGGCCTCGGGATCGGCGGCATCGGAACCGCAGCCCGCTCGCTGGTGGGTCGCTTTACCCCGGCCCACAAAACCGCCGAGTTCTTCGGGCTCTGGGGCATGGTCTACAAGTTCGCCGGGGTCGTAGGCGTGGCCAGCTTCGGGCAGGTCAAGGCGTGGATCGGGATGTCCACGTCGCTCGCTCTGCTCGCTGGGTTCTTTGTGGTCGGGCTCGTGCTGCTCTTGCGGGTCAACGAAACCGCGGGCGTGCGAGCAGCCCGCAGGACCGAACGCGACGCAGCCCGCGAGCGAGCCTCCTAAGGTGCTGGCATGTCTACTCCTTCAACCAGCACTCAGACGCCCGACGAATCCACACCCGACGCCCAGAGCACGCAGGCCACCTGCGCGGTCCCCGATGACGCTGGTCGCTTTGGTGAGTTCGGCGGGCGGTACGTCCCCGAAACGCTCACCGCAGCCCTCGATCAACTCGCCGAGGTCTATGCCAAGGCCTCGCGCGATGAACGGTTCTGGGATGATCTGCGTGATCTCGAACGTTTCTTTACCGGCAGGCCCACGCCGCTCTACAAAGCCGAGCGTCTGAGCAGGCACGCTGCCAAGCTCACCAACGACAAAGCACAGGGCGCGACCATCTGGCTCAAACGCGAAGACCTCGCCCACACCGGTGCGCACAAGATCAACAACACGCTGGGCCAAGCCCTGCTCGCCAAACGCATGGGCAAGAAACGCATCATCGCCGAGACCGGCGCCGGTCAGCACGGCGTGGCCACCGCGACCGCCTGCGCCAAACTCGGGCTCGAATGCCACGTCTATATGGGCTCCGAAGACGTCCGACGCCAGCATCTCAACGTCGTGCGCATGAGGCTGCTCGGCGCTGAGGTAATCCCGGTCGAGTCGGGCAGCCGAACGCTCAAGGACGCGACCAACGAGGCCATGCGCGACTGGATGGGCTCGGTCGAAACCACCCACTACATCCTCGGCTCGGTCGTCGGGCCTCATCCGTTCCCGATGATCGTTCGTGACTTTCAGTCCATCATCGGCCGCGAAACCAAGGCGCAGGCCCTTCGCCACATGGAACAGATGCCCGACGCAATCGTCGCGTGCGTCGGCGGCGGATCCAACGCAGCAGGCATCTTCTTCGCGTTCATCGAAGACTCCAACGTCCGCTTGATCGGTGTCGAAGCGGGCGGGCGATCCGACCAGCCGGGCGACCACGCCGCGCCGCTCACGCTCGGTTCACCGGGCGTTCTCCACGGCTCGATGAGCTACGTCCTCCAGAGCCCCGACGGACAAACCCAAGACGTCCACTCGTGCTCCGCTGGGCTCGACTACCCGGGCGTCGGCCCCGAGCATGCGTACTGGAAAGACACCGACCGCGTGCAATACACGATCTGCAGCGACACCGACGCGCTGGCAGCGTTCACGCTGCTCGCCCGCACCGAGGGCATCATCCCGGCTCTCGAAACCGCTCATGCGATCCACGAGGGGGTTCGGCTCGCGTCAGAGATGGCCGCCGATCAGCACGTGGTCGTCAACTGCTCGGGCCGGGGTGATAAGGATGTAGACGAAGCGGCGAGGCTGCTGGGGATGGAGAACTAAGGGCTCAAGTTCCCCGGGTCTACCATCCGCTCATGACCGCCAAGACCGTCTATCTCGAAACCTTCGGCTGCCAGATGAACGAGCTCGATTCCGAGTTGGTCACCGCCGATCTCGGGAGGCTTGGCTACACCTTTACGTCCGACGCCGAGCAGGCCGACATCGTGCTTTACAACACCTGTTCGGTCCGCGAGCAAGCCGAGCAAAAAGTCTGGAGCCGCATCGGCGCGCTCTCCAAACGCAAACTCTCGCAGCCCTCACTCGTCGTAGGCGTCCTCGGGTGCATGGCTGAACGCGACGGCACCGCTCTGCTCGACCGCATGCCCGCGGTCGATCTGCTCTGTGGCCCAGCCGAACTCGACAAGCTCCCCGAACTGCTCGATAACGCGGTGCGCACCAAGCTCGCGTTTACCTCTGACGGAAACACCAAAGACACGCCGCCCGTGCGTCACCTCGTCAGCGCCCGGCAAGTAGCGCTCCAAGGCGATGCCTCGCGTCGTTCGGGCACGCTCGCTGCTGCGGGCGATCGGCTCGAGATGCTCGATCTTTCGCGCGCGGTCTCGGCGATCGAGCACAACGCCAAACGCTCTGCGTATGTCCGCATCACTCGCGGCTGCAACAAGTTTTGCACCTACTGCGTGGTGCCCCACACCCGCGGCGCCGAGGTTCACCGCCCGCCGACGCACATCATTGATGAGTGCAAGCGCCTCGCCGACGTGGGCGTCGTCGAAATCACGCTGCTCGGCCAGACCGTCAATCACTACCGCTACGAGCACGCTTCGGCCGTCAGCGTCGAGGGCGTGCTCCAGCCCCAAAAAGGCCGGACGTACAAGGGCAGCCACCACCGCGACGCCTTCGCGGGCGAGAACACCACTACGTTCGCCGACCTGCTCTATGAGATTCACGAACAAGTCCCATCTATCCAACGGCTGCGGTTTGTGACAAGCTACCCGCGTGATTTCGGGAACGACGTGCTCGAAGTGATCCGTGATTGCCCGAGGCTGTGCCGATACCTGCACGTCCCGGCGCAGAGCGGCTCGGACCGCGTGCTCAAGCTCATGAACCGCGGCTACACCGTCGGCGAATACAACGAGTTCATCGACCGCGCCCGCGAGTTCCTCCATCAGCCCGAGATCGGCAGGCCGCTCATGCTCAGCGGCGACATCATCATCGGGTTCCCCACCGAAACCGATGATGACTTTGCGGGCACTATCGCGCTGCTCGAAAATGCCCGCTACAAGAGCTGTTTCATCTTCAAATATTCACCCAGGCCGGGGACCGTGGCGTACACCAAGATCCCCGACGACGTGCCCGATGCCATCAAACGCGCGCGCAACAGCGAGCTGCTCGCGGTGCAGGCACGCATCAGCGACGAGGTCAGTTGCGAACAGATCGGCAAGCGGTTCGATGTGCTCGTCGAGGGCATCAGCAAGAAGGCACGCCGCGCCGACGGGCTCACGCATGGCCAGATCCGCAAAGCCAACGCGGTCGCCCTGACCATCGGAGGCGGATCGCCGATCAGCTCGCCCCCATCAGTTGATGATGATGATGACGCGAGCGAAACCATCCAACTCTCGGGCCGAACCGATGGCGATCAGATCGTGCTGTTTGATGCCCCGACCAACCGCGCCGATTCGCTGACGGGCTCGATCGTGAGCGTCCATATCGACAGCGCCGATCGGCTCAGCCTGTTTGGGACGATGGGTGATTCGCAGTAACCGTGCGGAGCTGAGGCTCAGTCATCCCGTCGCACAAAGCCCCGCATCGGCGATGACGACGTAAACGCGAACAGCCGATGCAACGGGTAGAGCACCACCGACAACGCGAGCGCTGACAACGCGGTATACGCAGAGATCCCCGCGCGAGTCACGAGCTGACTCGTCGGATCCCACACGATCGGATCTCCCAGCAACCAGCGTGCGGTGAGCATCGCAGCCACCACCGAGTGCGCGATCATCGCCCCGACCACCGACAACACCACCAGCGCGATCGGGTTGCGTTTGATGACGAGCCCACGGGCTGCGACGACCGCCTGCGACATCAACAAGCATCCCAGTGCATACGGGCCGAGCACCACCGTCTCCCCGATATAGTCCGTCATCGGGAGCGAGAACGTCAGATCGAGCAGCACGCCGAGCAGCAAACATGCAAAGGCAGCGACCCGGGGCGGTGCCCACAGAGCCACCCACACTCCCAGGGGTAGCACGAAGCTCGGTGCCATCGGGGTCGTCCCGATCTGCAACGCCGACCGCAGCCCGAGCTCGACGCCCAGGAGCAACCACGTCATCACCGCGAACATGCCCCAGTTCATGGCGCGCCCCCCCCACCGCCCGCGCCAACGCCTGAACTTTCCTGAACCACCCGCAGCATCACCTCACTCACCCGCGAGAGCATCACGCGAGGGCGAACCGTAATCACCCGCCGAAGCGGGCTCTGGGGTGCGGGCTCGATATGGACAATCTCGCCGATGACGAGCATCTGCGCATTGGCGGGCCACGAGTCGTCATCGAGCCGGACTGTCTGACCGATTTCGAGCCAGTCGTCGATCGACGCCGAGTCATGTCCCGCGAGCTCGGCGGGGTCCTGCACATCACCCATCAGCAATCCATCCACACCCGTAGCCCGCAGCAAACACGCGAGCGAACGTGCGGTAGGTGAGGCGGTGTCATCGATCGCGACTCGGCCTCGCACCGCCATTGCGCCGCGATCGGTGATCGGTCTGGCCTGACACGTCAGCGTCCCGACACGTTCGACCCGGCCGAGCAACTGCGTGCCGCCAACAACGACGACCGTGTTTACCTCGACCTGTGAGTTGCGTCCTACGCGGATCGTCAGCATCCCGCTGCTCAGATCGCTCGAACCGCTGATGACCGGAGCGGGCACCTGGCGAACGGGCAGCGAGTTGACCGCGACGCCCCGCGAGAGTTCTTCGATGCGTGCGCGCAGCAAGCGGTTCTCTCGCTGCTCACGCCGATAGAGCGTCTGCCACTCCTCAGCCTGCTGCTCCATGATCCGTAACTGCTCGGGGACGGCTTCGACCGCTACCGCGGGGCTCAGCCAACTCCCAAAGCTCCGCATCGGTTGTGAAACGGGCGCCTCAGCCACTCGCACTAGATCCGACATCCAAGTCAGCGGCCCGAGATATCGCAAAGGCACCACCGACATCACCAACAACGCCAGCACCGCGATCGGCAACAATATGGTGTCCCGCCTACGACCCGAACCCGCTCGTGACATGCGTGAACCCATCTCCGAAGTCGGTGACTGCCTCCCCAGGCATGACGTCCAAACCCCCTCGGCTAGAGATCCATGTCCGATTCGAGCGTGTCTTTCCACATCTCGATGTTCTCAAGAAAGATCGCGGTCCCCCGGGCCACGCACGTCAACGGGTCGTCCGCGAGCACGCATTCGAGCCCCGTCGCGTTCTGCAGCACAATCGTCAGACCACGCAGCAACGCCCCGCCACCCGCGAGCGTGATCCCGTTATCCACGAGATCCGCTGCGAGTTCGGGCTCGGTGCGCTCGAGGGTTCGCATGACGACTTCGATGATCGCGCCCACCGGCTCTTGCAAGGCTTCGCGGATTTCTTCGCTGGTGATGACGGTCTTGCGGGGCAGGCCGCTAATCATGTCTCGGCCCCGGACCTCCATCGACGATTCCTCGCCGACGAGGGCCGCCGAACCGATCTCGATCTTTACCCGCTCAGCGGTCTGCTCGCCAATCATCAGATTGTACGTCCGCTTCATGTGGTTGATGATCGCTTCGTCCATGTCGTCGCCCGCGACGCGGACACTCTCGCACACCGCGATGTCCGCGAGCGACATGATCGCAACTTCGGTCGTGCCGCCCCCGATGTCCACGATCATGCTCGCGGTGGCTTCGTCAAAGGGCAGACCCGCTCCGATCGCCGCTGCGACGGGTTCTTCGATCAGGTACGTCCGCTGTGCGCCCGCGAGTTCTGCCGAGTCGTACACCGCGCGCTTCTCGACCGCGGTAATCCCCGACGGAATCGAGATCACCACCCGCGGCCTGATGAACGAACGCCCATTGACCTTATGAATAAAGTACGCGAGCATCGCCTCGGTGATCTTGAAGTCGCTGATGACCCCGTCTTTGAGAGGTCTGATCGCCGAGATCGAGCCGGGCGTTTTGCCCAGCATCTCTTTGGCGACCATGCCCACCGCCTGACCGTTCTTGAGCACCTCGTTGGTGCCCTTGCGGACCGCGACCACGCTGGGTTCGTTGAGTACGATCCCTTGGCCGCGAACCGCGACGAGTGTGTTGCAGGTGCCCAGGTCGATCCCCATGTCCACCGTGAACCAGCCACTCATCTTGTCGAGCATGCGTTCAAACATCCAGCAAACGCCTCATCCTGTACAACAAGCCGGCTGGGTCGAAAGCCCAGCGCAGCGTGAAATAGTCCACAATCCAAGTCCCAACCGCCGAACCATCCATACTCGGCGTACCACTACGTTATCGGCTCTGAGAGCCCACCGCCACCATGCCCCTCTATATAGACCACGATTCCCATTCGAGCCACCACCACCGGGGCCTGTCTGCCGTTACTTCCACGAGCCCCAAGCGAGAGGCTTGGGCACCTCCACTTACCTCGATCGCCGAGCCCCAAGCGGAGCTTGGAGGACAACATCTTCTCTCCCCCGAGCCCCAAGCGGGAGCTTGGGGGGGACTCTGCCCCCTCAAACAGCAAGGAGGACCAGCCCGGGGGCCAGTCCTCCTCACCTGTCGCGGTTCGTTGCTCAGCGAGGCCCATCCCCAAGGGATCGACCCCGCCAAGGGAGTTCAGAGTGCTCAGTCGCGGCGTGCCACGGGCTCGCCCTTGCCTGCACGATCAATGAAGATCGGCTCGGCGTCCGGGGAGACCTCGATGACCGGGGGCAGGATCTGGATCACCTTGGCTGGTGAAGTCACGCCCATCGCTTTGCCGGCACGCATCATCACGTCCAGCTCGTACTCGGCCTGCTCGATGTAGTCGTTCTCGTCGGTCTGGCCCGCAAGGGCTGCCAGACGCTGCTCTTGCTCGGCGAGCTTGCTGAGAATCTTGCCCGTGACGTGGTCGAGAGTCTTGGACTCATACCGCCCGAGGCGTTCGATGTGGTTGTCGCGTTCTTCGAGCAACTCGATGATCCGCTCATTGCGAGCGATCGTGTCGACCTGCTGTTCGATCTGCCAGAGCTGATCTTGCAGCTCGGATTGCTCGTTCTCGAGTTGCGAGAGCACCGACGAGAGACGCTCTCGCTGCTGACCGAGCAGCGAAACGTCGCGCTCGATCGACCCAACCCGACCGGCATGTGCGTCACGCAGCTTGCTGATCCGGTTGGACTCGGCATAACCCTGATCGAGGTCGAGCACCCGCTCGTCGAGCCGGACACGGACGATCGCGAAGCCGTCGTTCTCAGCCCGGACCTGCTCGGCCTTGGCGATCACGCTGCCCAGTTCGCTCAAGTCGGCCTGCGCAAGCTCCACAACCTTTCGGCTAACCGAAGCCTCACGCTTCATCTGCGAGAGCTGGTGGTCCAACTCGGTGAGATCCGCACGAACCTCAGCGATCCGCTCGGGATACTGGGCTTCGAGTGATTTGAGCTGAGCACGCAGGGCTGCCGGATCACCCACAATCGAGTCGATGCTGTGGTTGACCGCTTGACGGGCCTGTCCGAGGACCGCTCCGACCCGTTCGGGCCCAGCGATCAGAGCTGCGGGGATGCCGACGATGGCGAGCCCGGTGCCCGCGACCACTGCCAACCGAACGACGTTCTTAACGATGCATGCCATGATAAAGTCTCCTTAGAAGCGCTGACCCAGACGACCGTGCCTGTGGTGTGTTCGTTTTCTCAGCCCGGGTTCCGCCCCGGACCTCCGCGAGTTGCCCCTCTGGGCGAGTGCGGTCGTGTGTCGATGTGTCGTTGGGATCTGAGCCCGGCCGATTGCACACTTCTCAAAATTCGGGCCCCCGGGGGGGGCGGGGGGGGGGGCG
>CAYUVO010000025.1:0-30051 GCA_964448185.1 uncultured Phycisphaeraceae bacterium
AACGCTGGTACTTCCTCGAAGAGAAGTACCCCAAGTACGGCAACCTCGTGCCCCGCGACATCGCCACCCGTGAAATCTTCGACGTCTGCGTCAACGAACACATGGGCGTCGATGGCGAAAATCAGGTCTACCTCGACCTGACCCACATGGACCCGGACTACCTCACCAACAAGCTCGGTGGCATCTTGGACATCTACGAGAAGTTCGTAGGCGATGACCCCCGCTTCACGCCCATGCGGATCTTCCCGACCGTTCACTATTCCATGGGCGGGCTCTGGACCCAGCACACTCCGGGCAGCTACCGGCCCGAGACTCAGCACGGCGATCATCAGCCCGGCTGGAAGCCGCCCGTGAGCACCGAGCCCGGTGCGGGCATGCAGGTCGGCGCACCCAACAACATGATGACCAACATCAAGGGCTTGTACGCCTTTGGCGAGGTCAACTACGCGTACCACGGCGCCACCCGCCTCGGGGCCAACGCCCTGCTGAGCTGCATCTTCGACGGCCTCTTCTGCGGCCAAGGCGTCGTCCGCTACGTCACCGACCACGAACCCTTCGAGCAACCAAGTCACGCCATCGACGCAGCCACCTTCGAGAAGGCGTCGAGCACAGAGCAAGACAAATCCGACGCTCTGCTCGCAACGGTCGCTACGGACAAAGACGATTCGCCCGAAACCAACCCATACGTCATCGGCAAGGAAATGGGCGACGTCATGACCGCGACGTGCACCGTCGTCAAAACCGCTGAGGGCATCTCCAAGTGCATCACCAAGCTCGCCGAGCTTCGCGAACGCTTTGACAGGGTTCGTTTGGGCGATGCTGCGACCTGGACCAACCAGACCCTCAGCTACACACGATCAGTCGGCGACATGATCCTGCTCGCACAGGTCATCGCCAAAGGCTCGCTCGCACGCGAAGAATCTCGCGGCAGCCACTACCGCCTCGATTTCCCCGACCGCAACGACAAGAAGTTCCTCAAGGCCACCGTCGTCGAATATCGACCCGGCGAGGTCGAGGGCGGAGGCGACGGCCACCATCTCTCGCTGCGCGATGTGGATACCTGTCTCGTCAAACCCCGGCCTCGAACCTACGGCAAGGTGGACGCGAGCGCCGACAAAGCAGAACCCGCTGCGACAACCTGAGCATGCACCAATCCGTCGTCGCCAACCCGGAGGCCTTTGGTGATTTCGCCGCTCTCGATGCCGATCGTTCGAGCTGGATTCAGGCGTTCTCGGATCGCATACTCGCCGATGAAACCGTTCATGGCAGGATGCTCGATGTCGGGTGCGCCAAGCTGCCCCATGAGCTGTTCCGCCGCATCTTCGAGCGCGCGTCGCAGGTCGATGGCGTAGACCCCAACCCCAAGATGCAGCTCAACTCGACGCTCACCGAGAAATGGGTCGGGCTCATCGAGGACGTCGATGAAATCCCCGAAGCCGGCTACGACACGGTGCTCGCATTCTTTGTCGCTGAGCATCTCAAAGACCCTAAGCCGTTTTTGAAAGCGGTCTATCGGGCGATGAAGCCCGGAGCCGTGTTCTATGCAACCACGCCGCACAACTGGCACCCGTTCCCGTGGGCGGTTCGTCTGGTCGAAGTGCTCGGTCTCAAGGGTCTCATGGCGTCGAAGTCCGACAACATCAACGACTATCCCGCGTATTACAAGATGAACACCCGCCGGGCGGTGACGCGGGCGGCCCAAGGCGTGGGGTTCGACGCAGTCGAGTTCATGTATTATCCGTGCGTGCAGTGGGACACGTTCTTCCCCAAGAAGCTCCGGTTCATCCCGCACCTCTATGATCGTCTCTATGGCATCCACAAGCCTGCGCGTGCCCAACTCATGATGTTCCGTCTGCATAAACCAGCCGATGACCTCTCAGGCAAGACCGACACGACCGCCGCCACGTAACGAACCAGTATGCCAGCATTCTCGAAGGGGCATCCCATGACCAGCCAAGCCAGCACCACAACCAGCAAGTCCCGCTCGATCCGTGTGCGCATCAAACGCTGCGAAGGCCCCGGTCTCGCCCAGCGATGGGAGACGTTCAAGGTCCCCGTGCAGGCGGGGTCCAACGTCATCAGCGTCCTCCAGACCATCGCCGCTAGCCCCGTCACCGTCGAGGGCACCAAGACCACGCCCGTCGTCTGGGATTCGGGCTGCCTCGAAGAAGTTTGCGGCGCCTGCACCATGGTCATCAACGGCAAGACCCGCCAATCCTGCTCGTGCCTCATGGATATCTACTGCCCCAACGAAGGTGACGAAATCTCCCTCGAACCCATGACCAAGTTCCCGATCATCCGAGATCTCTGGGTCGATCGTGAGCGCCTGTTCAACAGCCTCAAACGTATCAAGGCATGGGTCCCCATCGACGGCACCTACGACCTAGGCGCCGGACCGAGCGAAGCACCCACCAAACAACAGACCCGCTACAAGCTCTCCGAGTGCATGTCGTGTGGCTGCTGTCTCGAAGCATGCCCTCAGTTCAACCTCCTGCCCGACGAAGCCGACTGGGACACCGCCTTCATCGGTGCCCACGCCATCAGCCAAGCGCGGCTCTTCAACGATCACAAGACCGGCAAACAACTCAAGGGCGATCGGCTCGAAACCCTCATGGGCCCGGGCGGCGTCAGCGACTGCGGCAACGCTCAAAACTGCGTCAAGGTCTGCCCCAAAGAGATCCCGCTTACCGAGTCCATCGCCACCGTTGGTCGCGCGACGACCTTCCACGCCATCGCGCGATGGTTCGACGGCAACGACTAAGCCTGAGCATCAGGTGGGATGATTCCGCGAGGCCCGCGTTCTCGGACGCGGTCGGCACCTGATCCGTAGCTATGGGCACCAAGCCGCCGCGACCTGCGCACTACGCTGACGGTCCGTCCCCAACTCGCCGATGTCTTGGGGGTATGCCACACCGATCAACTCCCATTCGTCACTCCCACGCCGCCTGGCCTTGGGGAGTCTGGACGCTCGCCGCTTGTGCTGCTGTCATCGCCGCATGGACCCTCGGAGCTGCTTGGCTCGGGGCGGGCATACTCGGGATGCCCCTCGGCGTGTGGATGATCGCCCTCGGCTTAGCGGGCGCTGGGATCATGAGTCGGCGCTGGCCCGGCTTGACTACCGAAGACCTCGCCGCCGGGCTCACACCCATGAGCTGGCGCATCTCTGAAACAATCGAACGCACACTCGCCCAGAGCTTCTCGCTGCTCTTTGGTCATGAACGTTCCAAGCGATGGATGGCCCAGCTTGCACACGCACACGATCGCACGCCGTGGTGGGAGAGCCCATTGCGGATCGGGATTGATGCGCCGCTGGCAACCGCCGACATGCTCAGCGAACAACCCGGGCTTGCACGAGTCCAATGGTTCGAGATTACCAGCAGCGAGGCACAAGACGACCCCAACGCATTCTGCGAACGTCACGGGCTCGATGCTCTGGTCACCGCCCAACCCAACGGCGATCTGCAGGTCGTCACACTTCGACGGTCCGGTGGGTCGGCAGATGGGTGCATCGGCGATGCCGCTATGCCCGACTGGTCGTTCGATCGCGCTGTGAATCTTGGCACGCTCTTCCCGCACAGCGTCGATCCTGCAATCGCCGAGCTCACCTCGTCCTCAGCGTGCGCACACCGAGCTGCGATCGAGCTGATCGTGGCCCTCTCGCGGTCCCCGCGCAGGCTCGGGCTTGGCGATCGTCTGGCGGGCCGCAGGCCGATGCCAAGAGCCGATCGCATGCGGGCGCTGCGTCCCATCGATCAGGCCCGCGCCGATACGCCCGCGCAGCTCGCCACAGCGGTGATTGACGCGATCGAACGCGCCGACAACGCCTCGGGTTCCAAGCCGCTGCTCCGCGCGATGAGCGCTTGGGCCGCCAGCGAGCCCGACCGCCAGCCGTCGGGGGCAAGGGTTGGCAATGGTGCTGGTGGCTTTGATGCCCACGCCCGGCTCGAACTGCTCGAACGTATCGCCAACCTCAACCCGAGCTGCGCGAGCACCCACCTTCGGCTCGCCTCGGCCCGCTTGGCCTCACGCAATGATCGCAGCGGGCTCGACGCGCTCGCACAAGCCTACGACCTGATGCGCGCGCACCAAGGTTCACATCAAGCCGGGCAGGACACCTCGATCCACGCCGCGTTCCTTGAGGACGCTCTGATGCTCAGCCCGGATGATCCGTCCAGTGTCGGGCGAGTCGCTGCGGGCATCGCGCTGCTCATGGCGACGACTCCCCACGATCAACTCGATTATCTGCGGGATGACTTGCTCGACGAAGCGCGGTACGCCGATTGGCTCATCGGGCGCGATCCCGACACCACGTTGCTCGATCAGGTGTTCCGTCGGCTCGCGTGTTCGACGCCTGCATCCGAGCAGCCCGAGCTGTTCCCACGCCGCGCCGCATGAGCCCACAAAATGGACTGACGCTTTCGCGTTGTGTGGTGGGGTATCGGAATGCCGCAGAGAAGACCACTCCCTTCCGGCCGTGGCTCGTTCAGAGGCATTACGCTATAGATGCTCAAGGTCTTTAGCCGCTCACGTCGATCGACCGAGCCGTCCCCTCAGCCCGCACCAACCCGCTCGGCGAGTAATACGCGGGACGCTCCTCGTGGTCCTCGCGCGCGTCTTCATCGGTGTTGTTCTTGAGCGACCGGATCGCCTCAGCGTGCTCGACACGGTGAAGCTCCACCTCGTCTTGGTCGTCGGTGCGGCCCTTGGGCTTGACCTGCTCGGCCTTCTTCTGCTCGCGCTTGGCGACCTGCTCGGCAGAACTCGTGCCCGCTACAGAAGATGCAATCGAAACGGCGCTAAAGGCAGTCATGCTCTCCGTGTCGGCAAACCGACGCCTTGAGCTTGATTTCTATGCGATTTGCTCGCATTTTCGGACCTACTGCTGAGGGTTGAGAGCTTTCTCTTAGGGTGTTTACACCCCGATCGTGTTGACGCCGCAGTCCACATAGATGTTCTCGCCGGTGACTCCGCTCGAAAGATCGCTCGCCAGATACACCGCCGTCTTGCCGACTTCGGCGCCCTCGACGTTGCGTCGCAGCGGCGCCCGCGTCGCGTTGTGTTTCTGGATGTCATCCGCCCCACCGACCGCCGAGCTTGCCAGCGTTCGTAGGTAGCCGCCCGAGATGGTGTTGACTCGGATGTTGCGTTCGCCCAGCTCGGCAGCGAGATACCTCGCGGTGCTTTCGAGGCAAGATTTCGCCACGCCCATGATGTTGTAGCCCGGCACGACTTTCTCTGCGCCGTAGTAGCTCATCGCCATGACCGACCCACCGCCTGCCTTTTCCATGAGCGGGATCGAGCCGCGGGTCAGCGCGACGAGCGTGTACGCCGAGATGTCGATCGCTGTCAGATATGCCTGGCGGGGCGTCGTATGAAACTTGCCCGCTGCGAGATATTCGCGGTCGGCGAACGCGATCGAATGCACCAGCACGTCGAGCGTGTCGAACGCTTTGGTGTAGCTCTCGAAGACTCCTTCGATGTCGTCGTCCGAGCTCGCGTCCATCGGGATCAGCCAAGGATCAGTGAGATCGAGCGACTTGAGCGTCCGCAGCAGGCGTCGCTCATTCTTCTCGCCCGGAAGGTGGGTGAACGCGCACTCGCAGCCGTGCTCGATGAGCGAGCGGGCGATGTGGGTCGCGTAGGACCGTTCATTGGCGATCCCGACGATCAGGGCTCGTTTGCCGGTGAGAAGGTCCATGCGGTGCTCCGGTGAGGGTGGGGCGGTGGGGCGTAATGGAATTGATGCCCGAGCGAGCAGTATAGCGCATTGTCGGCGTATTCTTGTCCGATGGACCTGCCCCGCTTTGCCGACAAACTCCTGCGTACTGGGCTGCCCGCTCGGCTGTTCGCTCTCGCCCGCGATGAAGACCTCGCCGAGCGTGGCGACGTGAGCAGCCTTGTGAGCATCGACGCCGGGACCGTCCTCATCGCCCGCGTCGAAGCGCGGCAGGACGCGGTCCTCGCGGGGCTCGCCTTCACCCAAGCCCTCGCCGATGCGGTGGGCAAGGGCGTGGTCATCGAACCCATCGCCCAAGATGGACAAGCGGTCAGCGCGGGCGACTCCATCGCTCTGCTCCGAGGCCCGGCCCGCGACGTGCTCGCGGTCGAGAGGCCCTTGCTCAACTTGCTCGGCCGTCTCAGCGGCATCGCCACGCTCACCGCCCAAGCCGTCGCCAAGGTCGGGGGCACTCGTGTGCATGTCTGTGATACACGCAAGACCACGCCCGGTCTGCGCGTGCTCGAAAAATACGCTGTCGTCTGTGGCGGGGGCACCTCGCACCGCATGGGGCTCTTCGATGCCGTGATGCTCAAGGACAATCATCTCGCCGCGATGAGCCGCGAAGGCGAAGCTCTCGAAGTGTTAGTAGAACGCGCCGCACGAGCTGCCCGCGAGCAATTCAGCGATGATCTCGCGTTTGTGCAGATCGAGTGCGACACGCTCGAACAGTTTGCGTCGGTATTGCGAGTGCCCGATGAGCTGGTTAATCTGGTGTTGCTCGACAACATGAACACTGATCTGCTGCGCCAGGCGGTGCAGATGCGAGGTGCCGCACCCATCGGGCTCGAAGCCTCCGGCGGGATCACGCTCGACACGCTCGCTGATGTTGCAGCCACCGGTATCGACCGCGTGAGTCTGGGTCAGCTCACAACGCAAGCCACTGGTGTCGACTTTGGCTTGGACCACGAACAGACGGTAGCTGTGCGCACGACCGAGCCGCCGCTCGAAGCGTGGGCCGACGTGATCGAAGTCGAGTTGGAAAAAACTCATTCGTTCAAGGCCAGTCGAGTGGGGGTGGTAGCGCAGACCGCAAGCACTCAGGACGTCGCCCGTTCGATGGCGTCGAACGATCATTGCGTGATCGTGATCGCGGGCGAGCAGACCGCTGGTCGAGGCAGGCTGGGCCGCGCGTGGCACGATGCGCCGAGCTGTTCGCTTGCGATGTCGATCGCTTTCCCCGCAAAAATGGCAGAAAAACCGCCCACGGACCTGCTCGGGATTATGGGTGGGCTTGCGATGTCCGCTGCGGCGCACACGCTGGTCCCGGGCTATGCGCACAATGACTGGGGCGCTGTCGCGTTGCGCTGGCCCAACGACGCGGTGCACGTCGCCAGTGGCCGCAAGCTCGGCGGCGTGCTGGTGGAATCGACCCAAGCTCACGCCGTTCTTGGCCTCGGGCTCAACATCGGCCAGCTCTCGATCCGCAGCGATTGGCCCGACGAACTCGCGGCCAAGGCGGTCTCACTCGCCGAGCTTGGCGCAACATGTTCGAGGCTCGAAGCAGTGGTTGCGGTGCTGCGAGCGCTGAACGAGCTACTGAGCCTTTCGCGTGAAGAGATCCTTGTTCGTGCGCGCGCCGCCAACGCATTGCAAGGCACCCGCTGCACGTTCATCCACGACACGAAGCACTCCCAAGGCATCGTCGGAGCGATCGACCCCGACGGCAGCATCGAGCTGACCCTTGATGACGGCAAGGTCATCCACCTGCCCGCAGCGACGACCTCGCTCGTCCACGACGCATGACTCTTGTGGCACGGGTGTGGTTATAAGGGGGGGTCGCCCGTGGTATCACTCAGAGCAAACGAGCAATCTGTCGGCCCAACTCCGCGAGCGTCTCGGGTTCGGCAGGCACAGCGTTCCACACCAGTTCGACGCCACTCTGTTTCGAGTGATCGGGAAGCCTGGGAATGATGTGGACGTGAACGTGGAACACGCTCTGGCCCGCCGCCGGGCCGTTGTTCTGAACGATGTTGTATTGCTCTGCCCCGACCGCAGCACACACCGCCCGGCTGATCCGGGGGAGCACCCGACCCAACGCTGCTGCCGCATCGTCCGACAGCTCGCCCATCGTCGCAGCGGGCTCCTTGGGGATCACAAGCGTGTGTCCGGGCGAGAGCGGGTTGATGTCGAGAATCGCGATGACGTGGGCGTCCTCATAGACCTTCTGGCATGGTATTTCGCCGCGAATCATGCGGCTGAACAGGGTTTGTGCGGGATCTTGGGCGGCGGCGTACGAAGGCACGGGCTGAGGGGTATTGCTCATAGACCCAGTGTAGAGCCATCCGCTGTATGAGGTACGATGCACGCATGGCGTCAGAAACTCTCAAAGCCCGCAGGCCGATCCGATCGCTGCCCACGCTCGTCGCCAACCAGATCGCAGCGGGCGAGGTCGTCGAACGCCCGGCCTCGGTCGTCAAAGAACTCGTTGAGAACGCGATCGACTCAGGCGCGACTCGGATCTCGGTCGAACTCGAAGGCGGCGGCGCTGATCTGATCCGCGTCACCGATGACGGCTCGGGCATCCCACGCGACGAACTGCTCCTCGCGGTGGCGCCGCACGCAACAAGCAAGATCGAACGAGCCGAGGATCTCACGGGCGTCGCAACGCTCGGCTTCCGGGGCGAAGCGCTCGCGTCGATCGCGTCAGTCAGCCGGCTCTCGATCACGACTCGCACACCGGGCAGCGAAAGCTCGTGGCGGCTCGAAGCCCAAGGCTCCGAAGTGGGCGAACCTAAACCCGCTGGCGGACCCGAGGGCACGTCGATCGAATCACGCGATCTGTTCTTCAACACCCCCGCGCGGCGGGCATTTCTCAAGTCAACCAACGCTGAGCAAACTCGCTGCGTCGAGGTCATCCGCGAGATCGCGCTGGCGCACATGGGTGTGAGTTTCTCTGTGCGCACACAAGGGCGGGTGCTGTTGGATCTACTTTCGACGGACAGCCCGCGTCGGCGTGTGCTCGACGTGATCGGTCGCGAGCTTGAGCCGCAGATGCTCGAGGTCAACGCCGATCGCCAGGAGGGCGATCAGGGCGCCGCCGTCTGGGGGCTCACGGGGCTGCCCGCGATTGCGCGCGCCAACCACAAGGCGCTGCGCACACTGGTCAATGGCCGATCGGTACGCGACAAAACCCTCCAGCACGCGGTGCGCGAGGCGTACCGGGGATTGATCGAGCCCGGGCGATATCCGACCGCGGTGCTCATGATCGAGATGCCGCCCAGCGGCGTGGACGTCAACGTGCACCCGGCCAAAGCTGAAGTACGGTTCCGCGATCAAGGGCTCGTCCACAGCGTCGTGTTCCACGCGGTCCGCGATGCGCTGCTCCGTGCCGACCTCACGCCCGGGCTCGATGCCAGACCCTCAGCGAGATCGTTTGGGCCGGGGAACATCGAGCAAGAGAGCGCAAAGCCCTACGAACTGCGCGCACAGAACGCATCGCCGCAAACCGATCTCACGTTCGGCGAGCCCAAGGCACTCGCGCCCACGATGGCTCCCGAAACCATCGGCAGCGGTGCGATTGAATCGAGCGGTCGCGGCCCTTCGCCAGCACCCGCCGCCGATCAAGCTGCCAACACTCGCAGCGTGTGTGAGGGAGGCGGGGCGATCCAGATTCACAACTCGTACCTCGTCGCACAAGACGAGCACGGCATGGTCATCATCGATCAGCACGCGCTGCACGAACGGGTGATGTTCGAGTCGCTGCTCGCACGCATCGGAACCAAGCCTCTCGAATCGCAACGGCTGCTCACGCCGATCGTGGTCGAAGTCCCCGAACAACGGGCCGAACAGGTCGAGGGGCTCTCTGAGTTGTGCGCACAGATTGGGCTGGAACTGACGCCGCTGGGCGCACGATCCGTCGGCGTGCTCGCGTTTCCGTCACTGTTGTTCGAGCGGAAGGTCGATCCGGCAGCCTTCGTCGCAGACCTGCTCGACGCGACCGATGGCTCCGACTTTGCAGCGGGTTCCGAAGAAGCGTTGCATGAGGTGCTCGATATGATGGCGTGCAAGGCGGCGGTCAAGGCGGGCGATCCGCTCACCCGGGCCGAGCTCGATGAACTTATGCGGTTTCGCGGCACAATCTCACGCTCAACATCATGCCCGCACGGCCGGGCGACGACCGTTCGGCTCACGCATCGGGATCTCGAACGGCTGTTCGATCGACGCTGATCCAGAACCCCCGCACCCGAGTTCGCAAGCTGTCAATACGAAAGCCAGCATCGGTCTCGATGGGGTCGACCGTGAATCCGTGCGCACGCAGCAGGTCGATCGGTGGGGGCAGATCACGATTCGCGGGCGAGTTGGGCGGCTGACTCTCACGGATGAGCGCGACGACGGGGCCGTCTGCAACCCGCGAACGCAGCGATTCAAGCGGCGCTGAGGTTCCGATGGTGAAGCTGGTTTCCGGGCCGCAGAGCATGTACGGCTCGACGAGCTGACCCGCGTAGACATCCACCGCAGGATGCCAGAAGTCGATCGCTACAAGGTCGTCTGCATCTATGTTGGGCATTTCGAGGAGTTGAGCGATCAAGTCGCGGGGTGAGCGCTGCGGCGAGTAGTGCTCGCGGCCTATGCCGTACCACACGCCCTGACCGATGGCGAGGATCACCACGAGTGCCCCGGTGATGCGCACAAGGACCAGCCCGATGCGCAGGTCGCGGATGGCGGTGGCAAGCCACATGCCCCCGAGCAGCGCGATCGCGGGCCACACCGGGGTGAGGTAGCGCGGCACGCCCTTGCCCAGCACGCTCATGGCGATCATGGTCAGCCCGAGCCACGCGGCGATGACCCACGCACCGACCGGGAGTTTGGGGCGGTCTTTGATGAGCCAGATCAGTGCGATGATGGCAGCGATGGAGCCGAGCCCTACGCCGTACGAACTGGCTTCGAGATTGTTGAGAGGCGCGTCGGCGACAAAGAACCGGAGATTGTCCGCAGCTTCTGCACCCGCAGCTGTGCGCACAGCATCCGCGCCGATGTCGTTGGCAACGAGCTTGCCCCAGCCCCAGAGCGAGCCGACCGCAACAATCGCCAGCCCGACCGGGTGCATCCGCGACCATGCAACGAACAGCTCCTTGAACGGCCCAACTCCCGGCGCGCGCACGAGCACAGCGAGTTGTTGGAGCGCCGGCCCCATGCACGACGCAAAGAACAGCACCATCGCTCCGGGCGGGCCTTTGGTGAGCGTGGCACCTGCTGCGCACAGCATGAGCGCCGCGACCGCGAGCCAGTTCGTGCGTTTGTGGATGAGGTGCGAACGCCACGCCTCGAACCCGGCCCACGCGCCGCCGACGACGAAGGGGACGAGCAGGATGTCGAGTTCGCCGATGCGTCCCGATCGGACGTAGAGAATCCCCGTTGCGAGCATGGCAGCGGACCAGAACGCGGCGTGGTCTGCCCATGCAGTTGAGCCGTTGGCGCCCTCGGCAAGACTCGCATCGAGCGTTGGATCTCTGAAGATTCGTCGTCCCGCGAGGTAGGTCAGCGCGACGCCGAGCGTTGCAGCCAGCGCGACCACGAGCCGAAGGTGAAGGACGCTGACGGGCGAACCGGTGGCCTTCGCGAGGGCGAGTTGGAGCCAGTAGACCATGGGTGGCTTGGCGAGGTAGGGCTCGCCGTGAACGGTGGGGGTGATCCAGGTGCCGCGTTGGTCCATGTCTGAGGCGGCGAGAGCGCGGATGCCTTCTTGCCAGTTGGTCAGGCCGTGGGTTGTGGGCCATAGGAAGAAGAGGACGGCGCACATGGAACCAAGTAGCAGCAAGTCCGTGCGCACACGGCGCGGCTGCAAACGTACTCCGGCTCGGTCTGGCTTTGGCGATGGTGCCATCAGGGATGAGTATGCCCGATCAGCGGGTTTTAGGCATCATCGAGCACGTCGACAGCTTCAAAGGGCTTGCCTTCGAGCATTGCGACGCTGGCCCCGCCGCCGGTTGAGACGTGGGTCATTTGATCGGTCATCTCGAATCGTTCGACCGCAGCTGCGGAATCGCCCCCGCCGACGATGGCGGTCGCGCCCTGCTTGGCAGCGTTGGTCATGGCTCGGGCGATGGCCTTGGTGCCCACCGAGAAGGGTGCCCACTCGAAGACGCCCATCGGGCCGTTCCAGACGATGGTCTTGGATTTGCCGATGACTCCCGCGAAGATGCCCTGAGTCTTGAGCCCGATATCGAGCCCCATGTACCCGTCTTTGATGTGGTCCTCGAAGGTGTCGAGGTCGCCCGCGGTTGCTGAGAACTGCGTCGAGCAGACGTGATCGATAGGCAGGTGGAGGTCGGTGGCGAGGCGGGCTGCTTCGTCGATGATGGTCTTGGCTTCTTTGACCATGTCTTCTTCAACGCGGCTCGATCCGACGTTCTGGCCAAGGGCCTTGAGGAAGGTGTAGGCCATAGCGCCGCCGATGAGCACCGAGTCGGCCTTGGGCAGCAGCGCGTGGATCGCGGGGAGCTTATCGGAGACCTTGGCGCCGCCGAGAATCACGCACATGGGCTTGGTCGGGGCATTGATTGCCTGCGAGAGGAACCGAAGTTCCTTCTCGACCAGCAGGCCCACTGCTTTGGGGCCGATGATGAGCTTGGGGACCGCGACCATCGAGGCGTCGCAGCGGTGACAGGTGCCAAAGGCGTCGTTGATATAGACCTCGCCCATCGCAGCGAGCTTGGCTGCGAAGCTCTGGTCGTCGGCTTTTTCGCCCTTATGGAATCGGAGGTTCTCGAGCAGCATGACGCCGCCGTCGGGGAGGCTGTGGGCAGCGGTGCTTGCCGCGTCGTCGATGCAGTCGTGACTCGGGAACCCGACGTGGGTTCCGAGCAACTCGCCCAAGCGTTTGGCGACGGGTTCGAGCGAGAGCTGGGCCTCGTAGCCCTTGGCTTCTGGACGCCCGAGGTGGCTCATGAGGATGGCCTTGCCGCCGCGATCGATCACGCTCTTGATGGTGGGCAGAGCAGCTCGGATGCGTTGGTCGTCGGTGATCTTGGAGCCATCAATCGGGACGTTGAAGTCCACACGGATAAGCACGCGGCGTGAGGCGACATCGACGTTCTGGACAGATTTCTTGGGCATCTCTAGAGGCTCCCCTCGATGACCGGCTCATGGAACGAGTCGGCGGGCTGGCATGTGGCACGAAGGAGCGGTCGGCGTGGGTCGAACGAGGCCGGGCTTATGCGTGTTCAGTTCGTGGCGTCGTCGATGATCCGGCTCGCGCGTGCCTTGATTTCCGCGGCTCCGTGGTCGCTGAGCATGTCTCGCATTCGGCGCAGCCGCGTCGCGACCGAGGCGTCAATGAGTTGGTCACCGATGCGAAACCGCACCCCGCCGATGATGGATGGATCGACGGAGGGCCGGGCGATGACGTCTTTGCCGAGCGTGCTCGAAAGGCGGTCGCGGACCGAAGCGAGTTCTGCAGCGTCAAGGGGCTGGGCGGTGATGACGTCGATCTCGACGCGACCAAACTTCTCCTGAGCCATCGCATCAAACGCGGCATGGATCGCGGGCAAATGACTCAGACGGTTCTTGTTATTGAGCACGAGGATGAACCGCATGACGAGGTCATCGACCTTGCCATCGAGCATGTTCTTGAGCGAAGCTGCGCGTTTCTCAGCGGTGAGCAAACGCGAAGCAAGAAACTCGTTGAACTTGGCATCACCCCGGGCGAGTTCGAGAATGCCTTCGAGGGATCCGAGCGTGTCTTCGACCTGTTCGCGGCCACCGGCCTGCTCGGCGAGCGAGTAGAGACTCTCCGCGTAGACCTTGGCAACTGCGTCTGGCTGGGCGTCAATGAGCGGCACGGGCAGTTCTCCAGCGGGTCAGGGCGAGTGGTGAGGTGGGTAGGTGGGGGGTTAGTTCTTCTGGGCTGCGGAGAGTTCGGCGAGGGATTCATCGACGAGCCGTTGGTGGTCGGCGGGCTGGATCTCGCGTTGGAGGATCTTGCCCGCAGCGAGCGTCGCGAGGGTCGCTGCCTGGTCGTAGATCTCGTTGAGAGCGGTACGCTTGGCTGCCTCGATGTCGCGTTGAGCCTTCTCACGCATCTCGCCAAGCAGGACGTCGGACTTGGCCTTGAGTTCGGCAGCCATCGCGGCCTGCTGAGCACGAGTCGAATCGAGCATCTCCTGGGCTTCGGCGCGGGCTTGGGCGAGGCTCCGCTCGTATTCCTCGAGCGCGTCTCGGGCCTGCTGACGGGCGAGCTCAGCCGCCTGAATCTCGTCGCGGATCTTGTCTTCGCGTTCCTGGAGTGAGCCCTGAATCTTGGGCCAGACCTGGGTGCCCAGGACGAACAGGACGCCTACGAAGACGATCAGGGTCATGATGCCGCTGATGAGACCTTCGTCGATGGTCGGGATGACGTTCTTGCCGCCGCCAACGTGAGAGCCGCCGTGGTCATCACCATGGTCGTCGGCCTGCTGGGCAGCATCGGTTTGGGCGGGCGCCGCGTGGCCTTGAGCGGACGCCGAGAACGAGCAGGTTCCCAGAATCGCTACGAGCGTGATAGCGAGCCAGTGTCGAGCGGTGATAGTCATGCGAGAAGCTCTCCAGCCGGGTGGTTCCGGGCCAAAGTGGGCCCGGAGCGATCGAGGATGAAAGCGGTCGAGCCGCGGGTGGTGCGACCCGACCGTGTAAGGATCTTGTATCAGGCTGCCATTAGGCACCCAGAGCGACGACGAGGGCGAACAGAGTCACGCCTTCGACGAACGCAGCGGTGATCAGGGCGAGGGTGAAGATGCGGCCGCCAGCTTCGGGCTGACGGGCGGTGGCTTCGGCGCCGCCGCGACCGATCTGGCCGATACCGATACCCGCACCGAGGACGGCGACACCGCCGCCGAGAGCCGCGAGCCCCTTGCCGGGGTTCATGGCTTTGAGCTGCTTGACAGCGTTCTCCAAAGCTTCGCCCGTGAGGGTTGGATCTACGTTCTGGGCGTAGGCCGCTGCCGGGGCGAAGATGGCGAGGAAGAGGACGGCAAAGAAGGCGATCTTGATGGTCTTGGTCATGGTCCGTTCCAGCAATAAAAGGGCGGTCTCTGGTACTTTTGGCCCGCCGCGCGGGCTTTCGATTCTGCGTGCAAGTGCCGCTGAGATGGGCACGATGCTTTTGGTCTTTGTCCGTCGGTCAGATGGCCGACGAAACGGGGTCGATGATAGGCCCACCTCGGGACGTTGGGGCGAGGTGGAGGCGGGCTTTGGGGCGGAAACTCAGGCCAGTGCCGCAGCGGGCTCGGGGTGATGGTCAGTGGCGTGTTCGCCTGTGGCGTGCTCCTCGTCGTGGTCTTCATCGTGCGCGAGCAGCGAGGTGAACACGGCGGTGAGGAACATGAAGATGAAGGCTTGGAGGAAGCCCACGAAGATTTCGAGCATGTAGACCGCAAACGAGCCGAAGGTCGCCGAGATCCACACGATGATCCCGATGCCGATGCCCGCTGCAAACCCGGCCCCGGTAAACGCGAGCAACTGGGCGAGCAGGATGTGACCCGCGGTCATGTTGGCGAACAAACGGATGGCCAGCGCGACGGGCTTGATGATCGAGCCGATGATTTCGAGCGGGATCATCAGGGGCCAGAGCACGATGGGGGCACCGGCGGTGAGGTGATGCAGGTAGCCCTTGATGCCGAGTTCTTTGATGCCGTTGAGGTTGATGAAGATCGCGGCACACAACGCGAGGACGCCGGTGACGAAGATGCTTTGGGTCGCGGTGCCGCCGATGGGGCTCGAATGTGAAGCCTTGAGCGATGGGAACAGCAGATGCACCAGATCCAGAATCGGGATCAGCCCGAGCATGTTGTTGACGAGAATAAAGAAGAACAGCGACCACAAGAACGGCATCAGAGCGTCGGTCCGCTTGCCGAGCAACGGGCGGCAGATCTCGTCACGCAGATACACACAGATCATCTCGATGAGGTGCGCAAACTTGTTGCGGGGAACGTACCGCTCGACACCCTCGATGGATTCATCAGCGACGAGATGCGAAGCGACCCACTTCATCCCGAAGATGGTGATGAGTCCCGAGAGCACGAGCTGGGTGCAGTACGCCGACCACATCCAGAAGCCGTCGGGCGTTGTCCAGAACGGGTGGTTGAGCGAGTGTGATACAGGGTCGGCGGCCAGCGTGAGCAACGACATGCAACGCTCCGGATCAGGCTTGCGAAGGACTCATCACAACATGCGATGTGCCCAGAACAATAAGTTTCTCGGATACCAGCGCGACGCCCGCGACCAGCAAAAATACCCAGATGAACGGATTCATAGGGGCCTCGGTCAGCCAGAGCACTGCGCCCGCTGCGGAGACCGAGGTCAGTGATCGGACCATGCTTGCGGTGATCGCCACCTGCCACAGGTCAAAGACGGGCTTGGGACCACGCTGCAACGAGAGCAGCATGGTCGTCGGAATCATCGGAACCACCGCGACCGCCACCGCCAAGAGTGACCACTGGGTCTTTGCATCGGGGGTCAATGCGACCGCGAGCAACCCCACGCCGACGGCTGCGAGCACCGCGAGCCACGCCATGATGCCCGGGCCGGTAGCCATCGCCTCGCCAGGGTGATCGCCAGCAGTATCGCTGGTAGAAGCAGCAGAGCGGGTTGGTGCTGAGGCGTGCGACAAAGGAAGGGGTTCCGGCGGGTGGTTTGCGGGTGCGACAGGCTGCATGAGCCTGATTCAGCCTGTTACATATAGAGGGTGGGACGATAGACGCAGTAGCCGGGTGTCTCCACCGCCGAATCGGCTGGTGGGAGTCAGTCTTGGGGCCAGTTATTGCTTAGCCAGGGCCGTCGGATTTGGCTTGTTCGAGCGGGCTTTGGTCGGATGTGTCGCGGGTCATGAACGGCTCGATGGTCGTCGGCGGGGCCGAGGGCTTGCTGCTCGACCTCTGGCTCGCCTCGTCGTCAAACTCCCGGTTGAGCTTGCTCGCACCCTTGTACAAGTGCCAGCTCGCCAGCACCAGCCCGACGACCAGCCCGATGATCGTCCCTTTGGACGTCCCCAGCACGCGGTCCGAGCCCCAGCCCAAGAGCACACCTGCCCCGACCATCGCACCAAAATCAAGCCCGAGCCCGATCGCCCGCATGTCCGAGCCCGAGCTTTGGGGCACAATGCTGAGCCGTTTTCTGCGTTTGCTTGCTTTGAGAATCACCGAGGGTTCTTTGCGTGGCGGGGGAGCCTCCTTGAGCACGTCGGGGATCTCGGGGGCTGGGCGATTCCAGACCGGGCTTGGCGAATCGGCGTCGGGGCCGTCTTCATTGGGCTGGTCTGGCTGATCGGGCTGAGGTGGTTTGTCAGGCATTGAGTGCCTTGAGTGCCCACATCCGCGCGGCCTTGACCGCCTCGCGGATCTTGGAGGTATCCGGGCCACCGCCTTGGGCCTGCTCGGGTCGGCCCCCGCCCTTGCCTCCGAGGACGGCAGCCGCCTCGCGGACCCAGTCGCCCGCTTTGACGCCCCGCGTGATGAGCTCCTTGGGGCACGCTGCGATGATCGCAACGCCCGGCTTGTCTCCGCCTTCTTCAACACTCATGAGCATCACCGCCGTTCGGGGCAGCTTGGCACACACCACCTTGAGCGCGGCCTGCAACGCCTGGCGGTCGTCGCCCGCGTCGATGGTGGCGACCACGACCGGGTCGAGGCTGCCCGCTAAGCCCTCAGCGATCGAGCGGGCTTCGCGTTCAACGTGCTGGCGTCGTAGGCCCGCTGCTGCTTTGCTCGCGGCTTTGAGCGTGTCCTGCAACGACTCAAGACGGGTGCGCATGGCCTTCTTGCGTGGCAACGGCAGGGTGAGCTGATCGATCTGCGTAGAGAGTGCGGCGATGGTCGCTGCGAGTTGTTCAGATGGCTGGGAGGCTGCTTGTTCGAGTTGTGTTTCAAGGCTCGTCGCTGCGTTGTGCGCCGCTTGTGCAGCGACGCCCGTGACCGCTTCGATGCGGCGCACGCCCTTGGCGATGCCGGTTTCGCTGACCAGCGCGAAGCCGCCGGCCTGGCCTGTTGATTGGAGGTGCGTGCCGCCACAGAACTCGATCGAGAGCTGGTTCCATTGCTCGTTGTCGGGGGTTGCGAGGAGCATGGGCACGGTGGCTCCGATGCTCACGACGCGGACGGGGTCGGGGTATTTTTCGCCGAAGACCGCGCGCAGGCTGTTGATGGTCTGAGCCTCGTGGAGTGACGCGATGTCGGCCGAGACCTTGAGATCGTCGTCGATCAGAGACTGGACCTTGGCTTCGACCGCTGCGATCTCGCCATCATTCATCGGGCCTTTGTGCGAGAAATCAAACCGGAGCCGATCGGGTTCGACGAGCGAGCCTTTCTGCGCCACATGATCGCCTAACGCTTCTCGCAGCGCGAGATTGAGCAGGTGAGTCGCGGTGTGGTTGGCCTGCGTGGGCGTTCTGCGGGCGCGGTCGACGCTGGCTTCGAGCTCGTCGCCTACGCGGAGTTCACCCTTGGTCACGAGTCCGATGTGCAGGACGTAGCCGCCGAAGCTGCGGACGTCTTCGACGCGGAACTCGCCGCCGCCGTGGTGGTCACCGATGCTGCGTTCGTGGGTGACGTGGAGTCGTCCTCGGTCGGCGACTTGGCCGCCCGCCTCGGCGTAGAACGGCGTGCGATCGAGCAGGACTCCGACCTGACGCGCCCGGCCCACGGCTTGTGCGTTCTCGTCGAAGTCGTGGCCGTTCCAGATCGCGACAACCCGTGATCGCACGCTTCGGCCGTGATGCTTGTCGGAGTCGTCGGTGGGCTTGATCGAGGTGTACCGCAGCTTGGCGAGCGATTCCGGGTCGAGCACGAGCGAATCTTCGCCGCCCGTCTTGGCGCCCGCTCGGCTGCGCTCGCGTTGCTCTTCCATGCACTTCTCAAAGCCTGCGACATCGACGGACAAGCCACGTTCGGAGGCCATGAGCTGCGTGAGGTCGAGGGGGAAGCCGAAGGTGTCGTAGAGCTGGAAGGCATCTTGTCCTGAGATGCATGGCCGTCGTTTCCCCTCGAACTCTTTCCAGTCAATTCCTTTTGTTGACAACATCTTGGCAGATGTCGAAAGGCTTGATATCCCTGCTTCTTCATCCATTTTTTGTGAAACATACCTACGAGCGCGTTGGCTGAGTGGAATATCGTCATTGCCTGTTTCTGCAATGAACCGATGACCTGCTTTGTCAGCAGCTTGCGACAAAAGAAGTAGCCCCTTGTCGAGAGTCTTGCCGAAGCTGACTTCTTCTTCGAGCAACAGCTCGATGATGTGGGCCTGGTGCTTGGCGAGTTCGGGCCACGCATCGCCCATCACGTCCACGAGTGTCGGCACGAGCTTCGAGAAGAACCCCGGTTGAGCGCCGAGCATCTGGCGACCGAAGCGTGCAGCTCTGCGGAGCACTCGGCGCAGGACGTAGCCCCGGCCCTCGTTGCTGGGCGTGGCGCCGTCGGCGATGGCAAAGCACAGCGTGCGGAGGTGGTCGGCGATGACTCGATAGGCCGTGTCGATCTGTTGGGGGTCTTGTTTGCCGAGCCTGCCTTGATATTCGTGGGGGGCTTTGGTGTTGAGACGGATGGCCTCGAAGATCGGAAGGAACAGATCGGTGTCGTAGTTGCTTGTCGTGTTCTGAATGACGCTCACGAGCCGTTCGAGGCCCATGCCGGTATCGACGTGTTTGGCGGGGAGCGTCTTGAGCGAGCGGTCTTTCTGGCGGTCATACTGGATGAAGACGAGGTTCCAGATTTCGAGCACGTTGGGGTCGTCTTGGTTGACGAGACTGGCGGCGTTTCGGTCACCGATGCGGTCGTAGTGGAGTTCGCTGCACGGGCCGCAGGGACCGGTCTCGCCCATTTCCCAGAAGTTGTCCTTGAAGGAGCCGGGCAGGACGTGGTCGGCGGGGAGGTGCTTGAGCCAGAGATCGCGTGCTTCGTGGTCGGGCTCGAGCCCGGCTTTGGGGTCGCCGCCGAAGTAGGTGGCGTAGAGGCGGTTTGGGTCGATCTCAAAGCCACCATTATCGAGATTGCCTGTGAGCAGAGCGAAGGCCCAGTCGATGGCCTCGGCCTTGAAGTAATCGCCGAAGGACCAGTTGCCGAGCATTTCAAAGAAGGTGTGGTGGTAGGTATCGAGCCCTACGTCTTCGAGGTCGTTGTGCTTGCCGCCGGCGCGGATGCATTTTTGGCTGTTGACCGCTCGGGTGAGCCCTTCGAGATCGCTGCCGGGCTCGACTCGGCCCAAGAAGCAGGGCTTGTACTGGTTCATCCCGGCGTTGACAAAGAGCAAAGTCGGGTCGTCGTGTGGCACCACGGGGCTCGAAGGATGGATCTTGTGTGCGCGCGACGGGTGCTCGAAGAACTCGATAAAGCGTTGCCTGACCTGAGCTGCGGTGAGGCGATGGGAGGCAGACGCTGAGATGTGTGGGGGGTGAGGGGTCATTGGGATGACTGTATCGGTTGATATGGCCTTTAGGCGGGTGGGCGGTTGATCCGATGAGAGGGCTTCGAGAACCTTGCCCCGGCCTTACCCCCGAATCGGAGATCCAGCGAGATGCGGCACTACGACCTATGCGTGATCGGGAGCGGGCCCGCGGGCCAGCGGGCAGCGATTCAGGCCTCCAAACTGGGCAAAAAGGTCGGGATCATCGAGGCCAAGCAGGTCATCGGTGGAGCCGCGATCAATACCGGGACCATCCCATCGAAGGCGCTGCGAGAGGCGATTCTCTCAGCGGGCGGGCACCAGTCCGCGATGCCCTCGATGGCGGATTTTTCGTCGGCGAGGGCGATGACCTTCGAGTCGGTGCGGACCAGCGCCCAGCGGGTGATTACTGCAGAACTGAAAATCGCCTACGGGCATCTGCGGTCCAACGGGATCGACATCGTCAACGGGCACGGCTCATTCCGCGATGCAAAGACCATCGACGTTGTTGGGCCAGCAGGCACCGATCAGGTGCAGGCGGACAACATCCTCATCGCGGTGGGCTCTCAGCCCGCCAAGCCCGACGACATCCCGTTTGGCGTACCCAACGTGGTGACCTCGGACGAGTTGCTCGAACTGGTCGAACTTCCACGCTCGATGATGGTCGTCGGTGGGGGGGTCATCGGCACAGAGTACGCCTCGATGTTGCAAGCGCTTGGTGTGAAGGTGACGCTCGTCGAGGGGCGTGATCGGCTGCTGGACTTTTGCGACAGCGAGATCATCGAGGCGTTGCAATACCAGCTTCGCCAGGGCGGGATGACGCTCCGGCTCGGGGAGAAGGTCGTCAAGATCACCACCCACGAGGCTTCGCGCGAAGGGCTTGCGCAAGACGGGATCCTCGCTGAAGCCATGCTCGAGAGCGGCAAGCTGCTCCACGCGGATTGCTTGCTCTATTGCATCGGTCGTCAGGGCTCGACTCACAAACTCGGGCTCGAAAACGCCGGGCTCAGCGCGGATAAACGCGGACGGATCAAGGTCAACGAGCAGTACGAAACCGCGGTCAAGGGCATCTACGCAGCGGGCGATGTGATCGGGTTCCCGGCGCTGGCGAGCACGAGCATGGAGCAAGGCCGACTCGCAGCGATGCACATGTTCGGCAAGACCACCGAATCGGTGCCCGAGCTGTTCCCTTACGGCGTGTATTCGGTGCCCGAGATCTCGATGGTCGGCTGGACCGAAGAGAAGCTCACCGATGAGGGCATCCCGTTCGAGACGGGTGTGGCACATTACCGCGAGATTGCGCGTGGGCAGCTCTTGGGCGATGAGCACGGCATGCTCAAGATGCTGATCCATCAAGACAGCCACGCGATTTTAGGGGTTCACGCGATCGGGACCGGGGCGACCGAGCTGATCCACATCGGGCAGTGCGCCATGGCGTTCAAAGCCCCTGCGGAATATTTCGTCAACGCGGTGTTCAACTATCCGACGCTCGCCGAGTGTTACAAGAACGCAGCGTTCAACGGGCTCAACAAGCTCCAGAGCCACTAGCTGGGCGAGCCCCATCCGGGAGGATGGGAGCTTCTGGGCACGGGTTCTAGAACCGCCTCGCTCCCGCGAGGGGCTCGGTGAGCCGGTCTTGAAGGCTGAGGCGAAGACTTCTCGCTCGGGTGGTGTTGGCCCGCGGTATCCTGTAGATACCGATGGCCAAGAAAGTCACACGCAAACGAGCCCCCAAGAAAGCCTCCGCAGCCAAGTCTTCAAAGCGCGAGGCCCAGCAGCCCGTGATAGATCTGCCCACGATCGACACCACGCTCGATGAGCTGATCGGTCAGCCCCGAGCGGTGGCGGTGCTCCGCGATGCGATCGAGGCTCAGCGGGTGCATCACGCCTGGATCTTCACCGGGCCTTCGGGCGTGGGCAAACGGACCGCAGCGTTGGCGTTCGCGCGCGAGCTGTTGTTGCCGGGCGATGACGATCTGCATCACGCCGAGATCGATGCGCAGCTCCGACGCGGGGTCTACCCGGACTTGCACACGATCAGCGCTTCGCTAGCGAGAGTGAGCCGAAAGAACGAGGTCCGTTTGCGCAAGCAGACGACGCTGCCGCGCGAGGTGGTGGCGGAGTTTCTTGTCGAGCCCGCGTTGCGCACGCGGACGGTCGATGCGCCATCAGTCGCAGCCAAGGTGTTCATTGTTGAAGATGCGCACCTGATGGGTGACGCGGCGCAGAACCTGTTGCTCAAGACGCTCGAAGAGCCGCCCGCGGGAACGGTGATCGTGCTGGTCACGCAGAGCGAAGATCGGATGCTCGCGACGATCCGCAGCCGATGCCAGCGTGTGACGTTCGGCACGCTGAGCAAGCCCGAGATGGAACCCTTCGCGGATCGGCTCGCGCCGGATCTCGACGATACCGAGCGGTTCATCGCGCTTGCGCTCGCAGCCGGATCGCCGGGGGGATTGGTGCAGGTGGTCGCGGGCGGGATGGTTGCGTGGGCACAAGAACTCGAGCAGTTGTTTCGGGCCGCCGAGGCGGGAGACGCGGTCCCCGAGCTTGGGCCACGGATGACGGATCTTGTGAAGGCGGAGGCCACGCGGCAGGTGGGCAAGGACAAACTCGCGAGCAAGGAAGCAGCGAATCGTCGGGCGGCATCGGACATGTTGCGGCTGGTCGCCGAGCGTCACCGCCGCCAGCTCAGACGGCAAAGCACCGACGCGCCGGCATCGGCACGGTACGCCTCAGCGATCGAAGCGGTGCATCAGACCGAGCGGATGTTGGCGTCGAACGTGCCGTTGCAGCATGCGTTTGGGCTGCTCGCAGCGGAGCTGTGCAGCGTGCGATGAGTCCAAGCAGAACCATTGCAAGCGGATGGGCCGCCTCCCTGACGGTCGGGGCTTGTCAAGAGCGTCGGTTTCTTCACCGAGCGTTACGCTTGCAAACTGATCGAGCCGGGGGCGGGTTTGGTTTCGTTGTCCGCTGCGGGGCTTTGAGCGGGGAGTTTACCGATGGGTTCGGTGCCGGTGAGCTTGCGATCTTTGGCAGCCTGTTCGATCGCGAGCACCCAGGTCTCGCGTTCGTATTCGAGCAGCCGGATTGCTTCGTTGGCGAGTTCGACGTCTTTCTGGAAGCTGGCGTTGACGAGCTGTTGAAAGATGAACAGGTAGAGGCTTCGGACCTGGACCGCGAGTTCGGGGTCGGGTTGGTCATTGATGGTGGTTGCGAGCTCGATGACAATGTCACGTGCTTGCGTGAAGCCGTTGAAGACTTCTTCGTAATCCTTGCGGATGAGCGCATCGCGCCCCTGTGTGGCGAACCGCACCGCGCCGTCGAGGAGCATCAGCCTGAGCTGCTCGGGGGGAGCTGTGAGCACTTTGGTACGGAGATAAGCATCAGCGGTATCGTTCGGCATGAGGTTGTGTATCGGTCGGTGGCGCGGGTGGCGTGAGCGAGAAGTGTGAGCGCACGTTTGGCGTCTTAGCCGAGCAGCGAAGTAAGTGCGCTCTGCTGGCCTTGGAGCTGGAGCAGGGCCTGTTCCATCCCGAGGAACTGGCGTTGGAGGATGGTTCGGCGTCGATCGAGCGCTTTATCAAAGTTTTCGATACGTCGTTCTTGCGCTTTGATTTGAGCCTTGACGGTGGTGTCGCGACGTGTGAAGATGCCGTCGACCGAGTCGATGTAGCCCTGGACAAGCTCTTCGACTTGGAAGATGACCCCGAGCTGGTTGAACTTGTCTCGGGTATCGGGGTTCGAGACAAAGACACCTTCCTCGATCTCGATCTCGAGCTCGGGAGCAATCAGATCGCGGGCAGCAAACACATCGGCGACCGCTTGGGAATCCTCGCTGAGGGCTTCACGGAACCGATCCCGATCGAACTCGATCACGCCGCCTTTGCCGAGCGAGATTCCGACTTCGGTGAGCCGAGAGAAGGCACCGTTGACGCCGTCGGCCTTGCCGAGGATGACATTGGTGAGCCGGGTGCGAAGCGTGATGGCGGTGGAATCGCCCAGCAGCGTGCCTCGCCGCTCGGTCTCGGGATCGAAACTCGTCACGGCATTGAGCCGGTTGATGATGCCGTTGTACGCCTCGACGAAGGTGTTGATAGTCGCTTCGATGGACTCGTTGTTTCGTGAGACGGTGATGCTCACGACTTCATCGGAGGCCGATACGAGATCGAGCGAAAGCCCGCGTACGACGTCGTCGAGGGTGTTGTCGCTGCTGGTGAGCAAGATGGCTTTGGCGGGATCGTCGGAGCCGAAGAAGACTCGTGCGTCTTCGCCCGCTTCGAGAGTGTCAAGCCCGAGGTCGAAGCCGTAAGAGTCGATGAGGAACCGTCCGTCTCGACCCGAGCGATCCGAGACGAGGCTGATGCGGTAGGGCGAGATGCCCGAGCCGTCGTTGATGATGGTGGCTCGGACGCCACCGTTGGCGCTGTTGATTTTGTCGAGCGCTTCGTCGAGTGTGTCGTCCGCATCGAAGGTGACGGTGACTTCCTGCGAGGCAACGATGGTGTTGAGCGCGGTGGGATCATTCGGGTCGGGGGCATTGCCCTCGCCTTCGATCTCGAGGTCGGAGGCAAACGAGCCGTCAACGTCTTCGACTTTGATGCCCTGAGTTCCCGCAGGCTCGCCGTTGATTTCACGGAAGATCAGGCCGTCGCCGTTGTCGTTGATGGCGAGTTCGAGATTGAGCCCGGCGGAGCTGGCTTGCCCATTGACCTCACTGATGAGGTCGAAGACGCTTTGGGTGTCGTCGCCGATGTTGATGGTGGTGCTGGCCCCGAAGGCGTCGGTGATACGGATGGTCCCGGTGCCCAGGCTACCGGTCGACGAGAGGTCTTTGAGCAGGGTGCCATTGGAGACGTATTTGCGTTGAAGGCTGGTGCCTCGGAATGAATCTTCAGCGATGCCGCCCACGTCGGTCGCGATGCCCAGCGCTGTCGCAGCGTCGCCCGTGATGATGAGGTTTCCCGTGCCGCCGGTTGTGTCGGCGATCGAGAGCCCGCTGCCCGCGCTGTTGAGCGAGATGGTGATGCGCCCGGCGTTGGTCGCGTCATCGTTGATGAGGCTGATGATATCTTCGATAGTTTCCGCCGATGACAGATCGAAGGTCAGCACGTCACCGTCGCGTGTGGTGATCTTGGCTTCGCCGTTGCCCGTGAGCCCCGAGCCGCCGTTGAGGTTGCTCAGCAGCACGGTGCCCAGCCCGGCGACGAGCCGTCTGCCGGTGATCGTGCCGCCCGAATCCGAGCCGAGCAAGCCAAGATCCGAAGCGGTCGTCGAGGTGGCGTTCTTCTCGGTGATGTTCACCGCACGACCCGACGTGTCCACCAACTCGAGACCCTCTCCAGAGATCGAGACGCTCACTTCGCTATAGCCCGCATCGGTGAGCTGGGTGTTGATGCGGTCGAGCACGCCCGCGATGTCGTTGGGCGCAGCCTGGGTTTCTTCGATCGTGGTTTCGCCGTCTTCGGTGACTTCTTCAAAGATGGCGCCGATGTTGATGTTGACGTCGGTGCCGTCGATGTTGATGACAAAGTCGTAGCGGGTGATGCCCGTGTCGGTACCAACGAACACGCCGTTGCCGTCGTTGAGCGTCCGCAGCAGCGTGGTCGAACCGAGCCCGGTGAGCGCCTCGCCCGCGAGCACGCCGAGCTTGGAGGTCTTGTCGATGCCCAGGTCTTCAGCAACCCCGGTCGAGCCAGATGCGGTGGAAACAGTAAAATCATCGGGCGAGTTGCTTGTCAGGTGCAACGCCCCGTCCTTGATCGAAGCGGTGACATCAACGCCCTCAGCCTGATTGATCGCATCGACGACTTCGCTGATCGTCGCAGCGCGGCTCAGATCGACCTGCACGGTTTCGCTGCCCTGGCTGATCTCGATCGTGCCTCGGCGCACGCCTTCACCGCCATTGAGATCGGCAAGCAGGGCGTCGGTATCGAGCCTGCCGCTCTCGCTCTCGAAGGTCAGGGTCGTGGCCCCAAAGGGTGACGAATCGCGATCGGCAAAGCCCCGGCTCAGAAGCTGCTGGGTCGTGACGAGCCGATCCACAACAAAGTTGAACGTGCCCTCGGGGGTGTCGTTCGAGGCCGTGGCGCGGATGGAATCGCTCAGCGAGCTCACCGCGTTCTTGGACTGGAAAATACTCCCCGCGTTGCGGAAAGCAGTGGCGGCGGTCTCGAGCCCTCGGAGCCTGCTGGCGAGATCGAGGTAGCTCGTCTGGATGAGCTGGAGCCCGACGATACGCTGGGTTGCAAGAAACTTGGGTCTCGCTTCGATCGACAAGAGCCGCTCGATAAGGGTCGCTGTGTCGATGCCGCTGATGAGGCCGATGCCTGTGGTGATACCGCTCATGCTGCTCGCCTTCCTTGGTCGTACACGTACCCGGCGAGATGCCCGGTCGCGGTGGCTCGGTCGCAACGATCGAGCGTGGGCGTCAGCAATCCTTGCCGACGCAGTTCAAGCGTGGTTGAAACCCAGGGGCCGAGCACACGCAGAAAGTCTCTGCGGGCCTTGGCGGGTGTCTGGGTTCTCCACGCGGGGACGTTCATGACTCAACTCTCCGATGACGGACGATGCGGGTGATACCCGATCCGGGTGATACCGCGCGTCGCAAGACGTGGGCCATCGTCGTCAGCATCGGCGAGATCCGAGAGAGACTTTGGAACGAGGCACAAGAACGCGCAAATCATGCGCGAATACCGCCCCTCATCAGCAATCGAAGGCCGCGATCTGGTGAAACCACGGGACAATGTTCGGAGTATGACGGGCTCAAGAATCTGAAATACTGAACCACTCGGGAGGCTCGTCGTATCAGGTTGGACAGTTGTTGCGTTTCTCGCGTGCCCCGAGCCCAACGTGGTGCAAAGATCCCAACGTCCGATCAGTCCTATGTCCGCATGGCCGATGGTGGAACCACAATGAAGACCTTCTCGAAAATCAGTGCTTGGGTGCTCGCCGCCGTCATGGGAGCGATCGCTTTCAGCGGCGCGTTTGGTCTGGCGATCGCGAGCCGGAACGACCCGGTGGTGCTCGCCGCTGCTGGCTTTGAGTTTGTGGTTCTGTTTACCGGGATCGCCGGGGTGTGGTTTGCGTTGGGCAACGCCCGCGAGGGCCGATCCATCGGGCTGTTCAACCTCGGGGGTGTGCTGATCGTCGCCGCGATCACCGCTCGCTTCGCGTGGCATGTCACGGTCAACCCCGAAGCTCTCGGTGTTGGATCATCGGTCAAGCACGCGGTCACTGATCCGTGGTTTTTCGTCCGAGGCGCGGTGGGCATGGGACTGGTGACGTGGTCGGTGCTCTTGGCTCTAGGCTCGCGAGCCCAGGCATGGCGTCGGCTGGTCATCGGGGCTGTGCTGGCGTTGCCCTTTGTGCTCGGAGCTGGCTGGGGTCTCAAGCAGGGCTTTGGGGTGCTGTTCCCCGCGATGGTGGACACCGCCTCCGCGATGCGGCTCGTCGCGGGGATCGGGCTGGCGCTGGTGCTGAGCGTGATGTTCTCGGTCGGGGTGCATCTGGTCATCAAGGCGTTTGAGGATGTTGAGGCGGAGACGAATACCGGGACCTCTCCAGAGCCAGCGGCCTGATCTGGTTTTGAGTCAAAAACCGGTCAGACACCGGGTGGGCACAATCTCGCAGCAAAGAATCCCAAGGAAGCATCATGCTCGGACTCTCATTCCTGAATCTCACCTTCTTCGATTCCATTCTGATCATCGGTGGGCCGCTCGTCGGGATCATCGCGACGGTCATCGTGCTCCGGCTGTTCACCGGCAAGGCAGCGAAAACCACCATCGAAACCGACACCATCGCCGAGCGGGTGCGTTCAGTAGGCAAGCTCGTCGGGCTTGAAGTGTGCGCCAAAGAAATCGCCACAGCGACGAGCGGTTTGTCGTGGATGCCGCCGTTGCTTTTGAGCCAGGCGAAGATGGCGATGATCTTCCACTTCGAGCGTCAGTACTACGTCGATCTGAGCGTCATCGGGCCACAAGACGTCCAACGGCTCGCGCCCGGACGCTACCGGTTGAACCTGCCCCCGGTCATGGGTGACCTTCGGCTCACGGACGTTACGCCCTACGACATCCAGTCGGGCCGCGTGCTCGGGCTGCTCGACGTGATCCAGATGAACGCGGCTCGCCAAAAAGATCTCATGGTCAAGGCCCAGGAGCAGGCTTCGACGCTCTATACCGCGGGCGATTCCCGGTACAAGTCCGAGGCTCGTTCGAGCATCGAACGCTCGCTCCGCACGCTGTTCTCGCTGCTCGATTCACACGTTGACATCGTGTGGCCCGACTCCGAACCGGTGTCTCGCAAAGAGCAGCAACCCGTGCTCGAAACCAAGACCGAATCTCAGAGCGAGGCTGTTTCGAGCTAAGCGGTGTCGGGCTGAACGTTTCGATCAGCACACACGATCGAGGAACGCACCCGTTTCGTGCGCACAGCGTTCGAGCCACTCGGGTTCGCGCCACAACGAATGGTGATCGCCCCCATCAATCTCGATGAACGTCCCGTGGTCGGCGGCGTTCGCGATGGACTTGCCGTCGGCGAGGGGGCAGACTGTGTCGTTGGTGCCGTGAATGACGAGCAGCGGGCAGGTGAGCTTGCGGGCGTGCTCGGCTCGATCGAATCCAGCCCACTTCGCGCCGGCACCTGACCGCATCCCGACCCACGCGATCGCCGGCGGCAGGTTGAGCCGCCAAGGCAGATTCGCGGTACGGAGCACACCTTGAGCCGGTGTCACCGGCACGCGATACGGAGCTTCAGCAATCACTCCCGCAATATCATCACGCCCGGCAGCCACCTCGATCGACATGCCTGCACCCATTGAAGCGCCCATCAGCACGATCGGTGTGTCATTGCCGACGCGGTCCACGAGGTCGTCGAGCATCGGGGTTTCGCGTGCGCTCAGCGTGCATCGGCCCGGTGCTTCGCCCGTCCCCGGTAGGTCCCAGACGATCACGCGGCTCGCGTGGTCGAGCAGGCCGCAGACGCGATCGAGACAGCCCACGCGGCCCTGACCCCAGCCGGGCGTGAGGACGACAACCGGGCCGGTGTTCTTGAAGCCTGTGATGTCCCAGACCGGAAGCTCGAGCCCGCCAGAGCTGAGCATCCACTGCGTGAACTCGGGAGGGGAAAGTGGTGGAGTTGCTTGATGGAGAGAGGGGGGGGCAAGCTCGCCCGGAGTGCTCGGCCTGTTGTGGGCGAGAGCCCAGCCAAAGCCACGACGCGGCGGGCGCGTCAGCGTGCGCACGGTCCACATGAACAGAGCAACCGCAAAGAGCGCTGCTCCGACACTCATCAGCACCAAGAGATCGAGGATGGTTCCCAATATTCCGGTCGGCAAAATGGGCGGGTTACCTTCCGAGCAGGTTGGAGATGTCGTTGAACGTGACGACGAGGAACAGCGCCGCGACGAGTGCGAGCCCGGCGATCGACAGCATGCCCTGAAGCGCCATCGGGACGGGCTTGCCTCGGAGCTGTTCGTAGATGAGCATGAGGAACTGCCCGCCGTCCACGATGGGAAGAGGCAGGAAGTTGACCACCGCGAGATTGATGCTGATCAGCGCGAGATAGAACATGAGCCAGATGAACCCGCGATCAGCGAGCATGGTTCCGATGTGCGCGATGCCGACGGGTCCACGGAGATGTTCGACCCGCACCGATCCTTGGAACAATCGCAGCAAGGTCAGATATGTTTGTTGTCCGATGCGCCGAGTTTCGCTGAGCCCGAGCGCAACGGCTTGCGCGGGGTTGTCGGCTTTGAGTAGGAACTGCTCGGGCGCGAACAGCCCGCCGAGCGCACCCATCGAATAGGAAAGCGAGTGCAGGCGTTCGAGCTGATCGCGGTCGAGTGTCCATTGAGTGCTGACCTGTTCGGGCTGGCTGGACGGATCATCTGCCCCCACCATCGCGGGCATGAGCAGCTCGACGTTGAC
>CAYUVO010000026.1:0-27677 GCA_964448185.1 uncultured Phycisphaeraceae bacterium
CTTGGGCTCGCTGCTGCTGGGTGTCAAGGCGGTGATGGCCGAGAGCTTCGAGCGGATTCACCGGAGCAATCTTGTGTTCATGGGCGTGCTGCGGCTGGTCTTCAAGGACGGCGCGAGCGTGGCAAGCCTGGGAATCCGTGGCGACGAGACGTTCGACGTGGTGATGCCCGAAGAATTCGAGCCCCGCGCGGATGTCACGGTCAAGGCGAAGCGTCCCGACGGGAGCACGTTCGAATTTGTGTGTATGAGCCGCGTGGATACGTCGGTCGAGATCGACTACTTCGCCAACGGCGGGATCCTGCACACGGTTATCCGCAAGAAGCTCAACGAAGCCAAAGCCAAGGTGTAAGTTTCTACAAACAGGCTAGGCATTCCCGAGCACGAACAGTCGGTAGCAGCCGTCGGCAGCGGGCAGCTCCCGGCTTTGTTCGTCGATCGAAGCAATCAGCCGCAATGGCGAGCGTTTGATGAGAGCGCTCCATTGCGCGAGGTTGTAGGAACGCAGTGTGTACGAGCTGTCGCGGTGGACGGTGCCCCGTGGCCGTTCGATGACGAAGTGGCTATGGACCCGCTCAGATCGACCTCGCCGCGATGGCGGTTCGTACTGCACGATCTGCGTGACCCGCAACGAGCCGCGACTCGCGGTCCACACGTCCTCGGCGGGCCCCTCGTGGCCATAGTGCGAGAGGCTCAGGCCCACGACGTAGACGCCGCCCGGCTTGAGGGCTTGTGCGATCTGCGCAAAGTGATCGAGCATCGCGCGGTCATCGGGCAAGTGGCGGATGGTGTTGATCGTGTTGAACGCCAGATCGAATCGGCCTCGCCAGCGATCGATCATGAACTCAGTCATGTCGGCGACCCGCGCATCGGCCTGGGGCTGACGCTTGCGGGCGAAGTCGATCATGGGCTTGGACAGATCGAAGCCTGCGACAGCGATGCCTCGTTTGTGTGCGGCTCGGAGGAATCGACCCGAGCCACAGGCGGGTTCGAGCCAGCGGGGCTTGCCCCTACGAGGTGCTGGCCCAAACTTGGCTGCGATTTTGGCCATGCCCCGGACCTCGGCTGCGGTTCCCGCAGCGTGGAGCACGTCGTAGACCAGCGGGTCGTCGTAGAAGCCCTGCGTTTGAGTTTCGGGAGGGGGCGATGGCATGCTCGATGAATCCTTGGCATCAATAGACGCATGGGCCAACCGATTTTTGCAGGCTTTGGTATCCTCGGACCATGAACGACGCCTCCCCTGCTTCCTCGACTCCCCCACCGACGCAGCCCTCGAACGTTTTGCTCACCTTTGACCATTGGGCCAACGAGCAGATGTTCGAGGCGTGTGCTGCGCTGAGCGACGAACAACTCGACCGCGAGTTTGAGATGGGCCTAGGCACGCTGCGAAAGACCTTTACGCACATGCTCGGGGCGATGCGTGGCTGGACGGACGTGATGCTGAACACGGGGCAATGGAGACCAAGGCTCGAACAAGACCCGCCAAGATCCATCGCCGAGCTTCGTTCGCTGCACGACGAGGTCGCCCGCGAGTTTCGTCAGGTCGTCACCGAGGGCAGCCACGACGAGGTGCTGAGTCCCAATCGCGGCGGCACGACCTATCGCTTTAGTCGCGGCGGGATCATGGTCCACGTCATGACCCACTCGATGCACCACCGGGCACAATGCCTCAACATGCTCCGGCACCTCGGCGTTGACCCTCAGCCCACGAGCAGCGTGATGCAGTGGATGATCGGCCAGCCGCCGCAGATAAGTATTCACGGAAAGTCTGGCGGTTTGACGCTTGACACGATGCTTGTGAATTGGTAACCTTTACATTACCAATGAACCCGCACACTGCTCCATCCCGTGAAACCCAAACGCTTGACGCGGTGTTCTCAGCACTCGGCAACGCTGATCGTCGGCGGATGCTTGATCTGCTCACCGCTCACCCGGGCATGACGGTCGGGGCGGTGGCGTCGCATTTCACGATGAGCCGAATCGCGGTAATGAAGCATCTGGCCAAGCTCGAATCGGCGGATTTGGTGCTCTCCGAACGCGCGGGACGGGCACGCCGACTGTATTTCAATCCCGTCCCGATCCAGCTCGTGTACGACCGTTGGACGGACCAGTACACGCAGTATTGGGGCTCTCGGATGGCGGACATCAAAGCGAATGTTGAGGCTGCTACATCGGCCAAGGAGATCAAGCGTGCCTAAAGACGTCACTGTGACCACCGATGGCCCCACGCGGGCCAAGTTTCGAGTCTTCATCAAAGGAACCGTCGAATCGGTCTGGGCCGAGATCACCCGGACCGACAAGCCGATCCCCGCATTCTTCGGCTCCAAGCTCGATGCACCGTCGCTCACGCCCGGCTCAACGATGGCGATGCGCACCAACAGCGGCAAGTACACCGGTGTCGTAGGTGAGATCGTTGAGTTCGATCCGCCGAGGGTGTTTGCGCACACGTTCAAGTTTACGAATCTCGACGATCCGCCTTGTATCGTGCGGTATGAACTTGAGGCCAAAGATGGTGGAACGATCTTCACCATGACCCTCAGCGAGCTGACCGAGGGCACCAAGAGCGCCAAGCAGATGATGTCCGGCGGCACGCTCATCTGCAACACGCTCAAGGCGGTCATCGAAACCGGCAAGCCCAAGCTGGGTGGACGAATGCTGTTGCTGATCATTCGGCTGGTTGAACCCATCACGCCCAAGCGGTGCTTGAGCGAGCACTGGCCGGTGAAGGCTGCGGACACTTCTGACCAAGGAGGCGAGTCATGATCCGTTTGATTTTTGGTGTGATTGTTGGCTACTCGGTATGGACCGCGTGCTGGCTCGGCGGCAACGCGGCTCTGTTTAGCGAGGCGATCAAAGCAACAAGCGACGGCACGCCCGTCACTGAGACGGGGACGCTCGCGGGACTGCTCGGGCTCAGCTTCGGATGTTCGATCGTCGCGGGCGTGGTGACCGTTCTCGTGGCGGGTGCTCGCAAACGCCCCGCGGTGAAGATCACAGGAGTCCTGCTGTTGCTCACCGGCATCGGCGTCGAGATCGGCTCGTGGGATCTGTTCCCGGTGTGGTACCACTTGGTGTTTTTGATCCTGCTGGTCCCGATGCTGTGGCTTGGTGCGAGGCTCGCAGGTGTGTTTGGCGGGTCTGGACGCGAGAGTGCCACGAACTGACCAAGCCCGCATACCCCCGTCTATCCACTCCCTCCCTACACTGTCGCTTACGCACGGGGCGCCCGGGCTGACCTGAACGTGAGGGTCGGATCGAGGGCTGAGAAGCACCCGTTGAACCTGACCCGGCTCGTACCGGCGGAGGGATGCGACCTATGACCGCGACCAACACCAAGAACGACTCCTCGACCCCCACCAGCAAGTTTGCAGTTCCCACGCGCGGAGCGGGCAATCCCGGGCACCGCGGCGTCACCACGCCCGGCTCGTTCGCTAACACGCCCGACATCGGAGGGCCGCTCTCGTTCAGCTCGCCCGATACGCCCGGCATGCCAGCGCCGAGCACCAAGACCGCGTGGGATTTCCTGCCCGAGGGCTGGTCGATCCAAGCGGCGCCCGATCACCGGGCCGGGTGCGCCGGTCACAACCAGACGATCGCCACCTACATCCGCTGCGTTGCACCAACAGGCTTTACTCCGATCACGCAGCTCGAATCGGCGCGGCTCGGGATCATCACGCCACAGATGCGCCGCGTCGCCGAGCGCGAAGACCACCTCACCTCCGAGCAGGTCCGCGACGAGATCGCTGCGGGCCGGATGGTCATCCCCGCGAACATCAAGCACCTCACCTACAAGCTCGATCCGATGGCGATCGGCCGGGCGTCCAAGACCAAGGTCAACGCCAACATGGGCGCTTCGCCCGTCTCCAGCGGCACGGACGAAGAAGTCGAGAAACTCAAGTGGGCCGAACGCTGGGGCGCGGACACCGTGATGGATCTTTCGACCGGGGGCGATCTCGATGAATGCCGCGACGCGATCCTCCGCAACTCGACCGTGCCCATCGGGACCGTGCCCATCTACAGCATGATCATCGGGCGCAAGCTCGAAGACCTCGATAAACAATCCGTCCTCGAAACCCTCGAACACCAAGCGGCCCAAGGCGTGGACTACTTCACGATCCACGCGGGCGTGCGCATGGGCCACCTCAAGTTCGTCAAGGACCGCCTCATCGGGATCGTCTCGCGCGGCGGCAGCCTGCTCGCCAAATGGATGCTCGTACATAACAAAGACAATCTCATGTACGACCTCTGGGACGACATCTGCGTGCTCATGCGTCGCCATGACGTGACGTTCTCGATCGGTGACGGGCTGCGACCGGGGGGGCTCGCGGACGCCACCGACGACGCGCAGCTCGCAGAACTTGAAACCATCGGCGAGCTCACCGAGCGTGCATGGCGTCACGGCGTGCAGGTCATGGTCGAAGGCCCCGGGCATGTGCCGCTCGACCAGATCGAATACAACATGAAGCTCCAGCGGACGCTCTGCCACGGCGCGCCGTTCTATGTGCTCGGCCCGTTGGTTACCGACGTATTCCCGGGCTACGACCACATCACGAGTTGCATCGGTGCGACCAACGCCGCCTATCACGGCGCGTCGATGCTCTGCTACGTCACGCCCAAAGAACACCTCGGCCTGCCCAAAAAGGGCGACGTCAAAGAAGGTTGCATCGCGTATAAGATCGCGGCACACTCGGCGGACATCGCGTTGGGGATTCCCGGCAGCCGCGACTGGGACGACGAACTCACCAAGGCACGCGCAGCACTCAACTGGGAGCAGCACTTCGAGCTCGCGTTCGACACCGACACCGCTCGCGCGTATCACGACGAAGACCTCGACGTCGATACTGATTTCTGCGCGATGTGCGGCCACGATTGGTGCTCCGTGCGCATCAGCAAGGAAATCCAGGAGTTCCAGTCGGGTAACGCAGAAGGCTTCGCGCGCGGCGGCGACGGCAAGGCGGTCAAGTCCGCAGCCCTCACCGCTGAACAACAACGCATCCTCGAACAACGCGGCTACCTCAACCCCGAAGAGATCCACAAGCTCGCCAACAAGGTCAAAAAGACGGTGTCGCAGACGGGCCGCGACAGCGAGGAAGCGGACGCCAAGCTTTCGTGCCACTCGGACTACGTGGACGATTCACAGGCCAAAGACCTCCAAGGCGAACAGCTCGTCCAAGTCGATGTGCGGCCCGCACTCGGCATCAGCAAAGAAGATCGGGTAGTATGAACAAGTAGGTCTGCGTGAGGACATAGGATGACAAAGTCGATTAGTGGTACCCAGATTAACCTCGACGAGCTACTGGACGGCATCGGTCACATTACCGCTGCCAAGTGCGTGTGCTTTGCAGAAGCTGCTAGTGTTTGCCTCTATAATAACCAACATTCTCAACCTGTTTCGATGACACTCCAAGGCGATACCACACAGCAGGTGAGCGTAGCATGGACCACTCCGACCGAGTCGATAGAGGCATCACATCATGACTCACAGCAAGCCACGGAAGACGGAGCCTACGGCGTCTCGTTCTTGATTGCAATTAGCCAAACACCATATACCGTTGTGCAGCAATCCCGAAAGGGCACTGGGATAGATTGGTATCTTGGCTATCGCGAGGAAGTGCTCTTTCAGAAGGCAGCCCGCCTCGAGGTTTCCGGCATCGCCAAGGCATCGAAAAACGATATCGCCACTCGGCTTGCACGTAAAAGACGACAAGCCACGCGAGTTTCCGAAGGCCTTCCATCCTACGTGTGTGTTGTCGATTTTGGTGGCCCACTTACCGTGTTCGAGCAGGTATGAACGACTCAACCAATAATCATCTTCTTGCCATGGAACACGCCGATGCAGGCGATATCCTCTTGCGGAAAGGCGAGCAAGACGCGGCGCTGTGCGAGTTTGATATCGCTTGCAAGTTTGAAGAGCTAGCGGCATGTTCATTTGCTCCATCGCCGGATCACGAGCCCACTCGCTCGATTTTGTTTCGCAGCGCCGCCTCGTTGGCTTATCAGTGTCGACAGTATCGCCACGCTGAAACATTGATCTATCGCGGGCTACTCGGTCACCCACCGAATGTGATACGCCGCGAGCTGAAAGAGTTATTGCAAACGGTTACTTTTGAGGAACACCTCGACCTAGATGGGCTCGCATTATCATCCTCGCAGATTGCCTTATCATTGTGGGGCGATGTGATTGGCCACGGTTTTGCGGACTCATCGCTCGTACACTCTAGATGGTCAGCGCTCAACAAACTGCTATATCGCACAACCGAGCGGCTGCTCGGAATTAAGTACCGTGACAAGGGCGAGCCGTCTACTCAAGTAAAATCCCAGTTCCGCGTATACGCTTCAGTACCAATGGCCGCCAGCTACGCGATCGTATTTAGAGTTGGGGGTCAATTTGAGCAAGAGTCCTTATTTGGCTTGTCTCCGGGAAAAGTAGTCTCCGAAATTCTAAGTACATTCCAGATGATTGAGGCAGATGACGTTAGTTCATTGGAGAAAGTGTTCGGTAGTAACGAAGATTATTTGATCAATTTTTATGGCCTTGCTGGGCAGATCGTTCCTGACGGCAGGGCGATCAAGAACGTGGGACTTACTGGACGCGGCGTTGGCGAACAAATTACAAATGTACCTATCAGAAAATCGCGACCTCGAGTACGTGAGCAAGCTTCTCGCCTGAACTTGATGTCGACTATTGCCGATGCGGTAGAGACATGTATCGAAGGAACACTGGAGGCAGCTGACAACAATACGAAGGCCGACTCTAAAGCACAAGGCTTTGTGGCAGTACGCGACGCTTCCAACCAACGTACTAAAATTCTTGTACCAGTCGGCTTGATGGCTGATGTTGTTCGGCCGAATTTCGGTCGATGGGTCCGCGTGACAGCCTCTTATTCGCAGGACCAGTATCATCTTGTCGATATCTCGACTCTCGAAGATTGATGAGCCCAGTTGGCTGCCCCACCGTCCTCGGTCACCACGACCTTGGCCAACATCTCTGGCCACGCGAGTTTCTCACACCCATCACCCTCCCCTGTGCGCAACATTCGTGCGGTCCGCGTGAATGCGGTTGGAACGCCCCGGCCCAGCGATATCTTCACGGGTATGGAACCAAATACACAAACAGGTAACCCGATCGCTGCTGCAACAAGCCGAGCGCTGGCAGCCATCGGCGACGACACGATCTCAGCGCCCGATCAGGCGAGCCCTATTCCCCCACCGCCCTCACAAACCGCATCCCCTTACGGCCTTTCTTGTCAAGCAGAATCAGTACGCCATCGCGCAGTCGGCGTGCGTCGTAGCGGGTCGCCGATGACAACGCTGACAGGTAGTCGTGTTCGATCGCCATCGCCTCGGGCGGCCCAGCCATCTTGGTCGCGCCCACCGGCCCGAGCGGGAAGTTGAAGCCGCTCGCCCGCGCGAGATCCAGGTCTGCAAAGAAGTGGTTGACACCCGCGAAGCCCGAGACCTTGCCGTCGTCAGCGATGTCGAGGCTTGGAGCGCGCAGCACACCGGGCGTCGCGAGGATCGAGTCGATATGTGTGCTGCCAAGATCGGTCAGGGTCCACTTGCCGATCAATCGGCGTGTGCTTTCCTCTGCCGACCAACCGGGGTTGAGCGGGTCTTGGTTCCCCGAAGTGCTTGCGCACCCGGAGGCTGCGATGAGCACCAGCATGCACACAAGAACCAGAAACCGCGTACCATTCATATCAGCACCTCTGGGCTTGATGGCCCGATGATTCTCGCTGTGGCCGCACATGTCAGTTCATATCCTACCCGCTCACCAACAGCGAACATCCCGCTCGTTCATCGAGTATAATCAAGTGGAAAGGGACTTCACATGCATATCGAGATCAGCTACCAGAATATCAATCACAGCGACGCTGTCGACGAGCACGTCCGCGAGCAGCTCGCCGATCGGCTCGGCAGGTTCGGTGAACGGCTCACCCGCATCGAGGTGCATTTGGGCGACGTCAACGGCCACAAGTCCGGGCCCGACGATAAACGCTGCATGATCGAAGCCCGACCTGCGCGGCACGATCCGCTGGTCGTCGAATCACACCACAGCGATCTCTACCACGCGATCAGCGACGCCACTCACAAGATCGAACGGGTGCTCGATAAAAAGTTCGCCAAGGATTCGCACCACTAGCAGCGAAAGCATCCGTTGCCTAGGTCCTGATATGAACATGTCGAGTAGCCAGCCTGCAAGCCGATAGGCTTTGTAACAGGAGCACAGCATGTTCAGAACCGGATTGGCAGTGATAGGGATAGCGGTAGTCGCGGGTTCGTCAACGGCTCAGGTGACGACGTACCGAGGGCTCGACTTTGTGTCTGTGGGCGATGCGGGCAATCGCGCCCCGCTCGTCAGCGAGACGAAGTTCGGCTTCGGCAACGTGACCTCGGGAGCGGTCAGCTACAACTACCAGATCATGGAGACCGAGACCACGGTCGCGGACTTTGCCGAGTTTGCCACCGCCTATCTCCCGCACCACCGGGCGATTCCTAACGAAAGATTTACATTCGCATTTCGCAATCTGCAGAACGGACCAAATAACTCGCTCATCCCTCAGCCCGGACGAGGCAACTGGGGTATGGATACCACATGGATCATGGCGGCACGCTTCGCCAACTGGATCCACAACGACCGATCAAATGCCCCAGAAGCGTTCTTCGGCGGTGCATACGACCTGAGCCCGGAACGGTTCTCGCTAAACCAAGACGGCGATACTCTCGCGGACATCAGCCGTGAGCCCGGTGCCCTCGTGGCGTTGCCGACCCCTGACGAATGGGCCAAGGCAACGTACTACGATGCTAACCGCTATGGCGAGGGGCAAGGGGGCTATTGGTTTGAGCCGGGATCGAGCAATTTGAATCTGATAGGCGCTCCGCCAGATTTGCCGATAGCCGAGACCAGCCGAAATATTGCCATCTTCGCTCCCGAGTATGGATCCGGGCTGCCCGTTCTAAGTTACCCACAGACTCGCTCTCCTTGGGGACTCGCCGATGTCAGTGGCGGGTGGGAAGAAGCACTTGAAAGCAGCGTGAGCGGTCTATACGGCCTTGTAGGTCGGGCAGGATCGAGCGTCGATGGCTTGTACATAGATGCGATTGACGAGGCCTTTCGAAGTGGTCGAGCATACTCCGGAGGCGTTGCGATCAGGCTGGTGAGAATCCCGGCACCGGGCGCACTGATGACAGTGTTTGTAGCAGGATGTATTTCTTTCAAGAGGAGAAGGCGATAAGCAAGTGGGCGATCATCACTTGTGTTGCCACATCGTTTACACTCTGTAAATGCGCACACTGATCTTGGTCATGATGGCCCTCTTGAACCTCACTGGTTGCGGCCAGTCGTTCCGTGCTGTGCAACCGGGAAAGGTACTTCTGCCCTCGCTGCCCCGGCCCGAACAGGGCGATGACTACTTGCTCTATGCGACGTTCGATCGCTCGGCCCCCGAGCTGCGGTTTGCGTCGAGCCGCAACGGCATGACGTGGCGCAAGGTGCAGAACGACAAAGCATTCTTCGCCGAGCACACCACCATGCGCGACCCCTCGGTCGTTCGCGGCCCCGACGGCACATACCACTGCGTCTATACCACCGCCTCGACCAACTCCATCGGCTACACGTCGAGCCGCGATCTCGTCAACTGGTCGCCGCCCCAGTGGCTCGCCGTTATGCGCCGCGAGCCTCGCACGCGGGTGTGCTGGGCGCCCGAGCTGTTCTGGGACCGCTCGCGTCAGGAATGGCTCATCGTCTGGTCGTCTGATGTCGCGGGCGAGTTCCGCATTGATCGCGACACCGAACGCTTCATCCATCGGCTCTACGCCTGCACCACCAAAGACTTCACCACGCTCAGCGACACGTGGCTCTACTTCGATCCCGGGCACAACGTCATCGACCCCGACCTCGTCGAGTTCCGCGGCCAGATCCTGCTCTTCTATAAAGACGAACGCCACACGCCCGATCGCAAGGTGCTCATGGTCGCCAGCGCCTCCGACCCGCGCGGCCCGTTCACTGATCTGCGCCCGACCCTGCCGATGGCTCCCGTCGAAGGTTCGAGTGCGCTCCCGATGGGCGACGGCCTCATCGTGTACTTCGATGCGTACATCGACAACGCGATGGGAGCCATGCACACCACCGATCTGGTGACGTGGCACGATGTCTCCGAGCAGACCTGGTTCCCGCCCGAGCACCGTCACGGCTCGGTGCTCCGCGTAAGCCGCGAAGAATACAACCGCGTGGTCATTGCACCGCGTGCACCTGTTTCGAGTTCGTCGCCTCCCTCGATACCACCTGCCACACGAGACTGAAGCTTGACGGGCACATCAATAAAAACAGCCCCGACGGAATTCACCGCCGGGGCCTTCCTGCCTTGTGTTCCACTCACGCCGGGCGGGCAGGGCCCCAGGCTGTCCGAACGCCGCTAAGCGATCGGCTCTCAAATCGAAACGGCACCACACACCTTCCGCGTGCGCAGCCACCGCAAATCGTGTTCCACTCAGGGGGTAGGACACCCCGGACTCCGCGAGAGTGCCCGGATCCACAGCGACCTCACAAGTAGAGGCAACCCCTGACAAGGTTCCCTACGATTCTGAGCCACAAGGGGTTGCATCTCAAGCCTTGTGTTCCGTTTTTGATGATCTTCGAGCCACGAACTCGACATGTTCGGAAAATGACAGGGTGTTCAACTCGTTGGAGAAGAGGTCGCTTAAGGTCCGATATGGATCAACCGGAGGATGCTCGTCGTGGACAAGGTACTTTGCCAACCGCTCGATTCGTTGCCCGATCCGCTGCCCATGGTGCCGATCGCCGCTGGGCATGGCTCGGCTCCATTCGATCTCACCATCGTCCCGCCGGGCTCCAAAAGCCTGACCAACAGAGCGGTTCTGCTCGCTGCCCTTACCGAAGGCAACAGCACCATCCGCGGCGCGCTCACCGATGCTCAAGATGCCCAATACATGCTCGGTGCGATTGAAGCTCTTGGTGCCACCATCGAGCATGCCCCGCCACCTAGCCGTCTCGACTCGACCATCAGAATCACCGGCGTCGGCGGACACTGGACGCCCAAAGGAGATTCCCGGCAGGTTGATCTTGATCTAGGCAACGCGGGCACCGCGACTCGATTCCTAGCGGCTGCATCGTGCTTCTCGCCCAAGCCCGTCGTCATCGACGGCAACCTACGCATGCGAGAGCGACCACTGGGAACTCTCACCGACGCACTCCCACATCTCGGGGTCACCGTCGAACACCTGGGCAACTCGGGCTACCCGCCCGTCAGGCTCCACCCGAGTCTTTCGGGAGTGCCCGATGAAGCGATGATCTCGCTGGGCAAAACCGCATCGAGCCAGTTCGTCTCCGCCCTGCTCCTCTGCGGCCCGTGGTTCCCCAACGCCCTGACCATCGAACTCACCAGCAGCATCACGTCACGTTCATATATCGAGATGACCGTCGGGCTGCTCGATCGACTCGGCGCCTCGGTTCGGCTCGCAGAAGATCTCAAGGTCATCCGCGTTGGACCCGCCGAGCACCGAGCAGCACGCGGGCAAACCGGGATCGATCCGTTTGATTATGCGGTCGAACCCGACGCGAGCGGCGCGACGTATTTCTGGGCCGCTGCGGGGCTTATCACGGGTGCCAGGTGCCGGGTGCGTGGCATCGGTCGCGATTCACTCCAGGGCGACGCCGATTTCCCCGAGGTGCTCGCCCGCATGGGCATCACGCTGCTCGAACACACCGACGACGACGCCACGCTCGAAACCCGTGGCCCGCGTTCGCTGACCGGCGTGCTCGCGGATATGGCCGACATGCCCGACGCGGTGATGACTCTCGCCGTGCTGTGCGCCTTTGCTGCGACGCCTTCGATCATCCGCGGCGTGCGCACGCTGCGGGTCAAAGAAACCGACCGCATCGCTGCGCTGCAAACCGAACTCGGGCGTCTCGGCGTCAAGGTCGAGGTCGCTGCGGACTCAGATGCGATCACCATCACGCCGCCCGAAGAAGGCATCGACTGCTCGCCCTCAGCGCCCGACGTCGTGTTCCAAACCTACGACGACCACCGGATGGCGATGTCGCTCGGGCTCATCGGCTTGCGCAGGCCCAACGTGTTCATCCAGAACCCGCGTTGTGTCGCCAAGACCTATCCGGGCTACTGGCGTGATCTCGCGAAGTTATACACCTGAATCTCGTCATCGAGTAGAGCATCATCGAGCCCCTCGCGGAAGCGAGGTGGTTACTCTGTCTGTGCGCACTCGTCGCACACGCCCCGCATCGAGATCTCATGATCGCGTAGCTCGAAACCTTTGGGGAGCATCTCGGCGATCCCGCCCGGGCAGCCCGTGATGTCGAAGACCTTGCCGCACGATTCGCAGTGGAAGTGATGATGGTGGTCGGCAGCGGCTTGCGCGGTTTCGTAGCGGTCGGGTTCGCCGGGGACATGGACGGCGACGATCATCGCTTCACTTTCGAGCCTTCGCAGGTTGCGGTACACGGTCGAGAGCCCGAGCGCGGGGACCGTAGCCCGCGCCAGTTCGAGCACTTCTTGGGGGCTGATGGGTCTGCGAGCGGTCTCGAACGCGGCCCAGATCGCGCCGCGCTGCTGAGTCTGCTTGTTGTTCACCGGTTCGGGGCTGTCCATCCCTACAGGATAGAGCCCCTACCGTCATCAGCACTGATCCCAACGCCCGCATCCACGGAGCATCGCCATGACCGACCTTGCAGAGACATCCCAAAGGTCGAACCAGAGCGTGGACGCGGCTACGGATCGCTACGGGCTCTCCGCATGGGGTGCAGACTACTTCGGCGTCTCGCAACGGGGCACGGTGGTCGTCCGTCCGACCGGCTCCCAGAGCAGTTGCGAGATCGACCTCCACGAACTCATCGAGGGGCTTTCGGATCGCGGGCTCACAACCCCCGTGTTGTTGCGGTTTGGTGAGTTGATGCGTCATCGGCTCGGACGAATCCACAGCGCGTTCGACGCAGCGATCGCCAACGAGAACTATCAAGGGACCTATTCGTGCCTCTACCCGATCAAGGTCAACCAGCAGCGCCACGTCTGCGAAGAGATCCGCGACCTAGGCAGTGAACTCGGCTTCGGGCTTGAGGCGGGTTCCAAGCCCGAGCTGTGGGCGGTGCTCGGCATGACGGGCGACTTCCCGGACATGCCCATCGTGTGCAACGGCTTTAAGGACGCCGAGTACGTCGAGACGGTCATCCTCGCAACCAAACTGGGCAGGCGGATTGTCCCCGTGGTTGAACAACCGCGCGAGCTTGAGTTGATTGTCCGCGAGGCTGAGCGTTACAACGTCGAGCCACGCATCGGGATCCGGGTCAAGCCCGCGAGCACGGGCGCGGGCCGATGGAGCACCTCGGGCGGGCAGCGCAGCAAGTTCGGGCTCTCCGCACCCGAGCTGATCGCAGCCGTCGAGTATCTCCGCGAACGCGGCAAGTCGCACTGGCTCACGATGATGCATTTTCACATCGGGAGTCAGGTGTGTGATATCCGTCAGATGAAGACGGCACTGGGCGAGCTGGGCAGGCTGTACGCTTCGGTCAAGCAGCTCGGCACCGGGCTCACATCGCTCAACGTCGGGGGCGGGCTCGGGATTGATTATGACGGCTCGGCCTCGGCGGTCGAATCGAGCGTGAACTACTCGCTCGAAGAATACGCAGCGGACGTGGTCTGGCGGGTCAAGTCCGCGTGCGACGAAGCGGGCGTTGAACACCCGAACCTATTTAGTGAATCGGGCCGGGCGATGGCGGCCTACGGCAGCGTGCTCGTGTTCGACGTGCTCGGAAGAACCGGACCGACCAGTGCTGTGCGCCCGATCGAGTCACTCAAAGCAACGCTCACCGCCGACGATCAGCGACCCATCGCCGTCACCGAACTGATCGACTGCGCAGAGCGTCTTGGAAGCAGTCCCGCAGCCGAGGTGTATCACGATGCTCTGCAAGCACGCGACGAAGTGCTCAGTCTGTTCAACCTCGGGCACTTGAGCCTGCCGATGCGAGCCGCCAGCGAACAGATGTTCTGGACCATCTGCACCTCGCTCGTAGAGCACACTCACGCCCTGCCCGAGGACGAACGCCCCGAGGAGTTGCTCAAGCTGGCCGAAGAAATGAGCGAGATCTATCTTGCCAACTTCAGCGTGTTCCAGTCGCTGCCCGATGCGTGGGCGATCGATCAGCTCTTTCCGATCGTTCCCATCCATCGGCTCGATGAGGAACCCACCGTGCGCGCCGTCATCGGCGACACCACCTGTGACTCCGATGGCCAGATAAGCCAGTTCATCGGTAAAGGTCCGTCGGGCGCTCGCTCAAGCAGATCGCTCGAAGTCCATCCGCTGATCCCCAGCGCCGACGAAGGCCGCGAGTTTGAGCCCTACTACCTGGGCGTGTTCCTCGTGGGTGCCTATCAGGAAACGCTCGGCGATCTGCACAACCTTTTCGGCGATACCCACGCGGTTCACATCTCCGCCGACGCTGCTGGCAAGTGGGCTATCGAAGAAGTCGTCGAAGGCGATACCGTCAAGGAAGTCCTCGAATACGTCCAGTACGACGTCGCCCAGCTCCGCAGGTCCATGCGACGAGAAATCGAACGAGCCGTCACCGCGGGCAAGCTCCAAGCCCGCGAGGGTCGCAGCCTGATGAGCTTCTATAACAGCGGGCTCGAAGGCTACACCTACCTCGAATAAGGTCGCCGCAACTCGCTTACCCGAGCTATTCTCTGCCTATGAGCACACCGACGCCCGCATGGACCAAGCCCCAGCTCCTGAGCACCATCATCGAGCACGTCGATCCCACGTCATTTGACGCAAGGCCCATCATCGACGGCTACCGCAAGACCGCGTTCCAGGCACGCAACCTCGCTCGGGCTTGCGACCTCGTCAACGAGATGATCGAGGACCACGACTGCGCAGTGATTCTCACGCTCGCGGGCTCGCTCATCTCGGCGGGCATGAAGCGTGCGATCCTCACCATGATCGAATGCAACATGGTTGATGCGATTGTTTCGACCGGTGCCAACATCGTCGATCAGGATTTCTTCGAGGGGCTCGGCTATCGCCACTACGCAGCGCCCGGCTCACCAGAAGACCCGCCCGTAAACGACGAGACTCTCCGCGAGCTTGCGATCGACCGAATCTATGACACCTACATCGACGAGGATCAGTTGCGGGTGTGCGACGACACGATGGCCCAGATCATCAGCGGGCTTGAAGCTCGGCCTCACTCGAGCCGCGAGATCATCGAGGCGATGGGCGCGTACCTTGCTGAGCATCACCCGCAGGCGGACTCAGTGGTCCTCGAATGCCACCGCCGGGGCGTGCTCATCTTTGTGCCCGCGTTCAGCGATTGTTCCGCGGGCTTCGGGCTCGTGCTCGACGCAGCGGGTGACCGCACGCAACGAGCAACAGTAGATTCGGGCAAGGACTTCCTTGAACTCACCCGGCTCAAGCTGGCGAACCCTCAAACGGGTCTGTTCATGCTCGGCGGCGGCGTGCCCAAGAACTTCGTACAAGACATCGTGGTATCCGCCGAACTGCTCGTCGAAAAAGGACTCGCAGCCCAATATGGTTGCGACAGCAACGACGTTCCCATGCACGCCTACGCGGTGCAGCTCACCGTCGCCGACGCCCGCGATGGGGCGCTCTCGGGCTCGACCCTCCGCGAAGCGTGCAGCTGGGGCAAGGTCGGCACTGCCAAAGAACAGATGGTCTTTGGCGAAATCACTACGCTCTTGCCCTTGATTGTCAGCGACGCCTACCACCGTGGACACTGGAAAGCCCGCAACCAGCGCCGATTGGCGCAGGTATTCGAGACTCCCTCGGTCAGCAAGTCATGAACGAATCGCACCTCCTCCAACACATCGCTGATCGCTCGGCGGATCTCTCGGGCATGATCGGTGCGCTGGGTGAAATCGTCGTCGGACCCGGGGACGATGCAGCCGTCGTGCGCATGCCCTCGGGCGAAGCGCTGCTCATCACCGTCGATCAGCTCATCCTCGGCAGACATCTCCAGCCCGATGCGTCCATCGACACAATCGCACGCAAAGCTATTGCCCGTAGCATCAGCGACATCGCAGCCATGGGAGGCGTCCCGGCATGGGGGCTCGCGACCGCACTGCTGCCCACCAGCTATACGCACGGGGACGAACTCTTCGACGCCATGTCGCGATGGGCTCGGCACTGGAACTGCCCACTGATCGGGGGCGATATTGCAGCGGGTCCCGGGCCGCTCTCTCTGACGGTCACCGTCGCGGGGGCTATGCCATCGGGCAGTGGACCAGCGGGATGCAAGCCGGTGCTTCGCAGCGGTGCGCGCGCAGGCGACACCCTCTGGCTGACCGGGCGCATCGGCGGCTCTCTCGCCAGCGGGTGGCACGCAAACTTTGAGCCCCGGCTCGAAGCGGGTCAGCGAGCTGCTGCGATCGGCGCCCACGCGATGATCGATCTCTCCGACGGGCTCGGACGCGACGCGACGCGCATCGGCGCGGCCTCAGATGTGCAACTCATCATGCAAGAATCAAACCTTCCCCTGAATCCCGGGTGCGATGATTGGCGTCAAGCAGCGAGCGACGGCGAGGACTACGAGCTGCTCATCGCTCTGCCGCCTCAACTCGATGGCGAGGCCAAGCGTGCGGGCTGGCTGGGGCCGATCGGCGTCGTCGCTAATGCGGACCAGAACACCGGACCGGGCGCTACGATCGTCGATGCCCAAGGCACGCACCACGACGTCTCCCAGCTCGGATGGGACCACCGATCCGATTCTCAAACCAGAACCTAATACAAAGACTATGCGACTTCAAACGACCAGCACGAGCCCCGAGCAGACCCACGCCATCGGGCTCGCGCTTGGCCGAGTGCTCGGCGCGGGCGATGCCATCGCTCTCATTGGCGAACTCGGCGCGGGCAAGACCACGCTTGTGCGCGCACTGGTCGAAGGTCTCGGCGGCACAGCGAACCACGTCTCGAGCCCCACGTTTACCATCGCCCAGGAATACACGATAAAGCGCGCGGTCGTTGTCCACATCGACGCGTACCGGCTCGATCCGGACGCTGACGAACTTGGTGAGATCGGGTTTGATCGACTCGCCGACGGCTCAGCGGTCGTGCTCGTCGAATGGCCCGAGAAACTCGCGGATCGAATCACGTTCGATGCGACTATCACGCTGACCCACGCGGGCGAAACCACGCGAGAGTTCCAGCTCGATGTTCCTGACAAGTGGCAAAAACGTGCGCACTTCGAGGCCATCACCGAGCTGCTCGGCGAGCCGATCCGCGACACAACGTGTCCCGTCACCGGCAAGGCAGTTCCCGCGAACTCACCCACGTGGCCCTTCGCCAGCGAGCGTGCGCGCATGGCCGATCTCTACGGCTGGTTCAGCGGCAAATACACCGTGAGCAGGCCCATGGACCAACGCGACCTCGAAGAAGAATAACGCTACGCCAAGGTGTTACAAATAGACCTTGCGGTTGTAGACCCACCATTCAAAGAGCAACACCGCGATCGCAAGCAGCAGCATGTATGGCCACAGGCGTTGAGCGGCGCGGGTCGTACCGGTATCCGTAGCGAGGACGGTCGTTGCAGCGAGTTGGAGTGAATCACGCGAAGGGATGTTGGATTCCTCTGGGTTGAGCAGGCTCACCGCATAGGCGCGCGTACCGCCCGAGCCCGCAGACTCGTCGGCGCCGGTCGTCTGACCCGACCAGCGAATCGAATACGCCCCGACCTTGCGCACCGGGCCGAAGACCACTCGCCCATCGGCGGCGGGCTGAAGATCGAACCGCTCGCCCGACGGGTCTTCGAGGACCACCTTCGTCGATCCCGCAGGCAAGCGATCCACGAGCACCTCGCCCGGATGGATGACCCGCGAACCTGATTCATCGGCGGCGACTTCGAGCCCGAGATAGCGGATCGCGGCGGCATTGAAGACAGGCCACGAAAGATCGAGCGGCCACGTCGAACGCATCGAATCAAACGGGACGATCAACGCGCGAACGTCCGCGGTCGAGAGTTCGAGCAGCGCCGGTCCCGCTTCGCTCTCGGCGAGCACCTGCGTCGCCGATGTTTCGGGAACGGTGACGCGCGGCATCTCCGCGATGAGCACGCCGTCGAGGTTGACCGCGCGCAGCACCGGATGGTCGCGTTTCCAGTCGATGAACTGCGCACCGCCGACGGCTTCGCCCGCGATCACGCCGTCGGGTGGTGGCGGCAAGGCGCCGTAGATCAGGTACCGCCCCGGAGCCATTTTTCCTTCTTCATCAAGCGGCGGCAACACCATGTCCATTACCGCGACGTCGAAGCGTGCTGCGCTGCCGTCGCGTATCGCCGAGGCGTATTGCTCGGGTGTGAACTGCGCGAGAGCTGCCAGAGGTTCGCCGAGCAACTGTTCGCGGATATACATGTTTCCGCGCGCCGTCACAAACGCCACGCTCAGCCGCCGCGCGCGCGGCACAATCAGCCACGCGCGATCGTCCGTCGGGAGCGCGTCATGAACACTTGTTGCGTCGCTGCTTTGCGCAGGGGTGATCGAGGCTGCGAACACGCCGCCCTCGTTGCGTTCGAGCGGGAACACCACTCCGATCGAGCCGGGGATCCACTCGGTGCTCGCCACAGCTTGCCCGTCGCTCCCGATTCCAGCGATGACACCCTCGGGCTTGGTGGCCGACGGGATGGTGACATCACGAACTCGCTCGGCAACGCCATCAATCAGCAGCGTCAGCTCGACCGTGCGAGGTTCGTGTGCGGTCGATTCGAGACCCACGAACACCGCGAGTTTTTGCGGATTCTCGTAGTCACGCTCGGCGGAAAACCCGGTGATCGCGGTATTGACTGCTTGCGATGAACCCACCGAGACGAACTCGATCGGGTGGTTTTTGCTGCCGTCGGTTGCTTGTGTGAGCACCTCGGCGGCGTCGGGCAAACGACCATCGGAGAAGATGTGGACCGCGACGTTGCCCAGCGTGCGACCTTCGAGTTTGATCGTCTCGCTCGACCGATCGTCATAATACGTCTGGCTCGGCAGGTGCGCCCGCGCGAGCGTCATCGCTTGGCGCAGCTCGCTTGGCGTGTCCGAAGGAATGACAGATTTGATCGCACGGATGAGCGCCGCCTTGTCGGAGGTAAACTGCTGAACAACTTCGGCGGACGAATCAAAGCTGATGAGCATGGTCTCGTCGGCCTTGCCGCCGCTGTCACCTATGCCAAGATCTAAGCCCATAAACGAGCTCTGTCTCATCGCGTTGACCAGCTCGATCGCTTCGTCTTTGGCGACTTCGAGCCGGGTTTTGCCGGGCTTTCCTGATTCAGGGTCCGTATCGGTGGCGTTCATCGAGGCCGAGCGATCGAGCAGGATCACCCGCCGCACGCCCACCGCTTGCTGTTGGTTGGTGCGCTGGGGCTGAGCGAGTGCGAACAGGATTGCTGCGAGCGCTATGAGTTGGAGCAACAACAGAATGTTGCGGCGGAGCCTCTGGAACGGGGCGTTGGCTTGCAGATCCTGAATGGATTTCTTCCACAGCAGCGTCGTCGAAATTTCGATGTTCTGCCTGCGCAGCTTGAGGAAGTACAGAATCACCAACGACGGCACCGCGATCGCTGCAACGATTCCCGCGAGAGTGGGAGTGAGCCAAGTCATCTAACGAGCCCCCTCCTGCGAAAGTAGTCCAGCAGCAACGTGTCGATCGGCGTATCGGTCTGCACCGTCAGCAGGTTGATGTCACGTCGTGCGCAGAACGTGCGGAGCTGATCGCAGTACGCAGAAAGATTATATTTGTATTTCTTGAGCAGCGGAGCTGCGACCGTGATCTCGGCGAAGTCTCCATCCTCAACGTCACGCAAACGAAGATCGCCACGGAAGCTCTCGGCCGCTTCGGGGTCCACCTCTTGTGGCGAAAGGCACTGCAACGCGAACACGTCGTAGCCCCGGCCCATGAGCATCCGCAGGCCGTCCTCGTAGCCTTCCTTGAAGAAGAAATCGCTCAGCACAATCATCACGCCTTTGCCCCGCCGCGAGAGCGCGATGCGTTTAGCCGCTTCGTTGAAGTTGCTCCCGCCCGCGGGTTCAAGCGTGCAGAGCCACGAGGCAAGCTCGTTAGTCCGACGCCGGCCGCGCAGATCGCGGATGGTCGAGACGATGCCCGTGCTGTCTTGAGCCGCTACGCCCTCGCTCCCGCCAAGAGCTGGGTCTTGAAGGCCGATCGCGGACATCGCGACGCGGTTGTAGTTGATAAGTCCGATGTATCCCATTGCCATGGCGACTTGTTGCATGTAGAGAAACTTGCCCGGCGTGCCGCAATCGCCCGACGCCGAGCAATCTATCACGACGTGGAGGCACAGGTCTTCTTCTTCGAGGAAGAGCTTGAGGAAGAGCCGATCGAGCCTGCCGTAGATGTTCCAATCGACGTGACGGAGGTCGTCACCCGAAACATAGGGCCGGTGATCGGCGAACTCGACGCTCTCGCCGCGCTTCTTGGACCTGCGTTCACCCCGCAGCTTGCCCGCGAAGATCTTTCGGCTGGTCACATCGAGCTGGCTCACCCGCGCGATGAGCTTGGCATCGAGCAACTCGTCGAGCTTGGTGGGCCGCGTTGGTGTTTCGGTTCGGATCATGATTGGACTCCGCTTAACTCACATAAGAGTTGAACAACTTATCTCCAACTCGCCCGACCATTGCGTTCAAACTCTGTTTCTTCACACCGTCGCAGCGAGCCCCACGGGCTGCGTGGGCGTGAGCTCCATAACCTGTTTCACTACGTCGTCGGGCAGCACACGATCCGCCTCAGCCTCAAAGTTCAGCAACACACGGTGACGAAGCGACAACAGCCCCATATGCTGAACATCCGCGAACGACACATGGAACCGGCCTTCGGTCACCGCCTTGACCTTGGCGCCGAGCAGCAACGCCTGGGCTGCGCGCGGGCTGGCGCCGCAACGGATGTAGCGGTTGGTCGGGCCGTTGGCTCCGCCGGCAGCGAAACGCCCATCGGGATGTGTCGCGAGCACGAGCCTTGCGACGTATTCCATGACGTGCGGCGCGACGACGACGCCACGGATGAGTCCCTGTGCCTTGAGGATCGCATCACCATCAACCACTCGCTGGGCCTGCGGGTTGTCGCCGCCGGTGGTTCGATCAAGGATCGTCACAAGATCATCGAGCTCGCTATACCCGACGTCGATCTTGAAGATGAAGCGGTCGAGCTGCGCCTCGGGAAGCGGATACGTCCCCTCTTGTTCGATCGGGTTCTGCGTCGCAAGCACCAGGAACGGCTTGTTGAGCTTGTACGTCGTGCCGCCCGAAGTCACCGACTGCTCCTGCATCGCCTCAAGCAGCGCCGATTGCGTCTTGGGCGTCGCTCGGTTGATCTCGTCAGCGAGCACGATCTGTGCAAAGATCGGTCCACGCTGAAACTCGAACTGCCTGCGCCCCGTGTCAGGATCTTCGGTGACGATGTTCGTCCCGATGACATCCGCGGGCATCAGGTCGGGCGTGAACTGAATGCGGCTAAACGGCAGATGCAACGCATCGGCGAGCGTCCGCACCAGCAGCGTCTTGCCCAGGCCCGGCACGCCTTCGAGCAGCACGTTGCCACCCGCGAACAACGCGGTCAGCACGCCCTCGACAACCAGTTTGTGCCCGACGATTACCTTGCCGATCTCGGCGACGAGCGTGTCGAAGGTGTTGCGGAACTCCTCACACTGCTGCTCGACTTCTTGTGGGGTGGGGGGGGTGGTTCGATTTGAGTCATCATGGTTCTCCAACGCGGAAACCCCGCGTGCTTACGTCAATCTTCGCGGCCAGTTCTCTCTGCCAGTCTCGCGGTCAGTTCTCGCGGTCTTCTTGTGCTCGCTTTTTCGCCTTGAGCAATCGGCTCATGGGATCCTGCTCGCCGCCCTCAGCCTTGATCTGTTCGCGACGCTGACGATCGGATTCCTCACGTCTCGCACGGACAATCTCGGATTCTTCCGACGCCTCGCCCCGCATCGCCACCGGCCCCGTCGCGCCGCGTGCCTGATCCTCGGTCGCCTCAAACTTGCGTTTGGTCACGTCGCCCGTGGCTGCTTGTGCGGCACGCATGGGCCTGCCCACATCGGCATCGGCGGTAGGGCGTCGGCCTGTGCTCGTGCGTTCCTGCGCCTTGGCTCGCGCCACTTGCAACGTGTCGAGCTGCGTCGTCGCAGCTTCCTTCGACCGGGCCGCGGCCTTCTTTGCTCCGCGAACAACCGCGAAGAAATCAATCCGCACACGCCGCACCGCGACATCGAACAAAAACAACACGATACTCAGCACCGTGACAAGCAGCCAGATCGGTTTGGTGCTCACGGGGAACGTCAAGTCCGCTCGCTCCCACAGATCGATCGCACCGGGCCTGAGATCCGTGAGCACCCGGCCCCCGGTCATCTGTGCCACTTGTGTGAGCAACGGCGCGTTGTCTTGCAACGCCCGAAACTCATCGGCGAACGGCCTCGTGATCGACGCCTGCGTGCTGCCCTCGGTCAGCCCGCCCTCGCCATCGGGCACGGCATACCGAATCGCGGCAACATATGTTCCCGCGTCGGATGAATCGACCACCGCTTCCCATCGGCCCGGCCCGACCTGGCGAAAGTCAACATCTTGCCCCTCGCCATCGGGCGTCGCAAGCCTGCCCTTGAATACGCCGCTGGCAAGCCGCGAACCGTCGGGACCGACCGCATCAACGACCAGCCGCGTGCTCTCGCCGAGGTCTTCCGTGCGAATCATCACGTTCGCCGAGCCGCTGGGCCGCATCGCCCATCGAACCTGCTGTTCCCAGAACTGTTGAAACCCGGGCCAGCCGGGCCATGCGCTGGCCCATTTCGCCGCCGCGTCCGAAGTAAACACCACCGTTCGGCCCAAACCGTACTGCCACTGCGCACCGATCGGGTCGTTCTCAGGACCACCTCTGATCGTCACCTGCGCGAGCCCTTCGCGATCGGCGGCGACGACGTACCCGGTGATCGGCGGCAAGCCGGTGATCCCGCGCATCGTGTCCGAGGCACCCGTGATCGTCGGCGTAAAGGGCTTGCCCTCCCAGATCAGCGAACGCTTGATCGTCTGCGCTTCCTTGATAAAGATCTGCGGCAAGGTCGTCAACGCCGCGTTGTTCGTCACCTCGTAATACCGGCCGCCCGTGATGTTCGCGATCTGCTTGAGCGTCGTCAGATCTCGCGGCGAGTGCGGGAACACCCCTACCGCCGACATGCTCACCCCGGCCGCCTTGAACTTCCGCAAGAGAGCCTTGGAAACCGTCGGGTCGCCGTCCGAGATCACGATCGCGTGCCGCTGGCCCGCATCGACGCTCATCAATCCCGCGAGCGTGAGCTGGAATGAATCATCGAACGTTTGCATGTCGCCGAACGTCAGGTTGTTGATCGCCTGCTTGACCGCACTGCCGTCACCCACGGGCGAGATGGGATACACCCAGTCCGTGCCGCCGAACCCCTGGTACTCGACGATGCCCACGAGGTCGAGCCGGCTGAGCGCATCAACCGCTGCGTTGCTCACCTGCTTGCCCCAGTACACGCCGCGCGGCATCTCCACCGAGTGAACCACCAGCACCAACGCGCCACGCGGCATCTGCCGCTTCTGAGGCGGGTCAAGACGAATCGGCAGCGCCTCCTCAAGCGGAGAACCGATCCAGCCACCAGCACCGAACGAACGATCGCCACCGATCATCACGAGCCCGCCACCGATGTCGTGGACGTATTGCCGCAACGCTTCCTGCTGCGCAAGCGAATACGGGAACGATTCCTGATTGACCATAATCACCGCGTCGTAGCTCGCAAAGTCTTCGACCGCCAACGGCGTTTCGTCGGGCGAAATAACGACCGTGCCGATCTCTGCCTCGGTCAACGCCTCGATCAGCAACGCCGCTTCATTTACAGCGGTGTCGTCGTTTTGGATCACCAGCACCCGGCCCTCGCCCGCGACAAACGTGACTCCCAACGCGCGGTTGTTCTCCTGGATGCCGTCGTCGAGAGCGCCCGACGCGAGCTGCTCGGGCTCAAAGATCGCCTCGAAGCGTTGTGCTCCCTCTGTCGGCAGGTCAATCGGAATACTCAGCAGGTTCGGGCCTTCTCGCAGTTCCACAAACACGCCCACCGCGTCGCTCTCGGGGTCGAGGTCGATCGGCCGATCGTTCATCATGATGTTGATCGTGCCCCGCGAGGGCCGCGTCGCGGTGACCACCACGCGGATGTTGATCGTCTCACTCATCCGAGCGTTCGTCGGCACGTTCACCCGCTCGACGATCACCTCGTTGGGATAGATGTACCGGATCGGATACACATCAATCGGCACGCCCGCAGCACGCGCAGCCTCGGCGGCGGCGAGCAGCGAACCCTCCGTCTCGTTGCCATCGGTCGCAAGCAACACACGATTCGCCGCGTCTTCGGGGCCCGTCGCAATCGCCAGTTGCACCGCCTCGGCAAGATTCGTCCCGTCGGTCCGACCGATGTACCGCTGCTCGGCGCGATCCGTCAGCCTGCTCGGAAGCTGCTGGACCAACGCATCGCGGGCCGCCGTCACCACGCCCAGCCGATCACCCGGCCTCTTCTGCGAAGTAGATTCTGTCACAAACCGCTCGACCGCTCGTTGCGCCTCGGTGGGCACCGAACGCGAGGCATCGAGCACCACCGTCACCGCCACGTCCTTGGATTCATCGCGCGTCGAAGGCTCCGCGAGCGCCCCGACGATCAACGCCAGCACGATCAACCGAACCACCACCGAAACCCACCGCGAAAAACCCGCAGCACTCGAGAGCGACTTGCGCGAAATCAGCAGGCTTATCGCCCACGTCACCGGAATCAGGATCAGCCACGCGGGTCGCGCAAACTCGATCGGTCCCAATACCCATGACGCGAGTGTCATCATGGAGCCCCCCTCCCAACTGATCGCGCAACAGAACCTGCGACCGAACCCGCGACCCGTGCGGGCATGAGCCCACGGGGCAACTCAAACATGCTCACGCGAGCGTTCCCCGAATCAAGCACCAAGAGCCGATCACCATCCACCGCGATCTCCCAAGGCGTGAGCAACTCGCCACGACCACGGCCGGGCTTGCCGAACAACGCAAGCCGATCGCCCGAATCAGGATCAATCAGTTGTACCCGGCTATTGCCAAACTCGGCAACCAACAGCCCGCCGTCATCAAGCACCACCAAGCTGTACGGAAACTTGAACCGTCCGGGCGCATCCGATGGCCCCCCCCCCTCACCCCCCCCGCCTCCAATTCCATCGCCTTCGCCGAGCCACCCCAGCAACTCGCCATCGAGTGTGAACCTGCCGACGCGATGATTGATCGCATCGGCCACATACAGCACCCGACGCTTGCGATCGATCGCCAACGACTGAGGCCGATTGAACACCACCCCGTCCACATCACTGTCATCATCGCTGTCCCACGGATTGCCGTGAGACCCGAACGTGAACAACAACTCCCAAGAAGCATCGAACACGCTCACCCGATCATGCCCGCCGTACTCGCTCACATAGAACCGTTCGATGTGACCGGCGTCATCCGTGAGAATCTCGATGTCGCACGGATAAATAAACTCGCCCGGCTCATAGCCATAGGTGCCGTGGGATTCGAGCGTCATGGGTTCCTCGCCCATCGCCTCGGGCGGTCGCTGAACAAGAATGCGGCTCTCGTGAGTGTCCGCGATATACACCACAGGTCCGGCATCTCGATCATCGGGATCGAAGTGGACCGCTATGCCCGTGGGCTTGCCGCGATCAAACCGTGGCGTCCGCCACAACGCTCTTGGAATCTCGGCATCGTTCTCGAACCACTGGATCCGCGCCGCCTTATCAATGATGAACAGGTGCTTGGTGCCGTGATGGGTCGTCGCTTCCATCACTCGCGGGTACGCGAACTGCCCGGGCGAAGTCCCCGGCTCACCAAACGACCCCAGCAAAGGCATCGACACATCCGGGTCCGTCGGCCGCTCCAGACACCCGCCCCCCGCTGCCAGACCCAGCAACATCACTCCCGCAGCCCCCGCTGTCCTCAAGATCGAGCACCACCGCCGCTCTACAAGCGGTGCGAGACGAGGGCCAATCTGGGAAAGAATGCTCATGGGAGGTTCCAAGAGGATATCGACTGCTCACGGCTGGGTTTCGATCCTCAAAAAGTTCGTTGACGATGCCCACATCCGCGTTCAGCGGCGACGCCACCCGACCACAGCGGTCGTCAGCACGATCAGGATCAGTGTCGGAGCCTCGATCAGCACCACCGCGGCCGACAGATCGTCATCCCGGGCAAAGTGCAGCATATTGAGCAGCTTGCGCGGCAAGCTCGGCCATTGAGGCGATGCCACCTGCACCGTCGCCTCGATCTCATGGAACCCCAGCAACGCAAACAGGCACCCGATCGCCATGATTACACCCGCATGGGGCTTGAGCCAACCAGCCCAAAAACCACGCCACGAGCTGCCCGTGTCCAGCCACCGAAGCGAGGCAAACGCCCGTGGCTCACTCAACGCCAGCATCACACCACCCACGATCGGGAGCACCGACCAACGAGCGATCATCGCAGCCATGCTCAGCCAAGGCCCGTCCGACACCCCATCGGGGAGTCCATATCCCACGTTTGCTATCCCCGAGCCCACGAGCACTCCCGGTGCCAACGCCCCCGCCATACTCACCACCAGCACCAGACCCACGACCCGCCCAAGCCCCGGCTTGAACCGACCCGCCGAAGCCACCATCGCGCTCGCCAAAGTCAGCACCACCCCGATCAACGCCATCACCGGCACCAAGATGAGCGACGCCCCTAGCTCGCGATCCGCCGATGCGACAAATCGTTCGATAATCCGTAAGCCGTCGGCCAGCCCCGTATCAAACAACTCCACCCCAAACAACGCTAAAGGCACGAGCGCACTGACCACCCACACGCCCAACGCCACCACCCGTGTCCATCGCCCCACACGCACCGGCATCGGTGGGTCCGCCTCGGGGCTGCCCATCGACCGCATCGCTGCGCGCGCCACGACCAACCCCGCGAGCATTCCGGGTAGCCACAAGGGCCAGCCCGCAGCCCAAATCGCCGCCGCCTGATCGGGCCCGGATTGATCGAGCCGGAGCCAGAGCCGGAGTGCGAACGTGTCCGCCTGTGCCACGTGCAGCGGGATCGCCGACCCGAGCATCACCACCATCACCAACCCGAACGCCATCACCAATGACCCCCGCAACACCCGCACGCGGGTGAGCATCGCCCGTCCCCATGACGCGCCATCGAGTGAGAGCTGTTCGTCGAGCGAGCCGAGTTGCCACCGCATCGCCCGTGCCAGCATCACCGCCACCACGGGCCACGCCCACGACGCCAAGCCGATCACCGCGCATGCCCGCCCCACTGCCATGGGAAGCCACGCCATCCCCGGATCACTCGATGCACGGAACACCGCATCACCGAGCATGCTGCCCGGTGCTCTCAGCAGGCTCCACCCCGCGTATGCCAGATAAGGCGGCAGCAGCATCGGCACGCACGCCAATGCGGTCATCGACCGTGGCCAGCGAGCGAGCACCCGAGCCGGTGCCCACGCCATCACCACCGCCAACACCGAGATCCCGCCCGCGTAATAGAAAGATGATCGCAGCGCTCCCCAGTCCGCGCCCGAGGGCCCGAGCTGGCCCCCGCCGGCGGGCGCGGGGGGCGCGCGGCCGCGCCGGGGGGGG
>CAYUVO010000027.1:0-26443 GCA_964448185.1 uncultured Phycisphaeraceae bacterium
CCCCGATCACCCGACCCGCGAGGAGTTGCAGGGGTTGTTGTTGGCGACCAAGGGCACGCCCGCTGCGGCTGCGGTGCATATGGCGGTGCTGCGGACGCTCACCAAGGCCGAGTACGCCCCGTCGGAGATCGGGCACTTTGCGCTGGCGAGCGAGGCGTATGCGCACTTCACCAGCCCGATCCGTCGCTACCCGGACCTGACAGTTCACCGCTCGATGGCCGCGTATATCGAGCTGACCGACAACGCAAACAAGCGTCCTAAGACCGACGGCCAGAAGCGCGAGCTGGGCCGAGACCTGCGCGATCACGACCTGATCCCGCACAAGGACGAGCTCGTCGAGATCGCCCGGCACTGCACCGCGACCGAGCAGAACGCGACAGACGCCGAGCGGCAGATCCGCGGGTTCCTTGTGTTGCAGGTGATCGCTGAGCAGCACCTCGAAGATGAGTTTGACGGCGTGATTACGGGCGTAACGCCTCGCGGGATCTACGTGCAACTGAGCATGTATCTCGCTGAGGGCATGATCAAAACGACGGACCTGCCGGGCGATACGACGCGGTCGAACAAGACGCCGTTCTGGAAGATTGATCGCAAGACGGGCGCTCTCGTCGATCAGAACAGCGGGCGCTCATTCAACACCGGGCACATGGTGCGTGTGCGGATCGGGTCGATTGATCTGCAACGCCGCGAGATGAATCTGGTGATCGCTGATGACGCGACGCGGGCAGCGGGCAAGGCGCGAGCGGTGCCGGGCTTGACGCTCGGCGAGGGCAGCGGCGGGCTCGGTAGTAGCAGCGGCGAAGGTTCGGGCGGTGGCGGTGGGGCCGGGTTCAAGGAGATCGATGGCAAGCAGCGCACCGGCTCGCAACGCCGAAGCGCCAAGAGCAAACGCCGAGACAAAGGCAAGACTGATTACCGCGATGACCGCAAACCCAAAAAGGGCGGCAAGGGCAAGAAGCGGTGAGCGGGCGGGTCTGGTCGTGCGTGATTGACGGCGTAACGGTGACGGTGGATGTTGAGGCGACGCGGGCCACCTATGCCATGTGCGAGATGGGCCTTGACTGCGAGTGCGGTGCGTGTCGGCTGCTGAATCAACACATGGGAGAAGTGCTCACTGTGGCACAGCGGGATTTGCTTGAGGAGTTGGGGGCGGATCCGCTCAAGCCGCACGCCTGCTCATGGCTCGATGAGAAACAGAAGTTGATCTACGTCGAGTTGTGCTTTGAGTTGAAGGGGTCCCTCGATCCGGTCAAGTCGGTGCAGTGCGAACCGGGCATCGGTTTCTGCAGAACCGGTCCAAGTCCAAGAGACCAGTTCGGCGATAAGGGAACCATTCAAGTCAACGTGAAGTTGTATCAAGAGCGAATGCCATCAGAACCAGTGCCTCCACTGTGAAGCTCACCCATCCATCAGCTCCCACGCAAACCCTTCGGGGATCAGCTCGGGCAGGCCTTGGAGCCAGCCAACGAGAAACTCGAACGCATCGGCGAGCCGGGGACCCGGGCGGTTGAACATCTGGTTGCCGTCAACGAGTGCCACTCGGCCTGCTTGGACCGCGGGCAAGCCATTGAACCAGTCGTGCGCGCGCAAACGGGCGACCTCGACGCGGATCTGTTCGAGATTCAGCCCGCAGGGCGAGATGACGAGCCACTCGGGACGGGTGGCTGCAAAGATCGCAGGCTCGACCGCGATGGACTTGCCCGCCTCGCGAGCAGCTTGCTGGGGGCCGACAGCGGCGCCGTTGCCGGGGATCGGGACGGTCGGGTTGAGCGGGTGCTGCCCGCCCGCTCGCTCGATGAGCTGAACGGTCCAGTGCCCAGCGATGAACAGCGGATCGGTCCATTCGAGGAAGCCGACGACCGGTCCATCGGCGTAGGGATTGACGTATTCCTCAGCCCGGGCCAGCCTGCTCCGCAGCCGGATGACCGCTTCGCCCGCCTCGCGTTCGAGGCCGACCGCAGCTCCCACGCGGAGATGGTCGTCGAGGACCGCATCGAGGGTGGTCGGGTTGAGGCTGACGATGGTGGGCTTGGGCGTGAGTCCCGAGACGGCGCGTTCTACGGCTCGCAGGTCGATCGAGCAGACCTCGCAGAGGCTCTGGGTGATGATGACGTCGGGGCGAAGTTGGTGCAGCGCCGCAGCATCGAGGTGGTAGAGAGAATCGGCTCCGCCGGATTTATGCAGGTCCGAGATCTGCTGGTGGATGCCCGCGCTGGTGGTAAACTCGGTCCTAGGGCGGCTGAGCATCGGCAGATGGGAGATGGCGGCTGGGTGGTCGCACTCGTGCGATCGGCCCACGAGGAGGTCGATGCCGCCGATCTGGTGAAGAATCTCTGTTGCTGAAGGCAGCAGACTGACGACTCGCATATGGAAGGCCCCTGAGAAGCCCGCTCGCTGGCGGGGTGGTATACCGTACACCGATCGTAGAAGAAGGAGCCCGCTGTGGACCCGAACCGAGCCCGACAAGCTGTGATGAATCTGCTGGTGTGCGCCGGTGTGGCGTATGGCGGGAGCGTTCAGGGCTTGTCCGCCCAAGACGAGACGCCTGAGTCCACCTCTGATGCAGCCAGCATCGCTGATCCCGATCAGATCGAGATTGGGATTTTTTCGGAGCCGTTGGAGCTCGAGGTGCTTGTCGAGTTTGTCGCGGAGGCTCTGGGCATCGATATCACGGTTCAGGGCGAGCTCACCGGCGAGGTGTCGTTCGTGGCTCCGAGGACGATCGACCGTGCGGACCTCTTGCCCTTGCTTGAGCGGTTGCTCGATCAGAACCAGTTTGCGCTCATGTACGACGCGGTGCTCGATCGCTATCTCATTCGTCCCGGCACTGTGGTGTCGGGCGGGGCTGCGGGCAGCGAGTTTGCCACGACGCGGATCATCGCGACCCCAAACATCCGCCCGAGCTCGCTGACCGAGGCGATCAATGCCTACGACACGGGCGTCGGCGGCGTCGGGCAAGTCAGCTACCTCGATGACCTCAGCGTGATTGTCGTGACGGGGCCGCCAATCCGTGCGCGCGAGCTCGAGGCGTATATCCAGTCGTTGCTCGATCAGGCGAGGAAGATCGAGTACCTCCGAATCCCGCTCAAACACATCTCGGCATCTGCTGCGCGTGAGCGTGCTATTGCTCTGGCGACTGGCAGCGGCGCACGCTCGGCAACCGCCCGTCAGCCCAACGTCGGGAACAACCAGCCGATCACAGCGGGCAGCTCGAACTCGTTCGACAATCTCGCCGATCGTCTCATTGTTGAGTCCCACTCGAACGCGCTGATTCTTCGCGGGTTGCCCGAGGAGGCCGAGCGTGTCAAGGCATTGATCGAGCTGATTGATCAGCCCACGAATCTTTCATCGCGCGAGTTCTTCGCGGGTTCGATGGCGGCCCAGGTCGCACGCATCGCCAGTGGGCTCGGGCTGGGCGAACTCATCGAGATCGATGACCAGAACAACCAGCAGAACACCAACCCGTTCGCTCGTCAGCGCAATCTCCAGAACCAACTCCAGAACCAGAACTCGAACGCCATGCAGGGCGGCTCGCGGATGATCGTCGACGCCGAGCGTGGGCGCATCCTTCATTACGGCACGACCGAACAACAGCTCCAGCTCGAAGACCTTGTGCTCGAACTTAAAGCCGACGGCGAGCGGATCGTGATCCGTGAATACAAGCTCGAAAACGCGCTCGCCGAGACAATCGCCGATCTGCTCCAGGCGCTGGTAGACGGCGGCAACGACCAATCCGACGGCACGCTGTTGCCCGGCACGTCTCGTCCCAATCAGATCAACCGTGCCCAGCCCAACCGCAGTGGTGGGGGCGAGGGCGCTTTCACCGCGAGAGCCGAGGACGTGTATGTGGGGTTCTTTGAGCCGCAGAACATGGTGCTCGTCAAGGCACCGGCGCAGGTTCAGAGCCAGTTTGCCGAGCTGATTGATCGGCTCGATCAGCGCTCGCCGCAGGTGTTCCTTGATGTGCAGATCGTTTCGGTGACGAACACCGAGAACTTCCGCTTCGCGGTCGAGTCGCAGATCATTGCGGGTCAGTACGGCTACCAGACGAACTACGGGCTCAGCAACGCGGGCGATGCGTTCCTCGATCGCCGATTGCCCGAGGTCAGCCTCGCGGGTCTGACCACCGCGTTGATCCGCAGCGAAGCGATGCCGTTTATTATCAACGCGATCGAAACCAAAACCGATGGCAAGGTCATCAGTCGGCCGCAACTGCTCGTCAACGACAACGCCGAAGCGTCGATCGTGTCCGAAGAACAACAGCCGACCACCTCGACCTCGCAGGGTGACGGCTCAACGGTGACCAGCTTCGACGGGTTCGAGAGCGCGGGCACGATGCTCCGCGTTCGGCCTGTGATTTCTTCGGGTGGGTATGTGAAACTTGAATACGAGATCGAGCTGAGCAACTTCATCGGCACCGGTGGCAACGGCGTCCCCGCGCCCAAGACGGTCCGCAACGTCAGCGCCGATGCGATTACCGTGCCCGGTGACGCCACCATCGTCGTCGGCGGGATCAGCGTTTCGGACTTTCGCAAGGAACGAACAGGCATCCCGTGGTTGATGGACATCCCGTTGCTCGGGGCGTTGGTGAGTGACACGACCGACATCAGTTCCGAGTCGCTGCTCTATATCTTCATCACGCCGAGGATCATGCGTGACGAAAACTTCCAAGACCTTCGGCTCAATACCGCCGGGCCACAGAGCGAGATGGAGATCGACCCGGACATCCCCGATACGTCGCCCGTCTTTATGGAATCCATCGGTATTGGACCGTTGGGGCGAGCGCCCGCGCCGCGCACGCCGGTGGTTTCTGAACTCGAAGCGTCCAAAACGATTTCAATCTCTGAAGAACCCGTCGAGTGGCCCGACCAAAAACCCACGATGATGACCCCGGTTGCCGATCCCGATCGTTGATCTCTTGAACCATGCCCCGTAAAGCACGAGACACCAATACGCCACGCGGTCGCTCCTCACGCACCGCCGCCCTCGCCCCTGTCGGGCCGAGTGAAGACGTGCGCCGGCTTGCTGCGTCGATGGGTCCGCTCTTGCTCAGCGCCGAACAACTCGACGCCTACCGCGCCGCGCCGGGCTCTGACTCCGAGCCTTGGGACGTGATGCTCAGCCTGATGGGCAAGGATGAGCAAGATGGGCTCGCAGCCCTCGCCGAGCGCACCGGGCTGCGGTATCTACCCGAGCCTCGGCTGGGAGATTCTTCGGGCGAGTTTTACGAGCGGGTCGAGGCGAATCTCGCACGCTTGCATCAGGTCGCAGGTCTCGAAGCCGATGCGCAGCGCATGGCGGTGGCGACCAGTCAGCCATTGCAACCCGCGGTGTTCTCGCTGCTCGAAGACCTGCTGGGCATGCCTGTTGAGCTGGTGCTTGCGCCGCGTGCAGCCGTCGCCAATCTGATCAATCGCGGCTATGAACAGCGCGGCGATCTGGTCGCCGAGATCATCGACGACGCGCCGCTTGATGCTTCTGTTATCGAGTCTGCCGCTGCGGGTTTGGCCGGGTCGAATGACCTGCTCGCGCTGGCCCGTCAGACGCCGGTGATCCGCTTGGTCAACGTCATCTTGTTCGAGGCGCTGCGACGGGGCGCAAGCGATGTCCACATCCACCCGATGGAAAATCGGCTCGCGGTTCGCTACCGGGTGGACGGCATGCTGGTGGACGCCTTTAGTCCGCCGCTGTCGCTTGCGTCGGCGATCAGTTCTCGGCTCAAGGTGATGACTGAACTCGATATCGCCAATCGGCATAGCCCTCAGGACGGCCAGACTTCCGTGCGGGTCGGGTCTAAGAAGGTCGATATCCGTTTGAGCGTGATCCCGACGATCTTTGGTGAACGCATCGTGCTTCGGCTGCTCGATCAATCACAAACCCAACTGAGCCTCGACGCGGTCGGGATGAGCAAGCCGATTCAGGCCAAGCTTCTCGACTTGCTCGACCGACCCAACGGCATGATCCTCGTCACCGGTCCCACCGGCTCGGGCAAGACCACCACGCTCTACGCGGCGCTCGGGCAGATCGATCGCGCGTCTCGCAACGTCATGACCATCGAAGATCCGGTCGAATACCACCTCGACGGCATCAGCCAGATGCAGGTCAATCCCAAGCGGGGTGTGACGTTTGCCGGCGGCCTGCGGTCGTTGCTCCGACAGGACCCCGACGTGATCCTTGTGGGCGAGATCCGAGATTCCGAGACCGCCCAGCTCGCGATCCAGGCTTCGCTTACGGGCCACCTCGTGCTCGCAACTTTGCATACCAACGATGCGCCCAGCGCGATCCCGCGTCTGATTGATATTGGTGTTGAGCCGTACCTTGTGACGTCGAGTCTGCTCGCGGTGCTGGCGCAGCGACTGGTGAGGCGGATCTGTCCGACCTGCGAGGGTTCGGGGATGAACACGAAGAGTGAACAGAATAGTTCGGACAACCACTGCGAGACGTGCATAGGCACGGGCTACAAAGGCCGCCTTGCGATCCACGAGATCATGCCGATGAACGACACGCTCCGCAGGCTCACGTCCGAGCGCGCCGACGGCGTCACCCTCATGGAAGCCGCGCTCGATGCGGGGTTCTTGCCCATGAAGCATGATGCCCAAGCCAAGATCGCCAAGGGGTTGACCGATCAGGCCGAGACGTACCGTGTGCTGCACTGATGAGGTTCGGGTGAGCGTGTGCAGGTGAAAGCGGACAAAATGAACACCCCCATCGAACCCAAGACTCTCACGGGCCAGCACGTCACGCTCACCGAGATGACGATCGACGATGCGCCCGCGTTGCTCGAAGCCGCAGCCTCGCCCGAAACCTTCCGGTACTTCACGTTCCCACCCAAGCCGTTCGATGTAGATGGGATGCGTGCGTACTGCGCGCGATTGATCGACAACCCGGCGATTCTGCCGCACACCGTGCGCGATGTGTCCGGCCGAGTGATCGGGTCCACGACGTATTGCTCGATCCGCCCGCTGCACCGGGGCGTCGAGATCGGCTGGACGTGGTACGCGCCCGAGGTCCGGGGCACCGCGGTCAACCCCGAGTGCAAGCTGCTGCTGATGGAGCGAGCGTTCGAGACGGATATCTTTGAGACGGGTTCTGCGATCCGTGTCGAGCTCAAGACCGACGACCGCAACGCGGCGAGCCGGGCAGCCATCCTCAAACTCGGCGCCACGTTCGAGGGAGTCCTGCGTCAGCACGTCATCATGCCCGACGGGCACCTCCGCGGCTCGGCGACGCACTCGGTCATCCACACGCAATGGCCCGACGTTCGCCGAGGGCTCGAGTCGCGACTCGCCCAGTTCTGAAGACTTCCACTCGCGATCACCGAGCCCCTCGCGGAAGCGAGGCGGTGCAGTTGGTTGATCAGAGCACCGTCGAACGCAGAATCTTCGTCCCCGGCCCGGCAGCGATCACACAATGACCCGCGATCGAAGCGGGCAGCAGGATCGTCGTTCCCGTCTCGAAGGGAGTCTCGAGTCCACGTTTGGTATCGCGGACCGAGCCGCCCATGGTCGAGAGCACCATCAGCACGATCGGCGCGTCTTCGTGTTCATCTACTGCCGGACGTTCCTCGCAGCTCATGGCGAGTTCATCGACGACAAACGTGTCCGTCGTGACCAGCCGACCTTCGCGTGCGCTGTCGTTGAGTCTGGTGACGGGAGGCAGCTTTACCGTCGGCGAGAAGTCAATGCACTCGAGCGCCTGGTCGATGTGCAGCTCGCGTTTGGGCCTGCCATATTCGCGTGCCCAGTCGTACACACGGAACGTCGTATCGCTCGGCGTCTGAACTTCTGCGACCACAACGCCTGCGCCTAAAGCGTGACAGGTGCCACTCGGCAGCAGGTACGCATCACCCACGCGGGCGGGGACACGCACCATCGCCTCGGGCACCGTTCCCGCCTTGATGTGTTCTGCGAACGCTTCGCGCGAGATGTCCGGCTTGATGCCGATGAACAGTTCCGCGTCGCTCTGCGCTGCGACGACCATCCAGCATTCGGTCTTGAGATGCGCCTCCGGGTGCGCTTTGGCATACGCCGGTGACGGATGCACCTGCACCGAGAGATGCTCTCGGGCGTCAAGGTACTTTGCCAACAGCGGGAAGTTTCCAAGTGGAGTGGGCGACGCGCTGCCGAGCAGATCGTTGCCCCAGAGCTCCATCGCGTCGTGGATCGTCTCGCCCTCGAGCAAGCCCGTAGCGATGACGGATCGGCTCTCATCACCCGCGATGTGTGCGGGCAGGTCCGCGAGCTCCCACGATTCGCCGATCGTGGCACCGGGCGCAATGGGCTTGCCGAGTGCAGACAACGAGCTTCCGCCCCACACTTTGTCGCGGAGCATCGGCGTGAGCGTCAAGGGATACGGAGAAATGGACGTGTCGCTCATGTGGGTGGCAGAGAGTGAGGGCGAGTAGAAGGGGGGCGAGTAAGGGGAGGGCTCACGATTCCATCGGCCCCAGCGACATGCCCGTGATCTGCGCCTCGAATGCGATCTCATCGCCCACCATGCCCTGGAGCTGGGTAACGAATCGGCGGTTGCCTTGTTTGATCTCGCGGCACAGCAGCAACAGATCCTCGCCGGGCACCACGCCCCGACGGAACGCGCACCGATCAATCCGCAAGAACGCGGCCATCGTCGGCTCGGGCTTCTGCTTGTTCCACAGGTAAGCAGCGAGCTGCGCACCGCTCTCAACCATCAGCACACCCGGATACAGCGGCTTCTGGGGAAAATGCCCAGCGACCCAGAACTCGTCGCCACGCACCTCACGCACACCAACAGCGAATTGGTGATCGTCACTCACCCAGATCACGCGGTCGAGCAGGCGCATGTCGCCACGGTGCGGGATGATCCGCTCGATCCCTTCACCATCGGCGAAAGTCGAGTTGAGATCGATCCCGGCTAAGTCGAACAACGAGCGATCCGAATCGCCCGTGCCCGCTGCGACCACTGGTTGTGGGATGCTTTTTGTCAGCTCACGACTCCCCACGCATCTCCAAGACCGCCTTGCGCACAGCCTGCGCCGCGTCCTTGATCTCTTGCATGGTCTTACGGACACGGGTACCGGCGGCCTTGTTGCCACCCTGGGCTTTGGCCATATCGTCCTCGGCTTGGGCGATCAGGCGCTTGAGGGTATCGAATGCTTCCATGGGTTCACCTCGTATCTGTGTGGGCCGCGAACGGGCCGCAGGCGGAATAAGCAACCCACCGAACCAGCCGATGGGTCACGCGGATCAAATGGCAGGAGCCGGCAGGTCTCTGGTCCAGGCCGACCCCGAAGACAGGTCCATCAGCATACCCCCCGATCATGCTCCGGGGCTAGTCAGAAGATCTTTCAGAACCATACTGAGCACAATAATCGTACTTTGTTCGGCATAACTCTCGCAACAAGGCGTACTCTACGTCCATTCGGGGGTATGTAGCCAGTCGGTATTTATGCGTGGGGGACCAACGGCATCAGCCGTTCGAGCAGCTCAAGGGCGGTGTCGCAATAGGCCGCCGAGCCCTCGTGATGGGCGACCGCCGGCACGCATGACGCCATCAGCACCCGCCGGAGGTTGGCGAGTTCCGCGTGCTCACCCGGCATATCCATGCCCAAATCCTTGCGGGCTCTGGCCATCGCCGAGACGGGCTTGATGCCGCAGAGATCCTTCTTGCGGTGCCAATACTGACGCTCGAAATACACCGCGTCCTCGACCCAGTGCCCCGCGTGGGTCATCGCCAGATCCAGCAGCACCCAATGCCCCGTAGAAGTCCGCTGCATCACGTTGCCCGCGTGCAGGTCGCCATGACACCAGCAGTCCACAGGCCGGGCTTCCCATGCCCTTGCGACCGCAGGGACGATCTTGTGGAACTTCTTGAGGACCGCGTTCCAGTGCTGAGGCTGGGGGATGAGCACCGTGTCGAGAGCGGCACGGGATTTTTCGACCATTTCTTCCCAGTCGCGTCGATGAGGGGGTTCGTTGACGCTGCCCGCCGCGTGCGCCGCAGCCTGGAACCTTGCGGCCGCGTCGATGACGCCTTGGACATCGGGCTTGGCCATGGCGTCGGGATGTGCTTCGTGGTCGAGGCGTTCTTCGACGAGCCAGCACAGGTCGTAGCCGTTGATTGCCTCGCCGCCATCGACCATCCGTGGCACCGGGCAGCGGTCCGCATCACGGTCATTCCACATCGGTTCGTCGGCGCGGCCGAGCTTGAGGCTCCAGCGGTACTCGCGCGGTCCCACCGGGAGCTTGACCAGCACCTTGACCGAGGTGGTCTCGTCGATTTGATACGTCGAGTATCCCGTTGACGCGCCCGAGCGCTGCCATGCGGACCGGAACCATTCGATGGGTCCGAGTCGGCCGTCGGTCGCACGTCGAACGTGCGTCTCGAGCGACGAGGCTAGTTCGCCGCCACTGCCCGCAGGCTCTGACGACGCAGTCGGCTTGGTGGCTTCGCCCATGGGGGGCGCACCTCCTTCACGCCAATGGGGTCAGCCTCATGCTGACCACGCGGGTACGCGACACGACTCAGCGTACCGGATTTTGTTGTGCCCGTCAGCCCCACGAATCCCGAATCTGCGCACACTGTTTCGGGTTTGTCGTGCTCAACCCTTCGGGCAGCACACAGAGGCCTCTTGACAGCCCAGAGTTGTTCTTTATTTTCGCAGTGATATGCGGACGTTGGGCCACAGATCGGCTTTAGATCGGCAAGTAGGTTTAGCTGCACACCAAGCGGAGCTGTTCGACCTGCTCGGGGTTCAATGCCTCGATGCGGTCCTCAGCACGGACGCCCTCTGGCCACTGCGTATCGCGGCCGAGCACCTTGCCGAGCTGCTTTCGGCGTGATGAGAACAGCTTCTGGCACAGCTCGGCGAGCGCTACTGCATCAGTTGTCAGGGGTTGCGCACGGCGGATCAGCGAGATCATCGCGCTGGTCACCTCGGGCCGGGGCCAGAAACAACTCGGCGCGAGCACGCCCAAGAGTTTCACCTCGCACACCGCGCCCGCGACGATGCTGATCGAGCCGTAGGTGCGGGTGCCGGGTTTGGCTGCAAGTCGTTGGGCGACCTCGCGTTGCACGGTGACAAACTGTCCGCTGCACTCGGGGTGAGCGGTCATCAGACGGAGCATCAGAGGCGTCGCCGCGTGGTAGGGCAGATTGGCCACAAGCGTAAATCTGCGTCCGCCAATCGCCTCAAGAACAGCACCCGAGATCGCTCGCTTGCTCGCAAGGCAATCGCCCCGGACGACCGTGCAACTCTGGCCCGCGAAGCGATCTTCGATGAGCGAGGCGAGTGCGTCGTCGAGTTCGCTTGCGATCACTTCGCAGCCGCGTTCGAGCAGCCCCTCGGTGAGCGTGCCCGTGCCGGGCCCGACTTCGAGCACCAGATCACCTGATCCAACACCCGAGGCATCGATCAGTTTGCGCACCAAGTTGGCATCGATGAGAAAGTTCTGGCCGAGCGACTTCTTGGGCGTCAGCCCGTGGCTTGCGAGGAGCGACTTGATCTCGGTGACTGATTGCACGCTCGGGATGCACCCTCAGGGATGACAGAGTTGGTGTGTTCTTGGTGGCACGGGCGTCACGCCCGCGAGCCGAAGTATTAGGCGTCTTCGTGGTCCGTGCCCGTCAGCGGGCTGCTGGGTTCATCTTCTTCCGGTTCGCAGCCGCCGGCTCGATAGCGTTCTGCGCCGGGCCCGAGGGTCAGCGCGTTTTTGCCGAGCTGTTTCGAACGCATCGCAAGCTGGTCCGCATGCTCGATCAGGTCCGTTGCAGTCATCGCGTCCCAAGGGAACGTGGCGAGCCCGCCCGAGATCGTCAGCGTGCCAGGAGCCTCTCGCCCGAGCTTGGGGAAGTGGTGCTGGCAGATCTGTTTCTGGAAACGCTCAGCGAGCGCGAACACATCCGCAGGCGGTTTCGACCCAGGATCGCGCGGCCCCGTGGGCTCAAAGAAGATCACCGCGAACTCATCGCCCCCGATTCGGCACACCCGGTCGTGCGGGCGGATCACGCTGTCCATGAGGCGCACGGTTTCCGCGAGGATCTCATCGCCCGCAGCGTGGCCGTGGCGGTCGTTGTACTGCTTGAAGTTGTCAACATCAAATAACATCAACGTCACCGGCAATCGTCGCTCGCGGGCGCGCTCAAGGCACGCGGGCAAAAACCGATCGAAGTATCGGCGGTTCCAGGCGCCCGTGAGATGGTCACGGAACGCGGCGTCCCGCAGCTCTCGCTGCAACGAGCCAGCCCGCAGCCAGCCCGCAAGCCAGCTCGCGTGCTCGACAAGACATCCCGCATCACACCCGATCAGCCGACCCAGCACCCGTCCATCCGAGCCCGCGACAACCACCCCCCGATCGTCCTGATTGACAGTATCGTGCCCGTCCTGATCGGAACCGATCGCGACAAACGACACCGATGAATCGTTGCACCGGGCGCGTATGAGCTTGAGCGCCTCGGGCAGCACGTCCTGGCCTCGCACCAACGCAGCTGCGATGGCTTCATCTGCGAGATGCGTCTCGGGTTGCACGCCTTGGACACCCCCCGATGCAACTGCGGGCGCAGCGGGATTGGCGGCTGTGGCGAGGGGGCGGGCCGTCTCGACACCGCGCAGATCGTCCGCGTTTGCTTGCGAACCGACCGCTGCATCAAAGCCATGCGCAGTGCCCGTACCCGTGCGCACAACCCGCACAGTGGGGTCGATCGAACGCAGCGCCGCGACGAATGCCCTGCGTTCAGTCTCGGTGTCGTTCGCGTCGGCTACGGTGCTGACCACGACTACGGTCAGTGCGGGCGAGTCGTCGTCAATCGGGTCAGCGAGTTCGCCCAGTGCGTCCATCGGCGTGCGCGCACGGATGAGCTCTACGGTGGCGTCCCGCCGAAGCGTTTGTTCGAGCCCCGTGGGTCCGACCGCGATCACCCGCAGCGTGCGCGCATCAGGCGCAGGTGATGAAGGTGGAGTGGGGGCCGGGGGGGCCTGGGGGGGCGGGGGTGGAGTGGGGTGGGGGCTCATGACCGATCGCCCTCGTGGGTGAACTCTGCGCCGTCGTCGCTGAGCAGGGCTGCCATCTCTTCGCTGGTGAGCATGGATTCGGGGTTCGCGTGCTGCGACGCGGCTTGCTCGTCGAGGAGTCCATCCGACCCATCGGAGCGCGGCAGGTCCAGATCATGCTGGCCATGCTCATGTGGCGATGCATGGCCGACGCCCCCGAGCACGCCCAAGCCTGTGAGCCTGAGCATCGGGCCGCTCTGGTGTGACTTTGCCCGAGGCGTTGGCTTGGGTTCAGCTTGCACGCTGACGGGGGCTTGTTCACTTGGATCGCTGCGAGCGATCGCACGAGGCCTTGCGATCTGCAAGGGAGGCTTGGCGGCTGCGCTATACGTCCAGCGGGCTGCCCGCGGCGCGTACCGATCAAGCGTCGCCATCGTCTCTTCGTATCGGGGATGATCTTCGGGGTCGACGATCACCAGCACCACGACCTCGCTTGATGCACTCCGCCCGAGCACGCCCGCGAGCGCGGTATACGCATTGTCCGCGTGCTCAACGCCCAGCCCCTTGGCCCCAAGGGCGACAAGCAACCCAGAGGGTGGCTCCGCATTCGCAGGAGACCACACCACACACAGCGCCTTGTTGGGGGCTGAAGTTACGCTCACGCCCAAAGTGTACCCCAAGACCCGGAGAACACCCCCCGGTTCTCAAGGAGATCGTGCCGAGCCGATAACTTTTGTGGCTCAGTCCTCACCAGCAGAGGAGCCCGGGGCCCAACCCACCGAGTCGAGAATCGATCGGCCCACCACGCTCGCAGCCTCTCTAGGCAGGCTCGACGAGAGAGGCTCAAGCTGAACTCGCATCTCGTCGCGTAGATCCTGTGATGTGAGCAGCTCGAGCAGCTCTGGGCCATGAACCCCTAGGTTTGCAGCCGGGTCTACATGATCGTCCCATAACCTTGCGGCTCGGGCCTCGACCAATGGCCGCGTGTTGTGTGCTTGATGCTGATCTTTGTGGAACGGGTAGGGCATGAACGCTGTCGGCACCGCGTTGAGGGCGACCTCGGCGACCGTTCCCGCCCCCGCCCGGCAGATCGCAAACTCGGCTGCCCCCCATGCCAGCCCCATCGGATCGAGCGTTTCTACGACCTTCGCGTCGATCCCAGCTTGGTCGTAGGCAGCAGCGAGATGGTCATGCTGATCGTCTTCCCCCTGTCCTCCCGCCTGCCCCCCCGCCTGATGGAGCACCTGCCAGCCCAGCGATCTGATCTCGGCGCCATGCTCTGTGATGAACGCCATCACGAACTCGTTGAGCGAGCGTGCCCCGAGGCTGCCGCCGGTGACAAGCAGCACGGGTCGAACGGGGTCGAGTCCCCAGTGCTGTGCGCACGCGGCGCGATCGGTGTGGGTCGGCGTCAGCGCGCCGCTGCGGATGATCGGACCGACGTGTTGAGCGTTGGGGACTCTGCCCGCGAGGGTGGCGTCGTAGACGTGCTGGGAGTGTCGCAGGATCCAGCGGGTTGCTTTGCCGGGCGGGTCGTCGAGCACGAGTGCATGGACCGGGCACACTTCAATCCGAGCTGCTTGGACCACCGGGGCTGCTGCGAACCCGCCGGTGGAGAGCACGATGACTTTGGAGTGCGTGCGTTTGAGCTTTTGCAGAGCTGCCCGGCTTGTGCGCACCGAGAGCCCCCAGCCGGCATGGAACTTCAAGAACCCCCTTGGACGTAATGAAAAAGGTTGAGCCCGCAGCGGCTCAAAGTGCAGGTGGCGCGAGCCGAGGATCTGCTCGTCTATCGAGCGGTTGCTGCACAGCCACAGCGTCGGGATGTCTCGGCCCGCGAGCGCTGTCAGAGCCTCGTGGACAGCGATCGCCGGGAACAGATGCCCGCCGGTGCCGCCGCCTGCAACAACCAGTGCCCACGAGTGCGTGCTTTCTTTGAGTGGCTGACTCATGCGAGCGAAGCCGGGGCGTCCCAGAGGGTGTCGTCCGGTGTGATCTGCTCGGAGTGATACACCGGGTCGCGTTGCTGGGCGCGGTCCATGGCGATGAGCACCCCTAGGCAGGCTGCGGTGAGCATCCAGCCCGTGCCGCCCGCAGAAAGCAACGGCAGCGCGATGCCCTTGGTCGGCCCGAGCCCTGTGACGACGACCATATTGATCAGCGCCTGAATGCCGACGGTGGCTATGACCCCGACGCCAAAGAGCTGGAGCATCCGGTCTCGCTCGCGGCTGATGATCCGCATGGCAGCGAGCAAGATCGCGGTATAGAGCCCGGTGACGATGAGTGCCCCGAGCAGGCCGAGTTCTTCGCAGATGACCGCGAAGAGAAAGTCGGTGCGGTCTTCGGGGAGGTAGCCGAATTTTTGGAGGCCGTTGCCGAGTCCTCGCCCTACGCCTTGGCCGTTGGCGATGGCGATCATGGACTGGATCATGTGGTAGCCGTGGGTCTCGGGATAGGCGAACGGGTCGAGGAAGGCGAGGATGCGCCTTGCTCGGTAGGCACTGGTGACGATGAGCAGCACCACCGCAGCGATCGCCGGGGGGACGAACAACGCGAGGTGCCAGATGCGTGCGCCCGCTGCGAGCAGCATCACGCCCACGACCATTCCCATGAGCACACCCGTGCCCAAGTCTTCGATCGCCACAAGCCCGACCACGAGCCCCGAGCCGATGGCCACGGGCATCAGCCCGGTCAGCAGCCGATCGAGCACTCCTTGGCGGACGACCGCGTACCACGCGACCGCAGCGACCAAAGCCCATTTGGCGATCTCGGAGGGCTGGAACGAGAACGAGCCGATGCCGACCCATCGAGACGAGCCGTTGACGGTCTTGCCTAGACCGGGGATATAGACCAGAGCGAGCACCGCAAGGATCGCAGCGACCATGAGCACCCAGCCGATGAGGGTGCGCCAACTGTTCAGCGGCTCTGAGCCTTCGGCTTGATGACCATGCGTAAGTCCGGCCAATCGGCGAATCGGCAGGAAGCTGGCGATGGCGAGCAGGGTGAGGGCCACGGCCGCGTAGATGGTGTTTTTCGAGAGCAGGATGGATTCGAGGGTGATCCCGGTGGTGGAGTAGCCGTTGACGCCTAGTGGAGCGACGCGCATGCCTGCGCTGTTGACCATCAGCGTGCCCATGCACAGCAGGGCAAGCACACTGAGCGCGATGATGTGACCTGGCCTGAGCATCTCAGAGGCTATCGGCCTAGGAGGCGTTCGGGGTGCAGAGATGGGATGCAACGAACATCGCCCCAGCAGATCCCCTTCGCTGACACTCGGGGCTTGTAGAGGAGAGCACTCACTCGCTACTCGGCACAGAGCAACGCCTCGGGGACCGCGACGAGGTCGTAGCCCGAGGAGTCGATGACGGCACATCGGGTAAACTCGCCGATGGCCAGCGGCTCGACCGAATGCACCAAGGTCACCGCGTCGATCTGCGGAGCCTGAAAGTACGCCCGGCCTCGATAGACGGGGGTGCCGTCTTCGCTGACCCCGGCTTGTGATTCGATGAGCACGTCGAGGCGAAGCCCTGAATCGGCCGGGGATTGTGGATCAAACTGCGCGGCGAGGAACTCGGACTGCTCGAAGGCGAGCGTTTGCTGGAGCGCCATGATCTCGTCTTTGCGTTGGCGTTTGACGTCATCGGGGACCGCAAGCTTGGGGTCGGCTTCCATGGTCCCCGCGGGGGTGCCATCCTCAGCGGAATATTCAAAGACCCCGAGGGCCTCGAAGGAGTGTTCTTCGATAAAATCGAGGAGTTGGCGGTGGTCTTGGTCGGTCTCGCCCGGGAACCCGCTGATGAAGGTGGTGCGGACCGCGAGCCCGGGGATGCGTTCACGGAGCGTATGGATGAGTGTGGATTGCTGCTCGGCTTTGACGTGCCTTCGCATGGCGGTGAGCATGGTGTTAGAGGCGTGCTGGAGGGGGATGTCGATGTAGGGGACGAGACAGGAGGTCTCGCAGAGGTGTGCGAAGGCGTCGATGAACTCGTCGCGGAAGTTGCTCGGGTAGGCGTACATGAGCCGGACCCATCGGGCGAGGCCATCGGCTTGGGTGGCCTCATCGGCTGCGGCGCACACGGTGCGGAGCAGATCGGGGAGCCCCCCGGTGCGTGTGCTTTGGTTCCAGCCTTGGCCGATGTCGTCGCCATAGCTCGTGGTGTCTTGGCCGATCAGGCACAGCTCGCGTGCATCATCGGCACAGAGCTCAAGGGCTTCGTCACGGATCGCGTCGAGTGGCTTGGAACGCATCTTGCCACGGATCGAGGGGATGGTGCAGAAGGCGCACGCCTGATTGCAGCCCTCGGAAATGCGCAGATACGCGAAGTGTCGCGGCGTGAGTCGCAGACGTCCAGCGTCGGACTCGAAGTAGCCCACGCCTTTGCCGTCCTTGCCGTTGACGGTGAGGCCCACGGTGTTTCGGCCCTCGTCCTTGGCTTTGACAATGGCGTTGGCATGGATCCAGTAGGGCGGGGTGTCGTCGCCGGTGATCTCGGTTGAACCCGGGCCGCGGACCGCTTCGATGATGTGATCGCGGTCGAAGACTCCGACCATCGAGTCGATACCCGGGACCCATTGGGCGAGCTTGGCTCGGTGTCGTTGGACGAGGCAGCCCGCGACGATGACCCGTTTGACGCGGCCTTCTTGTTTGGCTTTGACGGCGGCACGGATGACGCCCAGGGATTCTTCTTTGGACGATTCGAGAAAGCCGCAGGTGTTGATGACGACTGCGTCGGCGTCGTCGATGGAGTGGTCGGAGGAGTGAGCAGCATCGAGATCGGTATTGGTCGAATCGTCGTGTGGGGCAGAGGGTTCGGTGGCCGAGACGGGCAGCATGCCGTCCTCTGCGAGCAACCCGAGCATTTTTTCGGAGTCCACGAGGTTTTTAGGGCATCCCAAGCTGATGAATGAGACGGTCGAGATGGGTTCGGCTTTGGGCATGTCAGCCCGAACGATACGCGGGCAGCAGGGGGCGGGGACACAAAGCCCCGTGGGCTCCCGCCCACGGCTCGAACGTCTCTCGATTCAGAAAGTCAGATCATCGAGCCCCTCGCGGAAGCGAGGCGGTGTTGCTAGCTCGCTTCGGAGACCGGGCGATTGCCGGTCAGGGCAGATTCGTCGAGCCCGGCCATCGGGTAGTGCTCTTGGAGAGCGATCGCGAGCCGATCTGGGTCGGCGAGCTCGAAGAGGCAGCCCCCAGCGAGCCTCCAGCCCGCGAAGCGAACGGCTTTGACGAGCATGGCCGGGCAGGTGCAGAGCCGAAGATCGGGTCCGCGCTGATCGAGCGGCAGGATGCCAAACTGCCACGCCTGACGACGATCAATCAAGCCCAGTGCTTCACGCGCGGGCATGATGATCGCCGGGTCGATGCGCTGAGGATAGGCGATGAGCTGCTCGGCCCAGGCGCGTTCAACGTCGGCGGGCTTGACGCCAAAGAGCTCCTCAGCGATGACTCCAAACGGGCGTGGATGCTCGCGCTGCACCCAGAGGATCTGGTCGCGCTGCTGGGGGGTGATGATGCTTTGGTCTACCAGAAGGTTGCCGAGTCGTGGGATCATCGAGTGCTCCGTGTGGCCGCCCAACATGCGAGAGAGAAGGCAGGGAAAGAAGACAATGGGTGCTGGAGATGGTGCATCGGTTGTTGAGCGGTGCGCGCGCAGCGGGTGATGGCACGCGGCCAGAGGTCGTGCCCGTTGGACGGGTCACAGGCGGTTGCGCGGGCTTGGTCGGTCCGCGAACCTGCGGCCGGGGATTCTCGGACGCCGAGGATTCGTCAGGTCGAGTAGACTGCGCGGATGCAAGAAGCTGGAGACATCACGCCCGATCGACTCGTCTTGATTGTGGTTGGTTCAGGACTCGAAGCAGAGATCGAGGACCGACCCTTGGCGCACGCTCTGGCGGGTCGGTGCTGCGCAGCTCTCGATGACGCGGTCGAGGGACCCGCTGGGACCATGCGGGCGGTGGTGTGTACGGATCTGTGGTATCTCAACGAATCATCGGTGCGGGCCGCTCCGGCGCTCGCGGTGGGCGGGCCACAGCGCAACGCGCTGACGGCGCACCTGACTGCGCAGCTCCCTCGACGGTTCGGTGAGCAAGGCCAATGGGTGATCCAGAGGCCCGACGACGCGGACGATCTGGTGGTGCTGATGTGGGGCGAAGCCGAGGAACAGACGCGATGTGCTGTGCGCACGTTCGCGGAAGAGATGCTCGAAGCATTTATCGGCGCGAGCGTGGTGCGTGCGAGCCGGTTGACGCCGTAGGACACAGGCCGGTTACTTCCCGACACAGAACGTACTAAAGACCAGCCCGAGCACCTGATCGGGTTCGATGCGGCCCACCAGCGGCGACATCGCGTCGAGGGCAGATCGCAGATCGCTTGCGAGTACTTCGCTTTGATGCAGATGATCGAGCGCACACAGGAGGTACTCCGCGGTGTCGCGGAGAGCGGCGGCGTGTCGGGGAGCAACTCCCGCAGCCGAGCTCGCCGAGGTGGAGGTCAGCTCGTTGACGCGGTGAGCGATGGCGGAACGCAGATCGGCTAGGCCGAAGTGGTCGATGGCGCACACAGGGATGGCGCACACAGGGATGGCGTCGGCGGACAACGGTCCCGGTCGGTCGGCTTTGGTGCGCACACGGATGATGGATCCAGCGCGGTCTTCGAGCAGAGTGTCAATATCAGCGTTGAGATCGGGTGCGCACACGATGAACACGTCGGCATGTGCAAGCACTTCGCGTGCGCAGCGTTGAGACTCGATGCCAATGGGATCAGCAAGCGACGCATCAAGCCCGGGAAGGTCAATCAGCTCGACGGGCATTGCGGTCAGCGGGCGCAGATCCATCGGCTCGGAGATGGCATCGCGAGTGGTGCCCGCTTGTTCGGACGTGATGGTTCGCGCGATGCCGAGCAGGGCGTTGAACAGCGTGCTTTTGCCGGCGTTGGGCGGGCCGACAAGGGCGACACGCACCGCGCCGGTGCGCACGAGAGAGGGTGCAGCAGCGTTCATGGCTGCGCGGAGTGCATGGAGCCGATCACGCAGCGCCTCGGGAGTGATCGCGACGACGTCTTCTTGATCGGTGAAATCAATGCCCGCCTCGGTGAGCGCGAGCAGATTGGCGAGATCATCAGCCCACGATTGATGCAGCTCGCCCGCTTGGCCCGAGGTGAGCTGACGGGCTGCTTGCCATTGGTCTTGGGTGTTGGCTGCGATGAGTGCCGCGATGCCCTCGGCCTGGCTCAGCGAGAGCCGACCGGCGAGATAGGCACGGGCGCTGAACTCGCCTGGCTCGGCGGGACGAACATCCGCGTGCGCACAGAGCCGGTCGATGATGCGTTTGACCAGCGTGCGGTTGCTCGGCAGGATCAGCTCGGCGGAGAGCTCGCCCGTGAAGCTTTGGCCATGCGGGTAGACCATGAGCTGCGCGGGCAGCGAGCTGGGCGCGCGGTCGGTTGCATGATCGAGGCAGAGGTTGAGGATGACGCGCGAGCAGCTTCGCTTGGTGTGCGTCGGCGGAGTTGACGCAGAAAACAGAGGCTCGAACGCGGAGATGCTCGCTGGGCCACTGAGGCGGATGAGGGCGTGGGTGGCGGTTGTGGATGATGCGGTGCCCGGCGTGATGGGGCCGGTGGCGAGAGCGGTGATGGTGTCGCCCGTGCGCACGCGGGGAATCCTTTCGAGAGGACCGCTCCCTTACGGTCGCGGCTCGTAAGAGAGAGTGCGAGCGTCAGCGTTTTTTCTTGTACTTGCGTTCGGGCTGCTCGGGTTTGGCCATGCGTGGTTCACGCTTGGGCGAGCGGTGGTCTTGGAGGGCGCGTTGTCGTTGTTGTTCTTCGAGGGCGACGGCGAGACGGTGGCGGAGGGAGCCGGGCTTGGGCGGGCTCTTGACTTTCTTCTTTTTCTTTTTATTGAGATTTTCCGGCTCGAGCATGTCGTTTTTGTCCATGTGGGCACGGATCCACTTGGTTTCAAAGATGGCGAGCAGCGAGTTGGTGATGAAGTAGAGGGAGAGGCCGCTGGGTGCGTTGTACATGAAGATGGGGAACATGAAGACGCTGATGAGGCGCATCATTTTCTGCTGGCTCTCTTGCTCGGGGGTCATCGCGGCGCTGGCGGGCGGCGTGAGGTATTTCTGGTGAACGTAGAACACCGCACCGAGCAGGAGCGGGAGGATGTTGAATGATTGGATGGATCCCATGAGGGGCACGGAGAAGCCGGTGCCGCCGAAGGAGATGGCTCGATCGGGTTCTGAGAGGTCGCCCATGAAGAGCCAGGCGTGGTTGGTGAGGTTCTGGAAGACGCCGAAGAAGGCGGGTTCGTGGCGGAGGTCGTAGGTGAAGTAGAGGGTTGCGTAGAGGGCGATCCAGACGGGGCTCTGGAGGAACATGGGCAGGCAGCCGAGGAAGCCCGCGGGGCTGATGCCTTCTTCACGCCAGAGCTTGGACATCTCTTCGCGCATCTTGGTGGGGTCGTCTTTGTAGCGTTCCTGGATTTTTTTCTGTTTGGGCGCCATGCCCTGCATCTGCTTGCCGAAGCGTTGCATTTTGATCTGGCTCCACCGGGTGACGGGGTGGAGGAGGGTGCGGACGACAACAACGAGAAGGATGATCGAGAGCGCCCAGTCGTAGGTGATCGAGTGGAGGAGATCGAGGAGTCCTCTGAGCGGTGAGGTGAGCCAGGTGAAGGTGCAGAAGGAGCATGGCCCGCCGAAGTTGTAGACGACGATGGTGTCGAGCCCGAGAGCTGCTCCGATGGGTTCGGCTCGGATCTTGGTCTGAGAGAGCGGCCCGGCATAGAGCCCCCAGCTCTGGCTTGCGGTGCCGCCTTGGGCGACGGTCATGGGCTGGGCGACGATCGAGAGCGCCATCAGCGGGTCGTTGACTGTTTTGTTGCCGAACAGACCGCTTTTGAGCTCTGGTTTGTTGATGACGACCCGCTCGACACGGACCACATCGCGGAACAGACGGTCAATCGCTGAGGAGTTGGGATCACTCAGGGAGACCGAATCGGGGAGGTCTTTGTGGAGGATGGCGGCGTAGTAGCGGCTGGTGACGCCCAGCCAGACGAGGTCGTGTTCTTTCTCGGTGCCCTTTAGGGTGGGCCAGACTTGTGCGACGGGTGCGTAGTTGCCGGTGGTGGCGTCGCGTTTGCCGAAGGTCTTTCTCCGAGGGATGAGGTAGGCATCGGCGGAGACGACGGTTCGGTTAGGGTCGATGGCGGGGCTTGCGAGGTAGCCAAAGCGGACGCGGCGTTTGTCGCCGCCATAGCCCAGGGTGTCTTTGGGGTGATCGGTCAGGCCCGTGGTGACGAGCTGGGCGGTGAAGGGTGCATCGGTGAGGTTGTCGACGCGCTGTTCGAGATGGATGTTGTGGCTGTCGGGGTCGAGGGTGAAGATGCGGGTGATGCGGGCGACGTCCTGATCGGAGTCGTTGGCGATGATGGCCTCGAAGGTGCCGGGGGTGATTTCGCGCCAGACGACCGAGCCGGTGGGGGCGTAGTCGAGGTAGATGGTTTGGTTGCCCAGCGTGACCGAGGACGCGGCCATCGGGGTGAGATAGAAGTCGTTGTGGGTGATGGTGCCCTGGACCTGGATGTGGTCCTCGGGGGCAATGGGGTTGCCAGCGAGGGCGTCTCGTTCGGCCTCGGAAGTGACAAATCCATCGGCGAGCCGCAGCGAGGAGATGCCCGCGTCGCGGAGATCAAACTCGGCGAAGAGCTTGATCGAGCCCTTTGGATCGAGCGAGCCCAGCGGCGAGGGCGGTGCGTCGGGCGCGTCGTAGGTTCGGGGATATAGACCGACAAGGGCGGGGTTGTCGGGGAGAGCTTGGGGGGCTTGTGGCGAGGTCGCTCGGGCGGTCGGTTGGGCAGGTTCTGTAGTGGTTTGAGGCTCTGCGTCGGCAGTCGGAGTGGGTGTTGGGGTGTCGGTTGTCGGGGTATCGGTCGAAGCGATCGCGGGGGGCGGAGTATTAGTGGTGGTGACAGGAGGTGAAGTTGTGGTGCCGCTGTTGCGGTTGGAGTTGTTGGTGGTGTTGACAGCGACGGCGATCGCTAAGGCGATCGCGCCCGCTGCGAGCGCGAAGGGGACGATGATCCGGAGCACTGATTTTTTCCGTGGAGGCATAGGTAGCTTCGATGTCGTTTTGTGCGCACATGCCGGAGAGTGGTTCGGCGTGGCGGTGAGTGAGTGGGGGGGCGTGGATGGTTGCGGGGAGGGCTGGAGGGAACGGGGTTTATCTGCCTTCGATGAGTCGTTCGCCGAGCCAGTCGATCAGCTCGGGGATGGCGTAGATCATCTCTGCGGTTTTGTTGTTGTCGTATTCGACGCGGACGAACTGGACGCGGTCCTCGTGGAGGATGGCGTAGCTGGCTCTCGGGTCGTTGTCGCGGGGCTGACCAACGGATCCGACGTTGATGACGGCTTTTTCGTCGGGCTCGAAGACGTAGGTCTGGTCATCTGAGAGCTCGTCGGGTGGGTAGAACTCGCATTCGTCGGTAAAGACGCCCGGGACATGGGTGTGGCCCACTACGCAGAGTTTGTTGACTCGTTTGAAGATGGATTCGAGTTTATCGGGGCTGGTGAGGGCGTCATCGGGGAAGATGTATTCGTTGATGGGTCGGCGTGGCGAGCCGTGGACGGCGAGGAGTTCGTGGTGGCCACCCGGGGATTTTTCAACGACGCGGACTCGGAGTTTGCCGAGGAACTCGTAGCGTTGTTTTTTGAGGTTGTCTTCGGCGTCGAGATCGAGCTGTTGGCGTGTCCAGTAGGCGGCTTGTTCGGCGGACTGGTTGAAGTTGGTGGGTTCATAGAGGACTGCGAAGTCGTGGTTTCCCATGAGGGACCAGTCGCAGTTTTCTCGTACGAGGTCGATGCAGGCGAGGGGTTCAGGGCCGTAGCCGATGATGTCTCCCAAGCAGATGACCCGATCGCAAGCTTTGTCCTTGATATCTTCAAGGACGGTGCGGAGGGCTTCTGCGTTGCCGTGGGTGTCGCTGATGACGGCGGTTGGCACGTTGTTGGCCTTAGAAGGAGGATGGATACAGAGGAACAGGAGGCGATAGTAGAGCTTGGTTGGCGGGTGAGCAATGGTTGTGTGACGGGTTGGGAAATGTCTCGAAGTTGTTTCAGGTCAAGACGATGCGTTGATTTTGGTGGGAATGCCTTGGGTAGCGAAGGTGAGGAAGTGCGCAAAGAGGCGGGATCGATGCGGACGCTGGGGGGTGATGAGCCGATAGGGAGGGTCGAGTCGGTCCGTAGAGCACGGGCGGCTAGTATGCGCAGCGTGCTCGCACGAGAGCCTCAGGAGAGGGCTTGGTAGGCGAGACAGGAGGCCTGGATGCCGGCAGCAACAGCGAGCTATCAACGGACGCGCGAGATGACGATCGAGGAGTTGCTCCTCGAACATCGGATCGTGTTTTTGACCACGGATATCAACCATGCGAGCGCGACTCGCGTGATGATGCAGCTGCACTATCTGGAGCATCAGAAGCGTGGTCAGCCGATCAATTTGTATATCAAGAGCCCGGGTGGGGCGGTGGACGACACGCTGGCGATCTACGACACGATGAAGCTGCTGAGCAGCCCGGTCGAGACGTATTGCATTGGCTATGCGTATTCGGGCGCTGCGGTGCTGTTGGCTGCGGGCACCGAGGGCAAGCGGTACATTTTGCCTCATGCCACGGTGATGATCCATCAGCCTTACGGCGGAGTGACGGGTCAGACCGAGGACATCCGGATCCAGGCGGAGCAGATCATCAAGGCCAAACGCCAGCTCAACGAGATCCTGTCGAGCCATACTGGACAGAGCGTCGATCAGCTCCACGATGACAGCGAACGCGACAAGTATTTCAACGCTCAAGAAGCGGTGGACTATGGGCTTGTGGACGAGATCCTGACGCATACGCCCGATGAGAAGAAGTCGAGCTGAGGCGGCTTGAGATTGAACTGGTGGCTGAAGAGCATTGAGTAATGACGCTGCGCGTGACACGCGGAGCTGGACCCGACGGAGGATGACCCGTGAAGACTTCGATGAGCAATGGACCCCAGGGCTCGTACCTGATCCCGATCGTGATCGAGCAGACGGCCCGCGGCGAGCGGTCGTACGACATCTACAGCCGATTGCTCAAGGACCGGATCATCTTCATGGGCAGCCCCGTGACCGATGACACCGCGAACCTGATCGTGGCTCAGTTGTTGTTCCTGGCGAACGAAGATCCCAAGGCGGATATTGATATGTACATCAACTCGCCGGGCGGCTCGGTGACTGCGGGGCTGGGCATCATCGACACGATGAAGTTTATACGTCCCGATGTGCGGACTTCGATCATCGGTCAGGCGGCGTCGATGGGTTCGCTCATGGCGTGTTCGGGGACCAAGGGCAAACGCTTTGCGTTGAGCAACGCGCGGAACCTGATGCACCAGCCGCTGGTCAACGGCGTGATCGAGGGTCAGGCGACGGACATCGAGATCGAGGCGCGTGAGATGATGCGTTTGCGTGATCGGTTGTACCGGGTGTACTCGGATGCGACGGGTCGACCGATCGAAGAGATCGCGAAGGACTGCGATCGCAACAAGTGGCTCGACGACAAAGAGATGCTCGACTACGGGCTGATCGACGGCGTGCTCGATGCGATGCCCGAACGACCCGAGTGATGAACGCTGCGTGTCCCCCTCGCTAACACTCGGGGCTTGTTGGTACGCACGAGTTCGTCGTGGAGAAATCGAAGCGATGTCGTCGCGGCACGCACTCTGCATGTCCCCCTCGTTGACACTCGGGGCTTGTCAAGATGGAAAGAGCACCCTTCCTTCCCGAAGGGGCTCGGACGACACGCAGTCGATCCACAATCCTTAGTTGCTGGTGAGCAGCAGGTAGAAGCGGTCGCTGGCGGTTTGACGGAAGCTGCCTGTCGCGAGGTCGCCGTCATCGAGAATGGCGTCGATTTCGGTCATAAACGCGGCATCTCGGGTGTCGCCGCCGCCGTTGAAGTGGACACCGATCATGCCTTGTTCGGTATCCCAGACGCCTCCGATGGGAGTTGTTTGGAGCCACCAGTCGAGGTCGATGTAATCTTCGAAGCCGTTGGTGGGAGCTTGTCCTGAACCGGTGTCGCCGATGGCCAGGCCTGTTCGGCTTGTGAAGTACTCGGCGCTGTTGGCAAAGGTGTTGAGGCTGGTCACGAAGGTTGTTTGCTTGGCTTCGGATGTGGCGTTGGCGAACTGTGGCGTGACGATCGCAGCGAGGATGCCGAGAATCACGACGACGATGAGAATCTCGACGAGCGTGAACCCTCTGGGCTTGAGCGGTGCCGTGCTCGCAGATCGGTGGGGATGCGGGTAGATCGCCATGTGGTAACTATCGGAATCGGGCGAAGGTTCGGCAACTCATCTGATGGGTGGTGGTGGAGTGGTGCTGAGAGTTGCACCGATCATCGGCACGGACGGCGCAGACGGGCGGGGAGCGGGAGTTACTCGGGCTGGGGGTCTGGCTGG
>CAYUVO010000028.1:0-5885 GCA_964448185.1 uncultured Phycisphaeraceae bacterium
GTCGTAGTCGATGCCCATATAGATGTTTCGGGTTACAGCGGCGGCGGCGATGTGCGCATCGGTGGCGGGTTCCGCGGCACCGAGTCGGGCATCCGCAACTCGGACATGACGTTCGTCACGGCGGGCACCACGATCAAGGCCGATGCGCTCAGCACGGGTGACGGCGGCAGCGTCGTCGTGTGGTCGGATCGCGGGACCGCGTTCGCGGGAGATATCTCGGCGAGCGGAGCGGGCACGGGCAATGGCGGCAACGTCGAAGTCTCGGGCAAGAAGGGCCTGTCTTATACGGGCAGCGTCAAGACTCCCGGAGGCATGCTCGGCGGCAAAGAAGGCACGCTGCTGATCGATCCCGAGGACATCCGCGTGGTGCCCGATGGCACGGGCGATTCGATCGCGCTGACCGACGTGGATCAGTTCCTCGATCCAGATTCCAACCTCGATGCCGATGCGTTCCCCAATGAGATCGAAGCGAGTGTTATTACCTCGGCGACGTCCAACGTGATCTTGCAGGCCGAGCGGGACATCACGTTTGATGCGGTGCTCGTGATGAGCAACGACGCGATCGGTCTGATGGCAGAAGCCGGCCGTGACATCATCGTCAACCAGCCGATCACCACTCGCGGCGGGAACGTGCGGCTGATCGCCAACGCGGCGGCTGCCACACTCCAACAAGACGGCTCGATCACGCTCAACGCTGCGATCAACACTGCAGGTGGCGGATTGCTCGGCGGGGACATCGACCTCGTGATCGACGGCGGAACCGGACGGGTCAACTTGCTCGCAGACCTGGCGACCGATGGCGGAGCGGTGCTGATCGATGGGCCCATGACGCTCACAGGCGTGCGCACGATTGATACCGCGGGTCTTTCGGCCACAGCGGGTGCGATCACAGTGACCGGCGTGACCTCGCCGAGCGACGCGGCGAGTTCGCTTGACCTCGATGCACGCGCCACGGTCACCGGCGGCGACATCACGTTGGCTGAAGTAACCGGCGCAGACATCGACATGCTCACGAGCCTCGACGTGCGCTCCAGCGCCGACGGCGGGGGCTCGGGAATCATCGCCCTCGAAGGCGATGTGCGCACCAACGGCGACCAGACCTACGACGGGTTCGTGGCTCTCGACGGCGCCAGCACCCTCGACGCTCAGAGCGGTCAACTGGTCTTCGGCGATGCCCTTTCACTGGGCACCGGGGCCAAGATGCTGCGAGGCAGCGATGTTGACTTTGCGGGCAGCGTGACCGGGAGCATCTCTGCGCCTCCGACGCTGACGATCTCGACGAGCGGCGATGCCCGCGTGGGCGGCGTGACCGAGGCTCCGGGCGAGCTAACACTGACGATCGCCGAGCAGGCGAATCTTGTTGGGCCGTTCGCTGAGATTATTGTTGAAGCGGGCGATCAGCTCTTTATCAACGCGGGCACGAGTTCGTTCGGGGCTCCGTTGAGGCTTCGCGGGCTGACCGAGATCGTGCTTGAGAACGGCTCGATCCTGAGCACCGCGGGCGATTCGATCACGCTGGGTGATTCGGTGGGGGATCTTCGGCTCGATTCCAACGCGGCGGCGCTGGTGACCACCGGGCTCTTCGGCGGCGACATCGTGCTCAACCCGGGCGGCGTCGTTCGGACCACCGGCGGGGTGAGCGACGGCTCGCTGACGCTTGACGCGGGCACGGGTGATGTGGTGTTCGATTCCGATGTGGGGATCTTGAACAACGTGCCGGGCTTGCTCGCGGTTTCGACTTCGGGTGCGCTGCGTCTCAATGGTTCAAACGTACAAGCAGTGGCGGCGGACTTTGGTTCGCTCACCGGGCCGATCATTGTTGATGGCGACGCCTCGATGCTCATCGATGGTGCACTGGATCTGTCGTCGGCGCGCAGCATCATCTCGGGTGGTGGAGCCTCAGCTCTCACGCTTGAGACGCCGATGGCGTTGAGCATTCCGGTCGTGGGCGCGGACAGCGTGCTCGGGGCTGGGCCTCTGGATGCGTTGACGCTTACTTCGGGGCCGTTGACTCTCGGCGGCGACATCACCGTGGGCACGCTCGATGTGTCGGGCGTGAGCGGCGCGGTGGTGCTGGCGAATGATGTGGTGCTAACGGCCACCGCTTCGGGCGTTGATTTCTCGAACGCGAGCGGCATCGACGCGAGCACCGAAGGCAACGCTTTCACGGTTGACGCTCTTGATGCGACGCTGCCTGCGATGGGCAGTGCGACGGCGCTGGGTGACATCACGTTGACGACGACCGGCGGCGTGACGCTGTTGGGTGACGTGACGACGGCGAACGGGGATCTGATGGTCACCGGGCCGCTGACGATCGCGGCTGATCTTGGGATCGAAACCGATGGCGGCGGGGTTGACTTCTCGGCGAGCAGTGTGAACGCCTCGGGACCGGGTATTGATCTGACGATTGAGGCGACTGTCGGCGGCGGCGGTGCGTTGGTGGTGCCCGGCGAGGTGTTGCTCGCGGATGTTGGTCAAAGCATGCCGTTGGGTTCGCTTGAGATCAACGCGGCAACCATCGGGCTTACCGGCTCGGTGACAACCGATTCGGCGGGTGGCAGCTCGGGCGATCAGACGTACACCGGCACGACCACGATCAGCGGCCCGGCACGCGATTTCCTGACCAACGGCATCCTGACATTCACCAACGGATTCAGCTCGGGCACGACCAACGTCACGCTCTCGGGCGACGAAATCGACTTCGGCGGAACGCTCACCGGCACGGGGGCGCTGACGTTCCTCGGGCTTGAATCGAACGAATCGTTCCGCATCGGGTTTGCGGGTACGCAAGCGGGCTCGGTCGATCTGACCGGCGGCGAGCTGGCGTTGATCCAGCAAGGGTTCAGCACGATCACGATTGGCCGATCGAGCGCTTCTGCAGCACAATCAATCTTGATCGGTGGCGGCGGGAATGTGTCGTTCAATAACCCCGTCGTGCTGCGGGCTCCGACGGTGGGCAGCTCGGTCGTCGTTGATACGAACACGAGCTTGGATCACTCGGGCTTGCTCGGGGCGTTCATTCGGATCGTTGGGTCGGGGGCAACCACGACGCTTCGGCCCGACGCGCAACTGCTCGCTGCGGACGCGGCGATCGATATTCAAACTCCCGTGCTGCTCGAAGGCGCGGGCGCAAGATCCATGACAACGACCGGTGCAGCCGGGCTCATCACGCTCGGCGGAGCGGTCACGGCTGACACTGCTGGTGCAACGCTCGTGCTCAACGCGATCGACGGCGGCGTGATCTTGGGCGGCTCGGTCGGCACGCTTGCTATGCCTCTGGGCGTGCTGGAAGTCATCACCACCAACCGGCTCGAACTGGGCACCGGCGGCGGTGACGTCGAGCTGTTCGCCGATGCGTTTACGCTCTCGATGGTCACAGGCTCGGTTGATCTCAACGATTCAGCGCGGTTCGTCGTCAGCGGCGCGGGTGCGATCGACTTCTCGGCGGCCAGCGGGATTGCTGCAGCCGATGGCACGCAGAGCCTGACGCTCGAACTCGGCGCGGGCGGCGCGAGCCTGCCGGGCGTTGGCACCGATGGTGCGAGGCTTGCGGGGCTGATCGCTTCGGGCGGACCCGTCACGCTCAACGACTCGGTATTCGTCGCGGGCGGCAACATCGATCTCAGCGGAGCGACCTCGGCCATCGTGACACCCGGTGGTGGGGCGGTGGTCTTTGATGCATCCAACGGCAACGTGCTGCTGCCGATGCTTACGGGCCAACGCGACGTGAGCATGATCGCTACGGGCGACGGCGTGACGACGGGCATCATCGACTTCGGCGGCGTGCCCGCGATGACGGCGGACGTGCCGGCGGGGCTGAGCTTCCAGGCTGCTGCTATCGACCTTCGGGGCGATGTTCGCACGAGCGGCACGATCAACTTCGGCACCACGCCCACGATCGCCGTTCATAACTCCATTGCAATCGACAGCGATCCGCTCGATTCCATCGCGGGTGTTACGCCCGGCGGCAATGCGGGCGACATCTTGTTCGATTCGGGTACGACCGTGACCGCAGCGGTTGCCGGTCTGGATCTCATCGTTGATGCGAGCGGTGACGGCGGGGGCAACGGCGGCTCGATCGTGCTGCCCGGCGGGTTCTTCCAAGGCTTCAACTTCACGCAGCTCACCGCGGGCCTGATCGAACTGGATATGTCGATCAGCATCGAGGGCGATCTTGAGTTCATCGGTCGCGTCGAGCAGAGCGCGACGGTCACGATCGACACCAACACGGACAACGTGGGCGACTCGGGCTTTATTGATCTCGATCAGGCTGTGTTCCACGCGACGACGCCCGGGCTGACGCTCACGCTCGATACTTCATCGGGTGATGCGGCGGCGGGCGACGTCATGCTCATGGCAGCGGACGACTTCTTCGACTCGGCTTCGTACCTCGCGGGTGTTACGTTGCAGACCGCTGGTGTCACGTCAGCCAACGTGCTGCTCTCGACGACGATGGATCTCAATGCAGTCGCTCCGACTGATGGGTTCGCTTTGTTCGGCGGCGCTGATCTGCGTCTCGTCCAGAACGGCACCATCCGCACCGGTGCAGCCAACACGGGCGACGCGGGCGGGATCGACTTCAGCGGCTCGACGCTCCTTCCCGATGGCGGCGGAGCGCTGACCAACCTCGTGCTCGATGCGTCTTCGGCTGCTGGCGCAGGCGGAGACATCCGCTTTGGAGCAATCGACACTGCGGGCGAGGCATTGACCAGCCTGAACGCAACATCAAACGGCGCGACCAGCGACGGCGTGATCCGGTTCATCGCTGCTCCCACTTCCTTTACCACAGCGGGCGACTTCACGCTTCAGGGCAGCGTCGAACTCGGCGGCGAGGTGTCGGTCGAGACGCTCGGCGGACGCATCGATCTGAGTGACGCGGACTTCTCGGCTTCGGTGCCGGGCGCAGTTCTCACGCTGCTGGTCAGCAACACGACCGACGGTGACGGCAACGTGACCCTCGGCCTGTTCGGCGATCGCGGCGGGCTTGCGACGTTCGTCGATGGCGTCGCGGTCGATACCGCTGCGGCAACCGACGGCACGCTCACGCTCACGGGCGATGTGCGGCTCTCGGGCGCAACCGGGTTCAACTTCATCGGCTCGGGCGTTGCCATCGACGGCGCCACGCTCATCGATACGCATCAAGCGGGCGGCGCTGTTGCGGGCGGCGTGCAGATACAGGCTCCCGTGTTCGCAGCCGGGCCCGCGATGGCCCTGAGCATCGACACCTCGACGCCAGCGGGCGTCGCAGCCACCGGCGATGTCGCGATCGATTCCTTCGGCGACAACGCGGGGACCGCTTCGTTCCTCAACGCGATCACCATTGATACGCGGGGCGACACCCCCGGTTCCTTCACCACCGCTTCGGCTGTCCTGCTCGATGGCGATCTGTCGGTCTTCGGCGTGTGGACGCTCGGTGCAAACACGATCGTCAACACCAACGCGGATGGGCTTGGCGATGCGGGGACCGCACGCTTTACCGACACGTTTATCACCGACGAAGCCAACGGCTTCGACTTCACGGTCAACACGAGTTCGCCGACGGATTCCGATGCAGGCGACGTGCTCTTTGGCGATCTCGATGGCTCGGGTGGCGTGAGCGTTCAGACGCTGACGGTCATCGCCGACGCGGGCAACGGCACGCCCGGCACCGGCGACGATGGCTTGCTGATCTTCCGCGCAGATAACGCACTCTCGAGCACGCTGGCACTGGGAACGTTCAATGTTGATCGTGTTCGCGGCGCGGTCATGCTCGACACGGCGACGACCTCGATCACTACTGCCAACACGGACATCAACTTCACGGGAGTTTCCTCGGTTGATGCAATGGGTGCGGGTCGCGGCAGGCTTGAACTCGATGCCGGAACCGCGGGCGTCATGCTCGCAGC
>CAYUVO010000028.1:5896-24734 GCA_964448185.1 uncultured Phycisphaeraceae bacterium
AACTCGGCTCTCGGCGGCCTGATCGCTCGCGGCAGCAGCATCGAAGTCAACGGCAACGTCAGCACCAGCACCGCGGGCGCACTCGCGGGCACCATTCTGCTCGATGGTCCGGTGAGCGTCAATGCGAACAGCACGCTGGCCACCACCGGTGCCACCATCGAACTCACCGGCACGACCGATCTGCTCAACGGCTCGGCGACTACGCTCCGCACCACCGACGGCGGGGCTGCGGGCGCGAACATCACGCTGCGGGGTGACGTGCTCGGACAGACGGCATCGACTGAATCACTCGTGCTCGATGCGGGCACGGGCGACCTGCAACTCTTCGCCTCGATCGGTTCGGATCTAGTCCCGATGGCCATGCTTGATCTCGCTTCGAGCGGCCGCGCCGAGTTTGGTCCTGTCGCGGGAACCGGCGCCGAGTTTGTCGCCGACACGATCAACGCGAGCAGCCTCACGGGCGACGCTCTGCTCCATGGCGATACTCGCTTCGCGGTCAATGGTACGATGACGTTCGACCTGGGCAACCTCGCGAGTAGCGGGGTGAGCTTCGGGATCAACGGCGTCACGGCGGGCCTCCAACGCCTCACCATCGACGCGCCCACCGCTGACGTCATCCTGCCCGCGATGGGACTGCAAACCGCGCTGCGAGCTCTCGAAATCAACGCGGCGCAGTCCGTCACACTGCGGGGCAGTGCGGCGCTTCAAGACGCCGACTTCGACGGCACGCTCGCGGTCGGGCTCGACTCGGCGACGGGCGGACCCATCGAGATCGTCGTGACCGATGGCGACATCCTGTTTAATCAGGACAGCGCCATCAACGGGCAAGAAACGCTCGTGCTCACCACGATCGACTCGACCAACGTAACCCCTCGCCAGATCCGGCTCGGCGCGGTCGGTAACACCGAGCGGCTTGTCGCGTTCGAGCTCAACAGCGGCGACGCCGAGCTCTGGGGCGATGTGCTCACCAACGGCGGCGATATTGGCATCTTCGCCAACACGCAGGTTCGCCGATCGATCACCATCGACTCGCATGCCAGCGGCGACGCCGGTGACGCGGGCGATATCCGCTTCGCGCAAGCGGGTGAAACCTTCGAGGGATTCGCGGCCGGTGCGCACACGCTGACGATCGACGCGACCGCCAATGGCGGCGGAGCCAGCGGCGAGATTACGCTGCCCACGCCCTTCTTCCAGGACTTCTCAAACGTTGAGCTTCGAGCGGGCCAGATCGTGCTCGCCAATGACATCTCGATCGAGGGCAGCCTGACGATCAACAGTGCTGTCACTCTCACGGGCTCGACGGTCATCGATACCAACGCTGATGATCTTGGCGACAGCGGTGCGCTGGATCTTTCGATGGCGACCTTCTCGGGTGTTGCTGCGGACCAGACGCTGACGCTCGATACTTCGACGGGTCAGGCCGGGTTTAGCGGCGGCCGCCTTGATGTAGGCCGCGCGGACAACTCGGCGGGTTCGTTCCTCAGCGAGGTGCTCGTCATCGCGGACACCTTTGTGGCGGGGACTACTCCCGGCTTGGTGACGCTCAACAACGACGTGCTGCTCGACGGCGCCGATCCGTTCTTCGGGATCGAATCTGGCGGCATCGTGTCGATCAATCGCGGTTCGATCGTGACCGTTTCGCTCAACGCTGACGGCATCGACAACGGGCTCGGCGGTTCGATCGACCTCGCAGGTCCGACGCTGCGTTCGGGCGCCGCCGGTTCGGGCTTGAGCCTGCTGACTGCCAGCACGGGACAGATTGATCTCGGCCGCGTCGAGCGGGGCGCGATGGGTCTTGACTCGCTGACGCTCGATTCGTTCGACGGTCTCAACATCCTCATGGATACCGTCGAGATCGACGGCACGCTGACCGTGCGCGGCGCGCTGACCACCATCGACCAGACCCTCACGCTCGATACCGCAGGCGGGCTGGGTGACTTCGCGGGCACAACCTTTGCAGCCAACGCGGACGCGCTCGACCTGACCATCCGCACGACCGGCCCCAACGGCACGGGCGTGCTGCTCATGGGCAGCACCGACGAAACCGGCGGTGCCTTCGCGGGCACCTTCCTCAATGACCTTACGCTCGAAGCGGGCGAACGCATCAATCTCGCGGGCGATCTCCGCATCGCTGGCTTCGGCGCTGACACGGGCGACTTCACGGTCGTTTCAGGCGATGTTGTTCGCGTCGTGGGCGCTCGCACGATCGACACGCAGCAGGGCAGCGGCTCCGACGCAGGCGACGTGCTGTTCCCGATTGCGGGCACCACCATCGAAGCAAGCGGTCCCGCTTCGACCCTGACCATTGATACCTCTTCTGTCGCAAGCAGCGGCGGCGGCGTCCGGCTCGCAGACACCATGGGCCTCGGCGCTCTGACCATCGACACCACCGGCGTTGTTGATGGCGTCACGGACCTGCCAAGCACGATCAACATCAGCGGGCCGGTCACGGTTCGCGGTTCGCTGCGAGTCAGTGGCGAGAGTGTGATCGCGACCGACTTTGGCGCAGCGGGCAACGCGGGCGATATCGACCTGACCGAAGCGGCGATCTTTGCCGACGCTGCCGGTCGCACGCTTGTGCTCGATACATCAGCAGCCAACGGGCTCGGCGGCGACGTCATGCTCGGGCTCGCGGGCGACACCGCCTCGGGCATCGCGGGCAACCAACTCGACGTGCTCGCGGTCTCGACACAAGCTGTTGCGGGCTCGGGAGACTTGGTGCTCGATCGCACCGCGGGCGATGTTGATCTCCGCGTTGGCCAGCTCGATCTCGACGGCGGAACTTCGCCCACCAACTACGGCCCGATGGCCGGGTTCATTGAAGCTACGCGATCGGCGTCCATCACGACCAGCGCTCAGCTGGATCTCTCGCCATCGGCGGGTGTTCGCAACATCGGCGCAGCCTCGACGACCATCACGCTTGCCAACATCGGCGGTATCGCTGGGGCGCAGGGCGTCGTCATCCCGCTGGGCGGAATCGGAACCGACGCCAGCCCGTTCGGCCAGGTCGATGTTTCTACGTTCGGTACAAACACCATCCTTGCGATGGGTGATGTGTTCACCAGTGCGAGCGGTGGAGCCAGCGGCGACGCCTCGTTCGTCGGTGCGTTTACACTCACGCCGGGCGATGCTCGCATGGTCTTCGCCAACGGCGGGGGTGCCAACTTCACCAGCGGTCTCCCTGGCGGTACTGCGATCGATCTCGTCGACGGCAACCTGACCATTATGGCCGACGTTATCAACGTCATCGGGACGATCCTCGGTGGTGCCAACGGCAACGGAAATATCCTGCTCAAGCCCGCAGCGGGCGACACCATCGGGCTCGGCGACGGCGTCAACCCCGGGCTCGATCTGCTCGTCACTCGCAGCACGCTCGAAGCGTTCGCCGAGAGTGTCGGACGGCTGACTATCGGTAACCCCGATGGGGCTGAGGGCACCTCGCTCATCGAAGTCGGCACGTTCGATATCAAGACCAACCTCACGCTGCAGACGGCGGACGCGGGACGCACCGATCTGATCGGAACCGTGACCACCACCGGCGACGAGCTGCGCCTCAACGGCAACGCTGCGGTCCGCGGCGTGTTCTCACTTGACACCACAGGCCCCGGCGGGATGTTCACCGGCGGCACGTTCCTCGCGCAGCAGACCCTCGATGGCACGACCGCTGGGCCAGTGCTCAACGGCAGCGCCACCGGCACCGACAACCTGCTGCTCACGCTCGGGACTACGGGCGACGCCCTCTTTGGCGACCGCGTCGGCATGGGCACCACGCTCGGCGACATCTCCATCGTTGGCGGACGCAACGTGATCTTCAGTCAAGCAGTCCGCGCCTCATCGCTCCAGCAAGGAGCGACGGCGGGAACCGCAGACGACGGCATCGGCGACACCGCCTTCGCAGGCCCGGCGCTGTTCTCCGGTGCCAACGGCCTCTTGCTCGAAACCAACTCCGTCTCCATCAACGATGACATCACCATTACCGGCGGCACCGCACGATTCACCGCCGACGTCCTACTGAGTGCGAATGTCAGCACCGCAAGTCAGCGGCTGATCTTTGATCGCACGCTGCTGGTCATCGGTGAACGCACCATCAACACCACGCTTTCGACCATCGTCGAAGGCCCACCGAGCTCGGGTGCCGCGATGGACTTCGCCTTCATCGACGGAGCCCTCGTTGATTGTGGCGGGGGTGGAGAAACCAAGGGTGGCGATGGCGGAACATGTGTTCCCACCGCAACCCTGCGTCTCGTCGCGGGCACGGGCGATATCGCCATCGGCCTGCCCGGCCTGCCCGGCATGGGCGGCGGGATCGTCGGCGGCGTGGGCATGGTCATCCCCAACGGGCTCGCTGAACTCCGCATCGCAAGCGCTGGCCAGACCTCGCTCGATGCTCCTGTGCGTGTCGGCGGCCTGTTCCAAGAAGACGGCGAATCCACCACCATCAATGCAACCGTCACCACCTTTGATAACGGCGTGGTGGACATGCTCACCCGCACTCGCATCGACGTGCTCGGTGAGATTGCATCCGACGGTAGCGTGACGCTCGAATCGCCCGACATCACACTCTCCGCCGACGTCTCGGCCATCTCCGATCCCATCACCTTCATCGGTGCAACAACCGTCACCCAAGACGTCATCGTCAACAGCGGTCCCGGCTTCGGAGGCGACATCACCTTCGACGGCACGCTCGACGCTTCCGCTCCGGGCGTGGCAACCCTGACGCTCAACGCGGGCATCGCTGAGAACATCGTCTTCGAGGGCCTCGTCGGCGCGACCATACCTCTCGATCGAATCACGATCGAACAGGCACAAGACGTCACCGCTCGCGAGATGTTCATCGTCGGCGAACTCTTCCAGATCGACACACAAGACCTCACCCTCTTCGAGGGCGGGCTCATGGTGCTCGGCACCACCGACCTCAACGGTAACCGCTTCCGCTTCGAGACCAGCGCCGACTTCGGCGGCTCGACCACCATCACCAACTTCGGGCTCATCGACATCCCCGCGATCCCCGTCACACTCGGCGGCTCGTTTACTCAAGACGGCATCGGCGTTTCCAACATCGCGACCGACCTCGTCGCGCCGGGCGATGGCGACTTGTCCTTCGTTACCGACGTGTTCGTGCTCGCGCCGGTCACCTTCGGCGGCGACGTGACCACCTTTAGCAGCAGCCTCGTGCTCGCGGACAACGCCTTCACGCTCACCGCTGACGAAATCGCATTCAACGGCGGCAGCGACAGCGTCTTCGGTTCAAACAGCCTCGTCCTCCAGCCACGCTCAGCCGGTGTTGCGATCGACCTCGGCTCGCCCACAGGCGGCACCGCCGAGTTCTCACTCTCGACCGCTGATCTGGCAGCTCTCCGCGACGGGTTCACCTCGATCACCATCGGTCGCGCTGATGGCGCACACGCCGTGACCGTCGGCAACGCGAGCTTCAGCGACCCGACCACGCTTCGGTATTCCGAGGCCGGCGGCAACGCCACGATCCTCGGCTCGCTCGAAGGCATCGACAACGCCTCGCTCACCCTTCGTGGTTCGGGCGACGGCACCAAGCTCATCGGCGACGTCAACACCACCAACACCGATGTACTCATCGATGACGCGGTCATCATCGCGGGCGAACCAACGACTATCGATATCGGCAGCGGTGATCTGCGAATCACCGGCGAGATCGACGCGATGATGGACGCCATGGGCGACTTCGTTGTTGACGCGGCGGGCGTCGTGTTCGAGCAATCGCTTGGTGCGAACCTCGCGCCTCGCAGTCTCGATGTCTCCGCTGCCAGATTCATGTCCAAGTCCATCACCACCGACGGACTCACCAATGTGACGACCGTTCTCGGGTTCGAGCCCGGCGGCGATATCACTAGTCGTGCTGCCAGCATCACGGTCTTTGGCCCAACGCTGCTCGTGACCGATGCCGCCTTCAACGCGGGCGGGCTGGGCACCGACATCACCTTCAACGGCCCGATCAACGGCACGTTCAACGCTGCCTTCAACAACCAACTTGGCACCGTGACCTTCGCCTCGCCCGTCGGGTTCGAGGCTCCCGATGGAAGCTCGACCCAGCTCGCATCGGTCACAGTTGACGCGGGCACCATCAACACGCTCAGCGTGACCACCACCGGCACTCAGCAGTACACCGGCGCAGCCAACCTCGGCGGCGATCTCCGCTCGACCGCTGCCGGACCCATCACGCTCAGCGGCCCCGTTGTGCTGCTGACCGATATCACCATCGCAGTTCCGGGCAACAATATCGAAGACGGCATCACCATCGGCCAGACCGACGGCGCCTTCGCGTTGAACCTCACCGCAGGCAATGGCTCGATCACCGCGACGGGTCCGATGGGCACGCTCACGCCGCTCGCAAGCCTCGATGCCTCGGCCTCATTGCTCAACTTCCTGACCGTCATCAGCCAGGGTTCGCAGTTGTTCACGGGTGACGCCACCATCAACGGCGTGTTCAACTCGCTCTCCACCGGCGGCATCACTTTCAACAACGCGGTCAACCTCGCGGGTGATTCCACCCTCCAGACCAATGGCACACCGCTGCTCGTCAATGGAGCTGTCAACGGCGGCTTTGCTCTCAACGTGGATGTCACCCCCGCGGGCACAGCAACCTTCAACAGCGATCTCGGCAACACCTCGCCGCTCACCAATGTGAACATGACCGCTGGTGTCGCCACGCTCCAGAACGTCACGACCACCGGGGCGCAGAACTATCTCGCCGATGTATCTCTCACGGGCGATCTGCTTGCGGGTGGCAGCCTCAACGTCGAGCGTTCGCTGACGCTCAACACCGACACGCTCCTCGACGCCAACGACATCACCGTCGGCGGCTCCACCAACGGCGGCGTCAATCTCGCCGTCTCCGCAGGCCCGGGTGATGCAGCCTTTGCCGCGATTGGTGATGTGACGCCGCTGGGTTCGTTCACCGTGCTCGATGCATCCAACCTTTCCTCCGGTGCGATCACCGCGGGCGTTGTTGACCTCAACGCGGTCAACATCACGACCAACGCTCCGGTCACCACCCTTGCGGGCGGCCTGACCGTCACCAACACCGGCACCTGGCAGATCCTGCCGGGCGCGACGTTCACCCTTACCGGCCCGCTCACTCAGGACGGTACCGGGCCGACCGCGATCTCGACAGATATCGCCACCGCGACCGACATGTTCTTTAGCGCTCCCATCGAGCTGCGGGCTGACAGCGTCACGCTCACCGGCCCCAACGTCAGCTTGCTCGCGGGTGTTCGCAACGACGGCACGCCCCGCGCTCTCGTCGTCAACGCCGAGCAGGTCGCATCGTTCACCGGTCCCATCGGCTCCGATGAAAGCCCGCTCGCCGGGTTCTCGACGGGGCAATCGGGCCGGGTCGATCTCAACTCCGTCGAACTCGTCAGCGACACCGGCGTGCGGTTCGATCAGCCCGTCATCGTCTCGGGGGACACCATCATCCGCGTGACCGGCGCTCGCCCGGGCGTGGGTTCATCCCTCTTCCCGGCACAGGTCGCCGAGCTTGGCAACCGCGCACCGCTCCCGGGTCTGAGCCCTGATTCGATCGTCTTCACTGACGTCATCCTCGGGTCGGGCGAAGGCGCCAGCTCGCTGACGCTGCTCACCAATCTTGGTGCCAGCGGCGCACTCCTGCCCAAGATCTTCCTGGGCAACGATATCGGCGTCGCAACCAACGCTACGAGCACGATCGATCTCGGAGGCTTCGGCCCGCTGGGCACGCTCAACCTCAACGCCGATCCGCGATTCAGCCCAGCACCCGCGGTGCCCGGCGAACGCAACGGCCACACGCTCATCCCCACCGTCGCCACCATCATGGCGCCCACCGATATCACGATCACCACCACCGACACCTTCCGCGTCGGACTCAACGAGAAGTTCACCACGCTCGGCACGATGACCATCAACTCGACTCAGGCCTTCGTCGGCGACCTCAACGCGGGCAGCTCGATCTTCATCAACTCGCCTTCGATCTCGATCCTCTCACGCAGCTCCAGTGTCGTGCTCGAACCGGGCGGCATCCTGACGCCCGACCTCGGTGCTGATTTCATCGCGGCCGATTCGATCATCTTCAACGGCACCGTCAGTGTGCTCGCAGCAGGCCCCGGGCAGATCACCCTCGCAACCCTCACGGGCGGCGGCACCAGCGGCTCGCTGTCCAACTTCTCCACTCGCTCCATCGACGACGTCAACGTCGCGGTGCTCTCGTTCGGGCTTGATCTGCGGTCCGAGGGTGCGACCAACACCAACGTTTCGCAGGCGATCGCCGGTGCGGTGCCCCGTGCCAGCGAGGGCGACGAAGTGAGCCAGTCCGCGAGCGTCAGTGCTGCACAGAAAGACGTCCTCCGCAAGCTGGGCATCTTTGCCCGCGACGCTTCGGACGAGGTCCTCCGTTCGAGCCTCCTCGGCTGGTCGGTCTACGCCGATTACAACACGCCCGATCCGCTCACCCGCCGCCAAGAAGTCACCGCACAACGGCTCGACGAGAAGACCGTCCAGGCGGTCGTCGATATCGCTCAGCGTCTGCTGTTCGGCATCACCGGCGAAACGCAAGAAGTCGACGCGCTCAGTCAGCCCACGCAGGTCATGCGTGAAGCTCTCAACCGCGCGGTTGACGCTTGGGCCCAGGACGAGGATCCCCAAGACTGGGACTCGAACGCTCTGCTGGCTTACATGCAGTCGCACAGCGACGAGCACGCCGACGCCATCATCGCCCTGCAGGTACTCGATGAAGTCAGCAGGCAAGTTGGGCTCATCGGCCTGAGTGCCGGCGAGATCCGCGATCAGCGTTCGGTACTCCTCGGGCAGGTCCGCCCGGTGCGTCTCAAGCTCCGCCAGTTCTACGAGCTGGTCCAGCTCAGCAGCACTACGATTCAGGGCAACATCGCCACCGACTCAACCAGCCAGCCCAACAGCTGAGTTAGGTGCCGGTCGGGTCGAGAACAGTTTGCTGCAACGTGCTCTGTACGAGCTTTGGTTCTGTATTCAGAACGAGCCGCGACCGTAAGGGAGCGGTCTTCAGTACGGCGCTTCAGCCTCGAGGATTCACGGGAGTCATCCGGCCCGGCGAAGTGCTCGGCGCCATCGGCTCATCAGGTAGATCAATCATCGGCTCGGGAGCTTCTTCGGGTGCCACTGGCTCCGGCGTCTCGGGCTCGGGTGTCGGTGGAGCTTCCACAGGTTCAGACATCGGTACCACCGGCGCTACCGGCGTCACTGGGGTCATGGGCTCAACCGACATGGGTTCGCTCGCGGGCATTTCGTTCGTGGGGGTATCGGTCATGGGTGCATCAGTCATGGGGGCCGCCGGGGTCACCCAGTCGTTGTGCTCGGCAGCCGGTGATTCCATCGGCATCTCGCCGCCGTAACGCGGTGCGTCGGGCATCTCGGGGATCTCACGGAGCGAAACATCAAGCCGACGACTAAAGCTCGGAGGCACCGGCATCGAGTTGTCGAGCTTGCCAAGTTTATTGCCGCGAGGCATCAGGTCCCATTTCATGACGTCGGGCATCCAAGCGTCTTTCTCGCTGTGGTTCTTCTTGAACTTCACCACGAGCTGTTGGCGTGGCGGAATATCGACCGCGAAGAGCGTCTCGCCCGTTCGAAGGTCGATCAACTCGACCGTCTGGGGCATGTGCGGCTCGGACCAATACGTGAACATATCACGCGAAGCACCCGATCCGCCCGGGTCATACGCGCGGCGATACCCGGTGCAACCCGGAACGATCCAAAGACCGCCAACCATTACCGCGAGCAAAAAAGCAGACCTTACAGGGTGTCGCATGCCGAGCATCTCCGAGATTCATTTCGACCAAAGCAGTTCAATCAACACAACGTCCGACAGTAGCAGCAGGTTCGCTGCCGCGCACCAACTCGTAAGAGCCTCAAGCTCCATGCTGGGCTATCGGTACACTCCACCCCATGGCTAAAGCCCAGAGCGTCGACGAATCCACCTTTCCCGGTTCTGCTCCACTCCCGTTTCGCATCGGGCACGGCTACGACCTCCACCGTCTCGAGTTCCGCATGCCCATGGGCCGAGGCCAGCGCCTAATCATCGGCGGCATCGAGTTCCCCCACTCCAAAGGCCCCGTGGGGCACTCCGATGCCGATGTCCTCCTCCACGCCGTCACCGACGCCCTTCTGGGGGCTCTGGGAGCCCCTGATATCGGTCAGCTCTTCCCCGACGATGATCCTCGACACCAAGCCGCCGATTCGAGCGTCTTCGTCACCGAAGCTCTGAGCCGGGTCCACGCTGCGGGCTGGGCCATCGCCAACCTCGATTCAACCGTCATCCTCCAAGACCCCCGCATCGGACCACGCAAAGAAGAAATACGCGCAAATCTTGCCTCTTTGCTCGGCGTCAGCACTGATCGTGTGAATGTCAAGGGCAAGAGCCACGAGCACGTTGATGCTGTGGGCCAGGGCCGCGCCATCGAGGCCCATGTGGTCGTGCTGCTGACGAAAACGAGCTAGCCGTCTGCCTGAGATCGAAGCCTTCGCCGAAGCTTGCGACCGATCGCCCAATCCGCGAGTCCCGGGAATGCGACCGCTGCGGCAAGCCCGAAACGCACCGGCACACTCGTCCATACCTCGCCTTTGGGCGAACGTAAGCACGCGATGATTCCGCGTGCTACTCGCTCGGGTGACTGGACGAATCGGCGTCCGGTGCGCGCAGTCAGTGTCGGTCCGCTTACTCGCGAGTCCATCTGCTCAAAGAACTCCGTGCTCGTCCCGATGGGATGCACGCTTGACACGTGGATGTTTGCCTCGGCCAGTTCGTGGCGCATGGCTCGCGCGAAGTGGTCTTGAGCCGCCTTGCTCGCGCAGTACGCCGCAAAGTGCGGCATGCCCATCTTGGACAAACAACTCGAACACCACAGCACATGCCCGCCTCTTTCTCCGTTCTCGTGCGCACGCATCCGCTCGACAGCAGGTGCGATCACGTTGAGCGATCCCCAGAAGTTGACCTCGAACTGCGCGCGGTGCGCGTCGATATTGGGTAGCACCGGCATCTGATCGCCGTAGCCCGCGTTGGCAAACACGGCGTGCAGTGGCCCAAACTCGTCTTCGGCTTTGGCGATGAGCTGCTCGCACGCCCCCCGATCGGTCACGTCGGCTTGTACCGCGATCGCTTGGCCTCCCTCGGCACGAATCTGCGCGCACGCGGCTTCGAGCAGGTCCATTCGGCGAGCCGCGAGTACCACGGGCATGCCCGCTTGTGCACACGCCCGAGCGGTCGCTAAGCCGATGCCGCTCGACGCGCCGGTAATAACAATCGGAAGCCCAGTGAGTTCGCGCTTTGGCATCAGTCGATCACCTGCGGTGCGGGCTCGGGGATGATGCGAGGATCGGTCCGGCCCGTCACCCGATCGCGCGCGTGGTCGTACCACTGTTGCACCGCGGCCCCGGTTCGCCCAGCGCTGACCTTGGCCTGCTGCGCCTCGCGGCATCCCGCAGACACCATCATCGTGAGCCCCGCAAGAGCAAGCAGTATTGCTCTTGTTTTATGCTGAAAGCGACCGTCTTGTGCCATGTTCATTCCTCATCCTTGCGTTTGCTTCTATGCAGCAACATCGACCATTCGCGTGCGCGCAGCAGCATTGCCAAGCCGCCGTACACCAGTACGCCGATGATGACCGCCGAGGCGAGGCGAGCACCCATGAGTTCCCATCCAACAAGCCCCGCCCATCCGGCAATCGGTTGGCTCATCAGCACACCCACCGCCATCACGGCGCTCATCCATGAAGTGCGCACGATCGAGCGTTTGAGCTGCGCATCAAAGAGCGGCTCGCTCCCGAGCTGCTTGCGCACAAGCCGAATCAGGAGCGCCATCTGGAACAACGCCGATGCAGCGGTCGACCACGCGAGCCCCGCCTCTCGCAACACCCAGATCAGCCCGAGGTTGAGCGTCAGGTTGAGCGCCATCGCCATCAGTGCTGCGCGGGTCGGACCGGCGGTATCGCCCTTGGCATAGAGCGATCGGCTCAGCACATGGTTGAGCCCGTAGATCCACACCGCCGGGGCGTAGCCGAGCAGGACCGCTGCCGAGCGTGAGAGCCCCTCGCTCGAGAACGCGCTGCCCGGACCTCCAAAGAGCACGCCCACAAGATCGTGACGAACGAGTATCAAGCCGATCGAAGCGGGCAACCCGATGAACAGCGACAAGCCGAGCGCGTCGCGGAGTGTGCGCACAAAGCGTGCATGGTCGCCGTCGGCCGCTGTGCGCGCTAGCAGCGGGAACACCGCCGTGGCCACCGCGATCCCGAACACCCCGAGCGGGAACTGGTAGAGGCGCTGCGTGAACCCGAGGATGCTGTTGGAGGCTTCGTCGAGCGGGAAGGTAAGACCCAGGACCGTCGGCCCGATCCACACCGGGATCATCGCCAGCGCGGTATCGATCAGCGTATTGATTTGCAGCGTGCCCATCCCGATGGCGACCGGCCCGAATCGGCGGAGGACTTCGGTGCTCTGGGCTTTCGCTTTCGAGATGTCCCGCCGCCAGCGGAGCCTGCCCCGCAGGGCCATCAATGCCCAACCGACCTGAACGATTCCGGCGATGACCGCTGCTGCCGCCATCAGATAGGCGGTCTGCTCGGGCGTGGGTTTCTGATCCGCAGGGAGCAGCAACGCGGGCAGTGCTGCGAGAATCAACAGCACGTTGAGGATCATCGGGGCAGCAGCCGTGGGGACGAACTTGCCGTGCGCATGGAGCACGCCCCCGAGCACCGCCGAAGCGCACACCGCGGGCATGAACGGGAGCGTGATGGCAATAAGTCGGAGCGATAGCGTCCGCTCGGCGCTCTCGGGGAGCACCCAGAGCAGCACCATCAGCACGATCTCGCCGACGATCAGGATCGACCCCGTGACGATCGCCAGGCTCGCAAAGACGGCTGACGCCACCCGATCGGCTCCATCGGTATCGCCCTTGGAGAGCGTCTGGGTGTACACGGGCAAGAAGGCGGCCGACAGCGCCCCTTCGCCAAAGAGCCTGCGAAAGACGTTGGGCACGATAAACGCCGCCATGAACGCCGAGCCCAAAGCGGTGTCCCCGAACAAGCGAGCGGTCACCAGGTCACGCACCAGCCCGAGCAAGCGCGAGAACAGAGTCCAACCCGCGATGGTGCCGGTAGCCCGGCCCACGTCGGTTCGCATCAGTCTTTCTTTCGACTCACAAGGCCCCTGAGCATCACCACTGCGAGGGTGGCGAGGATAATCCCTACGCCATCCGCCGCGTAATCGAGGACATCTGTGACCCGTCCGAACACCGCGATCGTCTGTGTGATCTCGTCAAAGCCGGCGAGAGCAAGGGTCGTGATCGCGCTGGGAATGAGGTTGCGGGTCCGCATCCAGTCCCGATCGAACAGCCCCGCCCACGCCACGAGCACCGTGAGCAACCCAAACGCTCCAAAATGGATGATGAGGTCGAGCCTCGCCCCGCTGGCCGGGTTGACCACCAGCTTGGGCCAATGCGTCGCGGTGAGCAGAGTCGCAAGATAGATCCCGAGCACCAGGCGGCGGAGTATCACGGCGTGTTCTCGACCGGCTGATCCCCCGCAGGTTCTTGAACCTGAGCTTCGGGCTTGGGATCAATCTCGCTCGATGGCTGGGCAGCTTGCGTTTGAAGCCTCGTCATCACCGAATCGGCGAGCGCCTCGTAGTCCTTGGCACCTGCTGCATCCGGTGCGTAATCGAAGATGTTCTGCCCGAAGCTCGGGCACTCGGCGAGTTTGATGTTCCGTCGCACCGCTGGCTCAAGAACGCACGCCCCGTCCCACGGCTCGCCTGTGCCAGCAGCACTTTCAAGGAACTCGGCAAGATCTGCCACGACCTCGCGGGTGTGCGAAGCCTGCGCGTCGTGAGCGCACAGCACCACGCCCATGACTCGAAGCTGCGGGTTGACGGTGGCGCTGAGCATCTTGACGGTTTCGAGGAGTTTGCCTACGCCGTGGAGAGCGAGGAAGTGGGCCTGCATCGGGATGAGCACCTGATGTGCGCACGCGAGAGCGTTGAGCGTGAGCAGGCCCAGCGAGGGCGGGCAGTCGATGAGGATTGCGTCGTAGTTTTGTTCGATACGGCGCAGGGCTGCGCCGAGTCGGTTCGTGCGATCGGAAGCCGGGGCCAGTTCGCTCTCGGCTGCTGCCAGGTCGGTCTCGGCCGGGAGCAGGTCCAAGCGTTCGCTGATGGATCGGATGGCTTGGGATGGATCAAGTTCGGGGTCGATGAGGACGTCGTAGATGCTGTGAGCGGCTTGGTCGGGGTCGATGCCGAGGTGCAGCGAGGCGTGGGCTTGGGGATCAAGATCAACCAGCAGCGTGCGCAGGCCTTTGCGGGCGAGGGCCGCCGCCAGATTGACCGCGGTGGTGGTCTTGCCCACCCCGCCCTTTTGGTTCATCAGGGCCAGCGTCCGTGCTGCGAAAGTCTTCTCCATGTACGGAGTATACCGATGGTTGCAGCCCGGAGGTCAGCCCACTTCGGTGGTCGCGTCGGGCCTCGATGAGCCGCCCTCTGGGGTGGGCGGCGGCACAGGGGTCGAGAGCGGAGTGGCGGCAGGAGCAGCAGCGACCGGCAATGCTCCCGAAGCTGCGTGCTCGGCCAGTTCACGCTGACGCTTGCGGGCGAGCTTGATCGCGGTGACCCCGATATACGAAATGAAGACAATCGCAAAGACGTAGGTGATCCGTGCTCTGCCAAAGGTCATCAGTATGCCTATTGCAGCGAATGCAAGCCCGATGCCGTAGAGAGAGAGCACCGCGCCTTTGACGCCCAGCGATCGCTTGAGCATGTGATGGAGGTGGTCCGAATCCGCATCGGACATGCGTTTACCCGCGAGCTTTCGTCTGACGATCGCAAGCACGGTGTCGATCATCGGGATGGCGTACATGGTCATCCCTGCGAGGACCAACGCGGTTTTGCCCGTATCGCCCAGCGAGAGCACAATGACGATGGTGATGAACCCGAGGAGCATCGAGCCGCAGTCGCCGAGGAAAATGCTCGCCGGGTTGAAGTTGTGCGGCAAGAACCCCAGACACGCCCCGAGCACCGCCATCGCCAGCACGATCCGCTGGCCATCTCGCGGGCCGTCGTCGAGCACGGCAAGCCCGAGCGCGACAATGAGCAACCCGCCCACACAGATCGCGGTGACCCCCGTGAGCAACCCGTCGAGCCCGTCGATGAGGTTCGAGGCGTTGCACGCTCCGAGGACGCTGATGGCGATGACCCCGGTGCCGATCCAATAGATCACGTCGATGTTGAGCACCGAGCCGACCAGAGGCCAATCGCTGCCGAGCTGGATGATCCAGCCCACGGTTTCCTGACCCGCGATCTCAATGGTGGGAATACCGATCCAGTCGGCGAGCGGCAGGACCACGCCCGCAGCGACCTTGACCCCGACGTCTTGGACCGCGAGAGCGGCGGCAGCAAAGAGCTGACCTGCGATCTTGAGCCGAGGCTCGATGCCCACCACGTCGTCGATGAGCCCCAAGAGCATGATGACGGTCATTCCGAGAAGCACCGCGATCGGGACGGGTTCTGGGATGCGCATCTGCCCGGGGGTGATGCTGAACTCGATGAGGCCGAGATTCGGGAACTCGGTGGCGGCGTAGCTGTAGGCGATGCCCGCGATGATGCCCATAAAGATGGCCACGCCCCCGAGATACGCCACCGGGGTGCGGTGGACCTTGCGGGGATCGGGACGATCGACGATGCCATTAGAAACCGCCAACCATTTCATGATCGGGGTCGTGACCAGCGCCACGACAAACGCATTCGCGAGCACGCCGATGTAGGCGTGGAAATATTCGAGGCGTGTGGTCATGTCCTCCACCAACGGCGGTGGAGGGGTCAGCTCGATCATGTCCTGTATCAGATCCTGCTTCACGTCGCGAGGCCTCCAGCCGAAGCGTATTCGGCGACATCGACGACGGTTTGCTCAAGGGCGATCGTGGGAGCGAATCCGATTATTTTCTGGAGACGCGAGAGGTCCGGGACCCGCCTGGGCAGGTCCTCGAAGCCCGGTCCAAAGGCCTGCTCGAACGGGATCATCTCGATTGTTGAGCTGCTCGAAAGCACCTCGATGACGAGCCTGGCCAGATCAAGAATGCTGATCTCGCGGTCCGAACCGATGTTGAACACCCGGCCCGTGGCGTCCTGATTTCCGAGGAGCGTGGGCAGAGCCTCCGACACGTCGCGCACATCACAGAAGCAGCGTGATTGAGATCCGTCGCCGAAGACTTTGAGGGGCTTGTTCTCGAGGGCGGCTTGAACGAATCGTGGCAGCACCATGCCGTACGACCCGCGTTGGCGTGGACCGACGGTGTTGAAGAACCGTGCGACGACCGCTGGGAGACCCTTGGATTGGTGGAGAGCGATCGCGAGAAACTCGTCGAGTGCTTTGGAGTAGCCATACGACCAGCGGGCGATGCTCGTGGGGCCAAAGACGACGTCGTCGTCCTCGTGGAAGGGGGTCTTGGCCCCTTTGCCGTAGGCTTCGGAGCTTGAGGCGATGAGCACCCGTGGCGGTTGGTCGTGTTCGAGTGCGTAATGGAGCACGTCGGAGGTCCGGCCCACGTTGATTTCGATCGCGGCTGCGGGGTCGTCGAGCACGAGCTGGACCCCGACGGCTGCTGCGAGGTGGTAGACCTCATCGAAGCATGCGCCTTCGTCGCGCAGCTCGGCGAGTCCATCACGGACGTCCGCATGGATGAACCGTGCTTCGCCCGCGCGATCGAGGTTGCTGCGCTGCCCGGTCGAGAGGTCGTCGATGACGGTGACGCGCGTGCCGCGAGTGAGCAGCACCTCGACAAGATGCGATCCGATGAAGCCCGCACCGCCCGTGACGAGCGCATGGGAGCGGTGCGTACCGGGGGTGGAGGAGTGACCGGGATGTGGCACGGTGTATCAGGCCTCGTTGGAGGTGTCGGAGTTGGCCGAGTTGGCGTAGTCGTGAGTGGCTTTGATGTTCCGCTTGAGGTACCCACCGGCAGCAGCCTTGACGCCGTTGACGAGTACGCCCAAGAACTCACCCTGACAATCGGACAGCTCGTTGCGCATCCGGCTGACAAGACCACGGGTTTCGTGCATGGCGCGAACCACGAGCATGCTCGAATCAACACGGTTGGCGATCGAGCGGCCGTCACCCGACACCACGCCCGGAGGCGTGTCCACGATGACCAGATCGGCGTGCGTGGTGGCATGGGCGATCAGATCGCTGAACGTAGTGGTCGAAAGTCGTTCGCTCGATCGGACCGACTGCGAACCCGCGGTGATGACCCGCAGATTCTCGACAAGAGTTGGCTGAGCGATCGAATCGAAGTCCATGGTTGGATCTGCGAGGATGTCGCCGAGTCCCGGGCCATCGTCGAGCTCGAAGATCTTGTGCATGCTCGGGCGACGGAAGTTGGCATCAATGAGGATGACCCGCATGTCCGACTTCGCGCAGCACGTCGCGAGGTTGGTGGCGATGGTCGTCGCACCCGAGCCGGGCATCGCGGGGATGATGGCGATGCTCCGGTGCCCGGCCGCGTTCATGCGGCGGGCAAGCGAAGAGCGAGTCTGCCGGAAGCTCTCGGCGAGCACGCTCTTGTCCTTGGTGTGATACGCCAAGGCGAGGTTCTCGTGTGATTCGGGATCTTCGCTCGAATCGGGGATGACTCCGACAAGCCGGATGCCCGAGAGCGAGGTGACGTCGGCGGGCCCCTTGACACGCTGGTCGAGCACTTCGCGGAGCAGAATAAGACCGGTTGTCAGGCCGAGCAACACGACCATGGTCGCGGGGACCACGACCAAAGGCTTGGGCGAGTGCATCGAATCGGGCACCTGCTCGAAACTTGCGATCGTGATTCGGGCCGCATCATCGAGGGTGATGAGAATCTGGTAGTTATCGAGCTGACTCTGGGCATCGTTCTTGCGGGCAGTGGTGATGCGGATCTCGATATCGAGATCGCGGACCTGTGCGATGATTCGGGTTATCTCGGCCTTGCGGCGTTGAGCTTCTTCCATAGCTTGAAGAAGATCAGCCTCTTGAGCCCGCAGCCCCTGGATCGAGGTGTCGAGCGAATCAACGAGGCCATCGAATCTCGAACGCAGGAGATCTTGGCGTTTGCTTTCGAGTTCCTGATTCCAAGAATCAATGCGAGCTTCGGTGGATTTGTAGGTGCGGTGGTTCGGACCGAGCCCGTTCTGCCGCAACGCGCCGAGCTCTGCTTCGAGCGAGGTGATGGTCTGGCGGATGTTCCGCAGTTCTGGGTCGGCCTCAATCTCGCTTCGCAGCGAGTCGGGATAGGCAATCCCGCCGGGCGAACTCTCGAGCTGGGCTCGGTACTGCGAGAGTCGGCTCTGGGAGTCCTCGATGATCAGCCTCACGCGGGTGAGCTGGTGCTGCGAGTTCTCGATGGTTTTCTGTGGCAGGCTCGTGTTGGCCTGGATGTCGTCGATGTCGTTGGAACTGAGGAGGTTGTCACGTCGGCGCTTAAGGTTTTCCTCGGTGGTGTTGAGGGTCGCGACTTGCTTGGAGATCAGGGTTTTCTGGTTGGACGCCGAACGCGATTGGCTGTTCTTGAGATACTTGATGTATTCTTCGCGCATCAATCCCGCGAGCACATACGCGTCGGCGGGCGTCTTGTAATCGACGCTCATCTGGATGTACTTGGTTTTCGAGATCGCATTCGCCGAGATGCGATTGGACAGGTCCTTGCGGGCAGCTTTGAGGTCGAAGGTGCTGTCTTCGGTGAACTGGGCAGCCCACTCGGGAGCTTCACGCCGAGTCCGCGGGTTGTTGAGCACCGCGTCGATGATGCTACGCGACGACATGCTCGACGCCTGCGTGTTCATA
>CAYUVO010000029.1:0-24061 GCA_964448185.1 uncultured Phycisphaeraceae bacterium
GTGAGCTGGATCTATAACCTCAAATCGTGGCAATGCATCAACTTAGGACCCCCCCCCCCACCCCCCACCCCCCCGCTCCCACCTCGACCTACGTTGCATCCAAGGACTTCACGCATGCCACTCTTTGATTTCATCCCGCGAACGCTCGACCGAACCCATGTTCGCACGGGACATCTCGCGAGCAGCATCACGATCGGTGTGGTTGCGGCGCTGATGCTCGGCGGCTGCATCGGCGAACTCATCGGCGGCATGGCCCAGTCCGCGCACCGCCAAGGTTCCACCACCGTTGAAGGCAAGACCGATGTGCTCGAGGGGCAGACGTTCGCGGTCGTGGTAGTGATCGACCGCAGCACTTCGGCCACCTCGCCCGCGCTGGCCGAGACACTCACACACCGAATGACCCGGCAGCTCGCGGAGAACTCGCAGGCGTCGGGATATGCCCCCACGCAGCAAGTGATCGCATACCTCGGCAACCAACCGAGCTGGCGCGCATGGCCTCGCGGCAGGCTCCCCGAAGAACTCGGGGTCGATCGCGTGGTGCTCGTCGACATGATCGACTACCGCGTGTACGAGCCGGGCAACGCCTACCTGTGGGACGGCTTGGCGTGGGGCAGCGTCGAGGTCTACGACGCGACCGCGTTTGACCCAGATCGGCCCATCTACGAAGAAGAAATCCGGGTGCGGTTCCCCGACGGGATCGGCTTTGGACCCACCGAGATGCAGGAATCGTTCGTCAAGACCGAGCTGTTGCGACGGTTTGTCAACCGTGCGAGCTGGCTGTTCTTTACACATGAAGAACCCAACATCATCAAGTACTAGGGAGCCCTTGGGCATGCACACGATCCGACGAACTCTGCTCATCACATCGCTGGCACTCTGCTTTGGAGTTGCCGCGTCGTGCAACCTCATCGCTCCGGTGCTCGTGATCGCTCACGGCCCACCCAAGGTCAAGAAAGCCTACGACCTGCCCGCCGACCGCGTGACGGTGGTGCTCGTCGAAGATACGTCGAGCCCGCCGATGGTGCGTGACACGAGGCTGATCCGCAAGATCGCCGAGGCTGCGACCGCCGAGCTGACCCGGGTGGGCGCGGTGCGAACCGCTGTTGATCCCGGCGCGATTCACATGATGAGCATCCAGCCCTCCGAGCGGCAAACCCCGATCGCTGAGCTTGCCCGCAAGGTCGGAGCCGATCAGATCATCTACGCACAGATCACCCAGTTCACGCTCTCGCCCGATGGCCAAACGTTCACGCCCAGCGCCGAGCTGCGTGTCAAGGTGCTCGATGCGCAGGCCCAGGGCGAAGAGACGATCGGTCGGCGTGTCTGGCCCGCCGAGGCCGAGGGGCATCCGTTGCTCGCCGGCGGGGAATCAATCGCAGGGTTCTCACCGCGTGATGCGGCGGACATCCGCCAGGCTGAGCTTGAGCTGGCCGACCTGACCGGGCTTCGGCTGGCACAGTTGTTCTTTGACCGCGAGCGTGACGCCGTATCGAGGAACAGGCCGTGAGGCTCTGATGGTGAGGGGATGTCGATGATGCTCAGCGAGTTTCGCCCGACGCGATCGACCGAGCCCTTGAGCCTCGCTGTCCCCCAGCGTGCGCACGGAGTGTCGCGGTTGAGCCGAACCGATCTGGGGTTGCCTGAGGACAGCTTCGTGGTCGCGTTGTGCGTCGATCCGCCCAGTGCTGGAGACGCCCGGCGGTTCATGTATTTCATCGCGCTGCTTGAGGCGCTCCAACGCCCTGTTGTCGGCCTGCTGCCGAGTGCTTCGTGGAACATCGAGCGGGCGACCCGTTGGGTGCGCACCACCGGGCCTCGCTGGCAGTTCCGCGTGATCGATGCGCCGCTTGATGCCTGCTGGGAAGCGGTCGATCTGGGCGTGATGATGGCGGCGCCTTGGGTGCTCGACCACGACATGGACACCCTCCGCACCCGGCTCGCAGCCATGGTCGCTTCGGCGCACGCAGCGGGCACCCCGGTGATCTGGTCGGGCGACCATCAGCCCGCGGCTCACTACCCGAGCGAGATCGCCGAGCTGCTCAAGTGTGAATCGGACGTGCCCCGGCGAATCGCGTACAAGGCGGCTGCGTTGCTCGATGATGCCGATCGCTATTCGGAGGTTCGCGACGCCCTGCGTGCGCACGCTGCGCCTGTGGATGGTCAGCCATGAGCCAACGCATCGGCGTGCTGTTTGTATGCCTAGGCAACATCTGCCGAAGCCCGCTCGCCGAGGGCGTGTTCATTCACATGGCGAGTGAACGCGGGATGCTCGACCGCTTCGATATCGACTCCTGCGGCACGGGCGGCTGGCACGTCGGAAATCCGCCCGATAAACGATCGGTCGCGGTCGCCCGCAAGCACGGCATCGAACTGCCCAGCCGGGCGCGCAAGCTGGACGCCCAAGACGATTTCGATCGCTTCGAGTGGGTGCTCGCGATGGACCGGGCCAACCACGCCGACCTGATCGCAGCGGGTGGCACGACTCGCCAAACGCACCTGATGATGGCGTTTCATGCGGACCACTCGGCCACCCCGAGCACATCGCCCGACGTGCCCGATCCGTACTACGGCGGGCGCGACGGGTTCGACACCATCTACGACATGCTCACCGGAGCGTGCGAAGGGCTGCTGTCAAACTTGACACAAGAGAGCGTCTAGAGATCGAGCATCAGACGCTCGGGATTCTCGACGCCGTCCTTGATGCGCACCAAGAACTGCACCGCCTGGGCACCATCGACCACGCGATGGTCGTAGCTCAATGCAAGGAACATCATCGGACGCAGCGCCACTTCGCCCGGCTTGTCGGGGTTTTCGACGGGCCGCTTTTTGATCGTGTGCATCCCGAGGATCGCAGACTGCGGCGGGTTGAGGATCGGGGTGCTCATAAGGCTGCCGAAGATCCCGCCGTTGGTGATGGTAAACGTGCCGTCGGTCATCTCGTCGAGCGAGATCTTGCCCGCTTTGGCACGGATCGCAAAGTCCTTGATGCCCGATTCGATCTGCGAGAAGCTCAAGCTCTCCGCGTTGCGCAGCACCGGAACCACCAGCCCCTTGGCACTCGACACCGCGATAGCGATATCGCAGTAGTCGTGGCTCTTGATCGCGGGCTTGCCGTTGTCACCCTCGACGATGGAGCTGCCCACTTGGGGGAACGCCTCGAACGCCTGAACGACGGCTTTGACGAAGAACGACATGAACCCGAGACCCACGCCGTGCTTGGCGGTGAAGTCTTCTTTGTACCGCTTGCGCAGCGCCATGATGTTGGTCATGTCGCATTCGTTGAACGTCGTGAGCATCGCAGCGGTCTGCTGGGCTTCGACGAGGCGCGACGCGATGCGTTGACGCATCGGGCTCATGCGTTCGACGCTGGTGGCGCGAGATGGCCCCGCCGATACGCCGCCGGTCTGTGTCTGTCCGTCGGCGTGCGTCTGAATATACGCGAGTACGTCCTGTTCGCGGACCCGTCCCGAGGCGCCGGTGCCGACGACCTGCATGAGATCGATCTGGCGTTCATCTGCGATCTTCTTTGCAAGGGGGGTCGCTGCGACCGAGCCGTTGGATGTCGCATGTGCAACAGATGCAGCGGGCGCTACCGCAGCAGCGATCGGCGTTGGTGCTGGTGCCACCGGTTGAGTTTGTTTGGCTGGTTCGGGCGTGCCTGCTTCTGGAGCGATCGCTTCTGGAGAGTTCGTCGCGGGCTTGGTCGCCGATTCATCAACGACGCCGACCACCGCGCCCACCGCGATCTCGTCGCCCTCGACCGCGCCGCGTTTGAGCACGCCCGCAACCGGAGCGAGCACCTCGACGGTGATCTTGTCGGTTTCGACATCGACGACGGGTTCGTCACGATCGACCCAATCGCCGTCGGCTTTGTGCCAATCGGCGATGACTCCCGTGGTGACTGATTCTCCCGCTTCGGGCATCACGATGTTGGTAGGCATCGTTGTCTTTCTGCTCACCGGCTCTGTGAGGCCGGGACTCGTTTGGCTGCATCCGGTGACGTGCCGCTCGGCTCGTCCTTTTCACTCTTGGGCAACGCTCCCACCGCAGCGGTGAGCAACTGCTCCTGCTCGATCTTGTGAGCCTTCTTAGAGCCTACCGCCGGAGTCGAACTCGGGGGGCGGCTGACAAACATATCAAGCTCAATCTTCAACTCCTCACGCAGAAGATCGGCGACAAACAACCCGCTGCCCGCGTTGCGGGGCTCTTCTTGAGCCCAGTGCAGCGTGGTCTTGTTCGGATACCGACGAAGAATCTCAGTGAACATCTCCGTATGGAACGGATAAACCTGCTCGATCCGCACGATGGCGTGGTCGTCTTGTCCCAAAGCGTCGCGGCGGGCTGCAAGCTCCCAGTAGAACTTGCCCGAGCACAGCGTCACCCGCTTGACCTTCGCACGCGGCGGAGCATCGCCAGCGTCAAACTTCGGATCATCAAGGATCTCGTTGAACCGCCCGCTGACAAGCTCGTCGATCTTGCTCGTCGCGGTCCGCAGCATGCTCTTAGGAGTCAGCACGATCAACGGCTTGCGGAAGGGCCTACGAACCTGGCGGCGCAACGCATGGAATATCTGTGCAGCGGTCGAGGGGTAGATCACCTGCATGTTCTCGCCAGCGCACAGCTTGAGGAACCGTTCGGCCCGGGCCGAGGAGTGCTCGGGACCCATGCCCTCGTAGCCGTGCGGGAGCAACAGCACCAGCCCGTTCCAGCGGTCCCACTTGGCTTCCGCCGAAGCGATGAACTGGTCGATGATCACTTGGGCACCGTTGACAAAGTCGCCGAACTGTGCCTCCCAGAGCACGAGCATGCTCGGATCCGCCAGCGCGTATCCATACTCGAAACCCATCACGCTTACTTCGCTCAGCGGGCTGTCATGGACGCACATGAGCGCCTGGTGCTTGCCGGGCATGAAATCACCCTCGTCGCTCGGGCTCCACGATTCAAGGATCGCGTTGAGCGGCGTGAACGTCTCGCCGGTTTCGTAGTCGCTGAGCACCGCGTGACGGTGCGTGAACGTGCCACGCCGACAGTCTTGGCCGCTGAGCCGAACAGGATTGCCTTCGAGCACGAGCGAGCCATACGCGAGCGATTCGGCGTCGGCGTAGCTGATGTCCTTGGTCGTCGGGAGATCCGCGCGAGCCTTGAGCACCCGCTTGAGCTTGGGATTGAGATTGAACGTCTCGGGCACCTTGCCCATCGCCTCGCAGATCTGTTCGATCATCTTCATCGGCACGCCGGTCTCGACGGGCGTGTGCGAATAGTGCGGCCTGATCCCGTGCCAGCGAGCGCTGCCCGGATCGATCGTCGGGTCGTAGGGTGTGGACTTGGCGTGGCGCTGGGCTTCGTTGAGGGCTTCGTCGAGCCGCGAGCGGATCCCGGTCATGTCCTGCTCGGAGATGACACCCTGCGCGAGCATCCGCTCGGCGTACACCCGCAACACGCTGGGCTTCTTCTTGATGAGCTTGTAGAGCACCGGCTGCGTAAACGTGGCCTCGTCCTGCTCGTTGTGCCCATACTTGCGGTAGCACCACAGATCAATGAACACATCGCGGCCAAACTTCTGGCGGTACTGCGTGGCCAGTTCGCCCGCTGCGACGACCGCCTCGGGGTCTTCGCCGTTGACATGGATGATCGGCGCTTCGATGAACTTTGCGATATCCGTGCAGTATCGGCTCGACCTGCTGTACTCGGGGGCTGTGGTAAACCCGATCATGTTGTTGATAACAACATGCACCGTGCCGCCGACCGTGTAGCCCTCAAGCTCTGAGAGGTTGAGGCATTCTGCGACCATGCCCTGGCCGCTGACCGCTGCGTCGCCATGAATAAGCAACGGCATGACCAGCTTGCGCTGGGTATCGCCCCGCATGCGTTGCTTCGAGCGGGTCCGCCCGAGCACCACCGGGTCCGCCGCTTCGAGGTGGCTCGGGTTGCTTGTCAGCGTGAGATGGATTTCTCGCTCGTCGTCGTAGCGGACGGTTCCCGAGTAGCCGCGGTGATATTTGACGTCCCCGCCGCCGTCTTCAAAGTCTTCGTCCCAGTTGTCCTCAAACTCGGTGAATATCTGCGCCAAGGTCTTGCCCAGCACATGGCGGAGCACATTGAGCCTGCCCCGGTGTGCCATCCCGAAGACCAGCTCCTGCGTCCCGAGCTTGGACGCGGTATCGACGATGCGACTCAGCAGCGGGATCGCCGACTCCGAGCCTTCGAGGCTAAACCGCTTCTCGCCGGGGTATCGTTTGCCCAAAAAGCTCTCGAACGCCTCGGCTTCGATGAGCTGGCGGAGGATGACCAGACGGTGATCGCCGTCAAGATCGACTCGGCCCGAGCGGGTTTCCACCCAGTCCAGTAGCCAAGCCCGTTCCTCGATATTCGAGAGGTGCATGAACTCGTAGCCCATCATCCCGCTGTAGGTCCGCTGGAGATGCTCGACGATCGCACGAAGCGGAGTTTGAGGTCCGAGTTTGACCGCAGTGGCGTCCGCGACCCGGTCGAGATCAGCCTCGCCTAGACCGTGGAACTCAAGCGTGAGCGACTCTGCGAACTCCTTGTCGGTCCTCCCCAATGGATCGAGCGTTGCCCCCATGTGCCCTAGTGCGCGGTAGCTCTCGATCAAACGATCGACCGCCACTTGGAACGCGACAGCTCCGTCGGTTCCCGTGCTCTGTTGCGACGAACCCGCTGTGCCGAGCCCAGGAGGGGCATCGCCCGCCTGTGCGCGTGCCAGCTCGAACCCTCGAAAGAAGGCTCGGTCCGTCTCGGAGACTGACTGGGGATCCTGCAGGTATCGCTCGTACGCCTGATCGACGTATGCGCTGTTCCAACTATTGACGGAGGAAGAGGCAGCCTTCGGCGGCAGACTCATAAGAACCTCTCGGTTTCCATGCAAAATGCGCATGGCGGGACCAAAACCCACCTCAAATCGACTCTAGGTCATCCTATCGACCCATTGCCGTCTGTCCTGCTGATTTCCTAGGTACTTTGTGATCTATCCACCCAAGTGAACCCCTGCGACTCCACCTTCATTCCCGATCCCGGGCTCAACCTCAGCCAACCATGCCGTTCTCTGGTCGCAAGAATCAGGCCAGCCCGAGCAGGGACCATCGTCTTTAGCCGAAGCGTCCGGTGACGTAGTCCTCGGTCTCCGCGAGCCTGGGGTTCTGGAAGATCGAGGCGGTGGGGCCATATTCCACCAGCCGGCCTAGGTACATGAACGCGGTCGCCTCGCTCACGCGGGTGGCCTGCTGCATGTTGTGCGTCACGATGAGCACCGTGTACGACTGGGCAATCTCCCGGATCAGATCCTCGATCCGCAGCGTCGCGATGGGGTCCAGCGCCGAACAAGGCTCATCGAGCAGCAAGACCTCGGGATCGGCGACAATCGCCCGAGCGATGCACAACCGCTGCTGCTGACCGCCCGAGAGCGCCATGGCCGAATCACTCAGCCGATCCTTCACTTCGTCAATGAGAGCCGCTTTTTCGAGCGCCTCTAGGCACGCCTCTTCGAGCACTTTTTTACGCTTCTCGCCGTCGATCCGCAGCGGATACACCACGTTCTCGAAGATCGACATCGGGAAGGGGTTGGGCTTCTGGAACACCATGCCCAGTCGTTTGCGCAGGTCGATCACGTCGACCGATCGGCCGTAGACCGGCTCGTTGTTGAGCGAGATGTCCCCTTCGATCCTGACGCCCTCGACCAGATCGTTGAGGCGGTTGATCGAACGCAGCAGCGTGCTCTTACCACAGCCCGATGGCCCCACGAGAGCGGTGACCTTGCCCCGAGGGATCGGCATCGAGATATCAAAGATCGCCCGGCTTTGTCCGTACCACAGGCTGAAGTTCGAGATCTCGACGACCGCGTCTTGAGCCGTGATCTCTTCGTGGATCTCGGGCGTAAAGCCCTCGCCCGCGCGGATGGCATCGACCACCGGGTAGGCGCGTTGGGAATCGGGCTGGCTCTGGGACATCGCGTTCATCGTGGCCTTTACAGCAACGCTCGGCGAAGAACCCATCGGCCGAGCAGACGACACCATAGCAGGGCTCGCATCAGACAACCGGGCCTCCCATCCTTCGCCGGAGCCTCGCCCGCAGGAGCATCGCCGACGAGTTGAGCGCAAAGATAATCGCCACGAGCAGCAGCGTCGTCACCCAGACCAATGGCCTCGACGCCTCGGGGTCCGGGCTCTGATAGCCCAGGTCAAAGATATGGAATCCGAGGTGCATAAAGGGACGTTCGAGGTGCAAGAACGGGGCACTGGTCTCGATCGGCAGGTCTGGAGCGAGTTTGACCGCACCCACCAACATCAAGGGTGCGACTTCGCCCGCCCCGCGAGCCATCGCTAGGATCGCTCCGGTCATGATCCCGGGCATCGCTCCGGGCAGCACGATCCGGCGCATCGTCTGCCACCGGCTCGCACCGCACCCATAACTGCCCTCCCGAGATGAACCGGGCACCGCCGAGATCGCTTCTTCGGTCGCCACGATCACCACCGGCAGCGTCAATAGCGCAAGCGTGAGCGACGCCCACAGGATGCCTTTGCTGCGAAACGTCGGAATATTCTCCGCTGACCGCGCGCTAAAGAAGCCGTCAAAGTAGGGCGTCGTCGAAGCGAGCACCACGATCAGCACGACCGAACTAAGCCACCCGATGCCCGCGCCGCGCTGAAGCCAGCGCGATCGTGTCGACGCGCCGAGCACACCCGCACGCTGGCCAGATGCTGCGAGCATCACCGACGTGCTCACCACGATCATCAGCCCCACGACCATGATCCACCACGGCATCCGCGACACCGATTCGCTCGGCCCTGAATCAACATACCCGCCCATCGTGTAGCAGAAAAACCCAAGCCCGAACACCCCATAGACAATGCTCGGTACGCCCGCAAGGTTGTTGATCGCGATCCGCAGCACGCTCGTGATGAACCCCTGCTTTGCGTATTCACGCAGATAGATCGCGGCGATCACTCCCAACGGCACCACCGCCAGACTCAACAACAACGTCAGCGTGACGGTCCCGAAGATCACGGGCCACACGCCGCCCTCGGTGTTGGCTTCGCGAGGATCGTCCGTCAGATATTCCGTCCACCGTGAGAAATACACCCCTAACCGCTTGAAGCTGCCCAACTCGTTCGAGGGCACCACCCGCACGAGCTGCGCCACCCGCATTGGTTCATCGGGCTTTGACGCACTCACCGGCGCAAAGCGCTGCGTGCGCAGGTCACGGATCACCACGCGGTACTCGTCGTTGGCTGCCTTGAGTTCGGCGATGCGTTCCTCGGCAGCCCGCGTCTGCTCGGTAAGTTGATCGCCCGCACGCGCAGCATCCGCCCGCAGCTCAGCGACCTGTTCTGCTGTATACACCCCACTTGAAGTTGGCCGCTCGACCGCCGCTGCCAAGAGCAACGCGCCCGCGATGCACCACACGACGACCGCCCACCGCTGTTGGCGAACTCGCCACCCGGCGATCGCAGTTGCAACGCCCAAAGCCAGCGTCAATCCCCACCAAGCGACCCGTGGAATACCCATGAGCCGAGTGCCGGTCGTCGAGACCTCGCCGCTCGCGAGTGCTCTCTGAGCGGTCGCAACCCGCAGCCTCCACCGCTCGCGCGACCGGTTGGCGTTGTCAATCACGCCGCGCTGGAGCGACTTGATCTCGCTCCGCCGCTGCTTGGCCAGCGGGAGTTGCTCGGCGAGCACCGCCAGCGTTGCTTCGTGTCCTTCGCTGACGACTTCGATCTCGCCTTGGGCGTTCATCCGTTCGACCCGTTCGAGCGTCCCGAGCCAAGGCCCCCACGAGAGACGTTCGATCAGCACCGCGTCGTCGGGCGTGCTGGTTTCGAGAACCGTCTGGTGTTCGATCCATCGGAACGAAGGCTGCGAGGTGTCGCGATTGCCCACGCGGAAGAGCGTTCGCTCACGTTGCTCATCGGGGTGTTGTGCGGGCGTGAAGGTTTCGCTGCGGATGGGTTCGCCTAGGACCACATCGCCGCCTGTAAGTTCGAGGCGTTGGATCTCTCGGGGCCAGAACGCGAGCGAACCGTTGTACGCGATCAACCCGAGCAGCCCGACGATCATCATAAGCGACAGCGCGAGCGAGCCGCCCATCATCCATACCACGGGTTCGCCGTGGGCCCAGAGCGACGTTGGCCTGCGTCGTACGCCAACGGGTTGATCTGCTTCAAGATGTCGTGCGTTGTTACTCACAGTGAAGCACTCTTCTTACGAAACCGCTGACGAACAATCTCGGCGAGCGTGTTGATGACAAACGTGACCGCGAACAGCACCAGCCCGCACAAGAACAGCACGCGGTAATGCGTGCCGCCCCGCTCGGCCTCGGGCAGTTCGGTTGCGATGTTGGCCGCGAGCGTTCGGAACCCGCTGAAGATATTGCCGTCCATCTGTGGCGTGTTGCCCGTGGCCATGAGCATAATCATCGTCTCGCCCGCAGCCCGTCCGAGCCCGATCATGCACGCCGAGAACACCCCGCTCATCGCCACCGGCATCACCACTCGCCACGCCGTCTGCCAGGGCGTCGCACCCGCACCGAGCGAAGCGCTCCGCAGCGTATCGGGCACCGCCGACAGCGCGTCTTCACTGATCGTATAGATGATTGGGATGATCGCAAAGCCCATCACCATGCCGACAATCAGCGTGTTACGCTGGCTAAACGTACCAAGCAAGCTGTCACGCGGATCAAAGCCCACGGCCTGCAACATGAACGCACCCGCCACCGCCATCGCGAACGCTGCGAGCACCGAACCTGCAAATAAGCCCAGCTCGCTGAGCCCTACGTTCAGCCGCGACATCTCCGCGCTCGGCAGCTTTCTGCGAACGAACGACGCGAGCCACCACGCCAACGGCCCGCACACCAGAAGTAACAACAGCGCCCACCCGGGCCAGGGCCTGCCGTGCAGGCCGTCGAGCCATTCACGCAGCGCCGCCTTTGAGGGCTTGAGCGTCTCGATCTCCGCAATAGCTTCCTCCGACTCGACCGCCTGCACCACCACGCCATCACGAAACGACATCCCCTCCACGCGGAGCCTTCGCTCGGTATCGGGCGACATCGTCTGGCGAACACCCACCCACGCCGGGATCTCCTCAGCGGGCACCGGCTCATACGAACCCACCGCGAGCAGCTCATCGGTGTGCGTCGGTCCAAAGAACGCTCGCTCGACCGGGCCTCCTATCAGCAGAGAACCCCCGCCCGCGATGAGCATCACCAACGCTACAAGCGCGATCCGCGCCCACGTCGGCACGCCCAGGAGCACCCGCGTCGGGAACAACTGCCACAGGTGTGCAGCGAAGAGCACCACCCCGGGCACCACGATCAGCCCGATCATCACGCCCGGCAGATGGTCGCCCACCCACGGCGCCACGATCGCCATCGCGATAAACCCGAGCACGACCGACGGCAACGAAGCCATCAGCTCGATCGCGGGCTTGACCTTGCTGCGCACCGACCGATGCAAAAACTCGCTCGAATAAATCGCCGCCAGCACCGACAACGGCCCCGCGATCAACATCGCCACGAGCGTCGCCTTAAGCGTTCCAAAGATCAATGGCACGAGGCTCATCTTGACCTCTGCCGCATCTTCCGCCGACGAAGCCTGATACACCCACTTGGGCTCAAGCTCGCCTTCATACACCACACGCCCAAACAACGCCCGCCATCCCGCACCCGGATAGCCCGGCTCAACCGACCACAGCGCGTACTCCCCGCTCGCAGCGAGCACCACCACCGCGTCCTGACGAGGCGACATCCCCACCACCACCGGATCGGCTACCCCCTGCACCAAAGCATCGAACGTCGCCACCACCTTGCGGCTCGTCAACTGAATCTGCGTGGCCTTGCCATCTGCATCAAGTGCCGTGATCGTCCGGTCCCGCTGACCCGCGGTCACCGACACCACTGGTGAGGTTCCAACACTCAGGCGTTCGACCTCGACCATGCGTTTCTGGTCCGTCGCCGGGGCCACCGGGTCGCGTGAAAGAGTCCACACCCAGAGCGAGCCGTCGTCACTCCCCACCACTACCGAACGTGCGCCGGGCAACGCCGTCACCGAGCTGATCCCACTGCCCCCAGCAAGTTCAAGCCGACCCATCAGCACCAACGGATCACGCCGACCGGCGTCCGTCGGCAACCCATACCGAACGCCCGAACCATCACGCCCGATCGTCAGCACGCTTGCGCCGTCGCCGAACGCGATCGCCCACTGCGCACGGTGCTCGTCGGTGTCCGCTTCGAGCGAGACCATCCGACCCGAAAGCCGAATCTTGGACGCACTGCCATCGAGCGGCCTCACCACTCGCACTGTGCTCAATCTCGCCGAACCATCTGCCCACGCGGTGAACAACAGCTCACGCCCGCCGCCCACCTTGCGATAGTCGAGCAGCGTCACCGCTCCGGGTTCATTGCGGGGCGTCGTCTTGGCTCGTGTTTCAAGCGTGAAAGTCGTCACTCGTTCGTTGCCGCTGTCCGAATGCGATCGGTACCCGGCGAACGACCCGTCACCCGTAATAATCTGTTGATCGCCAAGCTCGGAGATCCGCTCGTGCGAAAGCACCTTGGCGTTCGACGACACCTGCCCGAGTTGGAACGAGCCGTCCTCGAATCCCCACGCAATAAGCCCTTGGGGCGTCGTCGCGACGGCGCTCACGGTCCCTGTCGGCGCAACGTGCCCGAGCAGTTCACCTGTGCTGAGCACCAAGGCGTCCACGCTGCCATTACTCTGCAAGATGCTGGCGGTCCCGCCGTACTCATCGGACCATATCACGAGGGGCGCTGTGATCTTGGCCTGTGCCACCACTTCGAGCTGTGTCGACCCGGGCAAGAACAACGGCACCACCACCGCTGCCAGATACACCGAGATCCCGAGCACCGCTGCGAGCACCGCCACGCCGCCCAATCGGATCACACTATTGGCGATCTGGTCGGCCAGCTGCACGCTTCGCGGCGTGCGACGTCGTCTCGCGGGAGCACCATCACCCATCCGCCGGTCTCCGAGATCAAGGGGCAACAAAAGACGTCACAACAGCCAGCCGCTCAGAATCCGGGTTCGAGTCCCAACCGCTCAAGCTCGCTGCGGGCAACAGCCGCGGTCACCGGGATAAAACCGTCCTTGAGCACCGCTTCTTGGCCTTGGCGGCTAAAGATCAGCCGGATGAACTCACGCCGGGTCGGATCAAGATCCTCGTTGGGGTTCTTGTTCAAATACAACAGCATGTACCGAGCGATCGGGTATTCGCCGTCCAACGCGCTCGCGGCGCTGGGGATTACTGGATCGGAGAAATCGTCGATCGCAATGGGCACCACCCGGACATTGGCGGTCATCTTGCCCAGCCCCGAATACCCCATCGCGAACCGGTCTTCACCCACCGCGTTGACCACGCCCGCCGAACCGGCTTGTTCTTTGACGGTTTCTTTGAAATCGATGTTGTCCATCGCGACGCTTTTGAAGAAGCCGTAGGTGCCCGAGACGCTGTTTCGGCCATAGAGCGCCACCGGAGCCCTCGCGAAATCCCCGTCTTTGACACCAAGATCGCCCCACGTTAGATCGGGACCATCGACGCTAAAGACCTCTCGGAGCTGTTCGAGCGTCAACAGCTCGATCGGGTTGTCCTTGTGAACAAACACCGCGATGCAATCGATTCCTGTTCGCAATAAATGAGGCTTCCACCCAAACTCGGCCTCGAACTCGGCAAGCTCGCCATCCTTCATCGGTCGGCTCATCTGTCCGAACTGCGCCTGGCCCTCGATCAGCGCGGGCGGCGCCGTCGAAGACCCTTTGCCCTCGACGCCAAACGACACGCCCCGATAGAACTCCCGGAACGCCTCGCCCCACAACGCCACGATGTTGTTCATCGTCTCCGAGCCCACGCTCGAGATCGAGCCGCTCACCCCCGTCGTCGCTTCATACTCGGGCAACGCCGAATCGACCGTGCCCTCTTCAGGGTCCAGCTGGATCCCAGGGCCGCTCTGTGCGGGCGGGTTCATGGCAAGCATGGCCCCGATCAACCCCATCTGAAGGATGTTCAACATCTGCCCCACTCCGTTCCACGGGTTCATCGAACTCGCTGCGAGAGCCGCCTCCCGCACGCGCTAGCAGGGTAGGGAGCTTCGCTGGAAAAGCACCGCCTCAAACACGGATGTGGAGGACTTGTGGGTACCCGAAATCGGCCTGTCATTTACGGGCCAGAGGGCTCGCTGGCCTCATCAGCGGGCGGGCTCCAGGGCTCCACTCCATCGCGCAAGTCCTTATCTGTCAACAACTCAAGAACTTTGGCACGGGCCTTCTTATCGTCCGGCTTGGTTCGAGGCTCAAACCGGGCCACCACCTCGCCCCGGCGGTTGAGTAAATACTTCGTGAAGTTCCACTTGGGCTCGCCCCCGATCGGGTCGGGCTGGCCAAACAGGTCCGCATACACCGGATTTTTGTCCTCACCGAGCACGCTGACCTTGGCCATCAGCGGGAACTCGACCGCGTAGGTCGCCTGGCAGAACTCTGCGATCTCGTCGTTGGTACCGGGCTCTTGCTTGCCGAAATTGTTCGCTGGGAACGCGAGGACCACAAAGCCCTCATCCCGCAGCTCGTCGTACATCGCTTCGAGCTGCTCATATTGAGGTGTCAAGCCACACTTGGACGCCACGTTGACGATCATCACCACCCGGCCCTCATACTGCCTGAGGTCCACCTCGTGGCCGGTGATGTCGTTGACCGTGTGATCGAGGACGTAGGCATCAGGCAACGATTCACTGGCCTCATCACTGACTGCCACGGGTCCACGCTGTGCGGCGCACAGGCTCGTACCCAACACCAGAGTGCCCAGAGCCGTCCAAAGTGTCAAAGACATCTGTTTCTCCTGTTCATGAACACCAACCCCGCCGCCACCGACCCAATCCAGAGCCCCGCGACGTGATATACCCGCTGGCGAACCGTCGGGTTCCGAGTCTACTACAGTTCTGGCACCTGATGATCCATTTGAGCCGAACAGTTCGATTCGTGGTCAACCCCCCCGGCATGAACCACCCGGGCGGTAACAGCTACGCGGGAAACCCACCACTGCGGTGCCTCGCACCATTCCACGAGATCACCGTCGTCTGCGCCGGACCCATCGACCCCGTCAGCGGCTACCTCATCAACATCAAAACCATCGACGCAGCGGTCCGCGAAGTCGCCGTCCCCCGGATCGCTCTGGGCGTCTGGTCCCCGCCCGATCTCCGCAGCCTCAACGACCCCGCGCTCATCCTGACCGAACTCGTCGAGTCATTGGGCCGATCACTTCCCGTGGAGCTGGTGCTCCTGCGTTGGCACATCACCCCTTTCCAGAGCTTCGAGATGACCACCAAAGATCCCAGCCGCGTCACACTCCGCACCCGCTTTGATCTCTCCGCATCGCATCGGCTCTACGTCCGCGACTGGACCGAGCAGCAGAACCGCGAAGCCTTCGGCAAGTGCGCACACCCCAGCGGCCACGGGCACAACTACGAGATCGAACCAAGCATCATCGTCCCCGTCGAAAACTCTCTGTTCGAGGTCAACGAAACCATCGAACGTCTGGTCAACGAGGCGATCATCGACCGCTACGACCACAAGCATCTCAACCTTGACACCACCGAGTTCGGCGAGGGCGGGCTCAACCCCTCGGTCGAGAACATCGCTCGCGTCTGGTTCGATCAGCTCAACGAAGTGCTCAAACGCAACCTGCCCAGCGCGCAGCTCGCCGACCTGACGGTGTGGGAAACCCCGCGAACGTCTGCCACTTATTCGGGTATAACCGGGTCGGACACGTCCGGCTCCTGAACACTCCCAAGCGTCAGCCAGAGCCACGAGCTGGCGTCGTCCTGTGACACCGCCCACCGCAGTTCTTGCGTGTCGGAGAGTTTGACCATCCCAGAAAGCTCGGTATGACTCGCATCGCTCTTGAGCCTTGCCTGCATCGCGGTCATGTCGGCAGCCACCGAACGCCCGCCGCGTGCGCGCGCCAGAGGCACTTTGGCCAGCACCCATGAGCCGTTGCCGCTGAGCAGCACGCGATCGCCCAGCACCGCTCGCAGACGGGTGACTCTGTCCCGAGCAGCGCGTGCCCACCGCAGGATGCTGCGATCGAATTCGCTGTCAGTATCCCGGCTCGCCATCGCAGCGCCGACCGCACGGGCGATCACCATGCGTACGTCCATCGGCATAGCAACCGTCCACGCGGCGCCCGCCGGCGTAAGCGTCGCCGACTCCACAGGGCCTAGCGGCTGGCTCAAACGCAGCACGCGAATCACGCTCGGCGGATCGCTCCGCACCGACCATGTGACATCAATTTCAAGGACCATCGGCAGCGGTGCAGGTCGCGGCACAGCTCGCACATGAAACATCATCTCGCGTGCATTCGCCAGCTTCCAGAACTCAAGCAATCTCGCCACCGACCCAAACCCCGCACGCTCGGGATCAGCCCGGCGAACTGCATTGAGATCGACCATCACCTCTGCGAGCACGATGCGTTCTTGAGTGGTCCTTGGGAGCCGAGCGCGATGGCTGGCTGCTCGCGGGTGCAAGAGTGCGATGCTGTCATGAGCTGCGCCCGACCAGGCCCATGCCGCCGTCGCCGGATCGATCTCTAATGCCAGCCGACCATGCTGAGGGATGGTTCCAGCGGATTGAGGCAGGTCGATCCCGAGCCACCACTGGGCTGCGTCACTCACCGCTGGAAGCCACCGCTCATGCTCGACGGGCGTCGGCCAGTCCCAAACAAGTTCGATCGCGGTCTCGCCCATTCGCTGTTCGGGTGGTGCCGCGTCGGGCACCTGGCCGCTGGCCACGCTACCTACCACCATCCAGAGCATCCACGCGATCACCCTTGGCACAAGCCTCGTTGTGGGGATGCCCCAGAGGACGCTAGGATTCGAGTGAGTGCATGTTCCTGAACGCATATTGATGATCCGGCCCAGTGCATTGGGCGATGTCTGCCGCAGCGTACCGCTGCTGGTCAGCCTGCGCCGAGCATACCCGGATGCCGAAATCGATTGGCTCGTGCAGGATTCGTTCGTCGACGCGATCAGTGCCCACCCGGCGCTGACCACCCCGATCTCTTTTGCCCGTGGCAAGCTGGGCCGGGATCTGCGTTCGGGGCGTTCGGGTTCGCTCCGGTCGCTCATCAAACAGCTCCGAAGCCGACGCTACGACGTGGTGATCGATGCGCAAGGACTGGCTCGTTCTGGGTTCTTGGCGTGGATTACCAAGGCACCCGTGCGTGTGGGTCACGCCGATGCCCGCGAGCTGGGCTGGGTCATGCTCAACCACCGGGTGCATTCGGACCAGACGCACACGGTCGATCGGATGCTCGATCTGCTCAGCGCGTTGGAGATCGAGCCTGTGTGCGATCTTGGGCTGCACTGTTCCGACGCGGATCGTGCGCACGCCGAGCAATGTTTCGGCGACACGCACCCGGTCGTGCTCGCACCCACCAGCCGATGGTCCGCCAAACGTTGGCCCGCTGAGCGATGGGCCCAGCTCGCTGATCGCCTGCACGAAGAAGGCATCGGACCGATTGCCATCGTCGGAGGTCCCGGCGAAGATTCTCAATGCACCGCGCTGCTCGAACGTGCCCGCCAACGCGAGGGGCTCGTCGATCTCATCGGCGCTACGTCTGTAGGTCAGCTCATGGCCATCATCGAACGCTCGCGGTTGGTCATCGCCAACGACTCGGCAGCCCTGCACATGGCTGTCGGGTTTGACCGCCCGCTCGTCGGGCTATTCGGCCCCACCGATATCTCGCGCGTCGGGCCTTATGGCCGAGACGTGGACGTGCTCCAACACATCGACGACGATCAGGCGTTCGACCACAAGAACGAGGACAACGTCGCGCTCATGGAGCGCATCACGGTTGATGAAACGTTGGCTGCTGCGATGCGGAGGCTTAGCCGTGCGTCCGTTCGAACTCTCTCATGAATGCTGCGAGCGCTTCGCAGCCTTCGGTTGGGAAGGCGTTGTAGATGCTCGCGCGGACGCCGCCGAGGGTCCGGTAGCCCTTGAGCGTGGTCAGCGCTTCCTTGGCTGCAGCCGCCACGAACAGCGCATCGGTTTCCGCAGAGGGCGTCGCGAACGTCAGGTTCATGAGTGAGCGAGACTCGGGCTGCGCGTGTCCCGTGTAGAACGACGAGCCATCGACCACGTCATAGATCAGCTTGGCCTTGGCCTGGTTGCGCTGGGCAATGGGTTCGAGCCCGCCCTGATCGAGAATCCACTGGAACACGAGGCTCACCGCGTAAATCGGGAACACCGGGGGCGTGTTGGGCCGACTCTGCTTGTCGGCGAACACCTTGTAGCTGAGCTGACCCGGGAGCTTCTTGGGCGAACGCTCGAGCAAATCCTTGCGGATAATCACGAGCGTGGTGCCCGCGGGCCCGATGTTCTTCTGCGCCCCGGCGTAGATCATCGCATACTTCGTAACGTCGATCGGCTCCGAGAAAATATCACTCGACGCATCACAGATCAGCGGCACGCCCTCGGGCGCCTCGGGCACATAGTGATACTGCGTGCCCATGATCGTGTTGTTCGAGGTGTAATGGAAATACGCCGCCTTGGGATCGAGATTCAGTTGGCTCTGTGTGGGCACCCGGTCGAACCCGGTTTCTTTGCTTGTGTAGGCGACGCGGGCGGTGCCGAGTAGATCGCAGGTCTTGACGGAATCGACGGCCCACTTGCCGGTCACCGCATAATCCGCCGACCCACCCTCGGGCAGCAGGTTCATGGGCATGAGGTGGTTCTGGCTCGTCGCGCCGCCGGTCATAAACAAGATCGCGTAGTCGTCGCCGATATTGGCGATGCGCCGACACCGGTCCTCGGCTTCTTCGAGCACCGCATCAAACAGCTTGCCGCGATGGGAATGTTCGAGGATGCCCGTGCCCGTGCCACGAATGTTCCAGACATCTTCTTGCATCTGACGAAGCACGGTTTCGGGCAGCACGCCCGGGCCCGCAGAGAAGTTGTACACGCGGTCGGTTTTGGTTGCTGTCGCCATGAGAATGCCCTTTGTTGAATCACTCGATCGAAAGTCTAGAGCCGACCACACGAATCCTTGAGGGTCGCTGCGTTCACACAGTTTACCTTCTCGCCTTGCTCACAGAAAGCCCGAATAATACGGACGACTTCTTGCCCGACCGCCGCCTGTGCCTGCTCGGTTGAGGCGCCGTTGTGGTGCGTGCCATACACGCCCCCCAGCGAGCACGTCTCGGATTCGATTGTACCCGTGCTCGTCGCGGGCTGGCCCTCATGCACATCGAGCCCGCACCGCAAGCCGCGAGACACCACCGCGCCCCGCAACGCCGATTCGTCCACCACGCCCGCGCGTGCGGTGTTCACAAAGATCGCTCCGGGTTTGAGAGCAGCAAAAAACTCCTGGTCGCACAACTGCTTGGTTTCGGGAGTCATCGCGACGTGCACGCTCACCGCGTCGCACGCTGCGATCATCTTGAGAAGATCGGCGCGATTCCGCCCGCCGTAGTCCACCCCCTTGGCGATACACCACGTCGGGTCCAGACTCCGCGACCAGGCCACCACACGCATCTCAAACGCGAGCGCCCGGTCGATCACGAGTTTACCAATCGCTCCCACTCCAACGAGCCCGAGCGTTCGACCCTTGAGCCCACGCGAAGTTGACCCGAAGCCCTGCTTGTCCCATTGACCCGATCGCAGCATCGCCGCCTGATCGGGAAGGCTTCGATCGCACGCGAGCAGCAACCCCATCGCAAGCTCTGCGACCGCAGCCGCATTCATCCCCGGACAGTTCGACACGCACACGCCCGCGTCGCTCGCTGCATCGCGGTCGATGTTGTCCACGCCAGCGCCCGCACGAATGATCAGCCCGAGCCGATCGTTGGCTTCGATCGCGTCACGGCGAACCTTGGTCGAACGCACGACCAGCACCTCGGGACCAAGTTCGGCCATAGCAGCGACCAACGTCTCGTCCTTGAGCTTGGGCTGGAGCGTTACTTCATGCCCCGCCTCGGTGAGTGCATCAATCGAGTGCGAGTCGAGCTTGTCCGCGATGAGGATGTTCGCCATGGGTGTCTCCCGAGGCCAGAACTGGCCTTGCTCAATCGTATAACCGTTGCGCTGCTCGCACACGAGCCAAAGCCGGGCTGTCGGTATAAAAAAACCACCCGCGTGTGCGGGTGGTCAAGGGTCGTTGGGTTTTCAAAGCATCAGGTCTTAGTTGAGGCCGTAGCCGACTGATTCGCCGCCGTAGTCGTTGCCTCGAAGACCGCCACGAGTGGTAGTGTAACGGTTGAAGATTTGATCCAAGATAGGCGAGAACCTGCCCGAGACGGGCGCGTCCCACGGATCAGAGGCACGATAAAACGTTCTGAACTCTTCCCTGGTAGGTGTCCACGGGTCCCAACCAAGATTGGCATCACCGGTTCTGCGGAGTCCAGCCGATCCATCAAAGAACGACATGGTGACCTGGGCTTCATCCACGCCGTAGTAGAGGCGTTGACGACCAGCGTAGAACTGCTCACCAGCGTTGTAGTACACCTTGGATGATGGGAACTGCACGGTGTTCAAATCAACATCACCGAACTTGCCGTTGCCGGGAACGCTGAACGAGTTCGATTGGCTCGCGGGGCGAACACGGCGGCGCGGAATGGTGCCGCCAGTCGCGTTCGGGTTGGAGCTGGCGTAGAAATCATACGAAGCGATGTTCGCGTAGTAGGACGAGGAGTAAGGCCAGGTCCGCTTGCTCGTCTGGATACCGGGCGAAGGCTGGAACGGTGCATAGAGGTCTTCCTCGTAGCCTCTCCAATCCTGCCAGTTCAAACGGTGTTTATCACCGGGACTGACCGTTGTTTCGTTGGGCAGGTTGTCACCCATATAGTCCACCAGCACTAAGTGGCTGTAGAGCACATGAGGGATCCAGCCTGTACGAAGCGGGAAAGTGTCACGACCCGCGCGACGCCGGATGATGTCGGTCGCAAGCTTCGCTCCAGCCGCAGCCGGACCGTCGTTTGCACCGGGAAGCAAGTCGGAATACTCCGACTTACTCGCATTCGTCAGGTTGGCAATGGCGTCTTTGAAGTCCGCCGAATAGCTCTGGTTCCCGATCGCCAACTGGCGAAGGTTCGACAGGTCCTTGACCTGCCAAGCCGCGAGCCGGGCCTTGCCCAAAGCGGGAAGGAGAATGCCGATGAGCAACGCGATAATCGCGATGACCACCAGCAACTCGATCAACGTGAAGCCTCGCGTCCGGCGAGCCTGTAGCGATTTCAACATGTCTGTTACCTCCGCCAGGCTGAGACCTTCCCCGCCTGTGTGATGCCACCATACCATCATTCCGTCACCGTGTCGAGAACGATTATCAAGACTCCCTCGCCTCTGCCTCTTTCCTTATCACTTAGAACCCAAGAAGGTATCTGTCGTTATCGGACAACAAGCCCCGAATTCCCCTCATCCCCGCGTCTGCCTTATATTCCAGAGATCACGCTCCCATTTTCATCCCGACGGCACCTATCATGCACATCTCACCCAATACCTCGTTCGTCATACTCGCTGGTCTTACCGCCAGTTTGGCCCTGATAAGTGCCTGCAGCGCTCTCCAGAGGCCTCTTTCGGGCCTCGATGAATCCGAACGGGTCATCGCTATCGATCGACCACGTCCCCGAGGAACCCCGGGCGATCCCACTCTGACTCCGCCATTGATGATCGATCGTCAGGCGGTGGGATGGGATGAACTCGCCTCTGTTTTGGTCGAGACAGCCGGGGCTCAAGCGATCGAAGAACTCGCCCTCGTCCGCTCTCTGAGACAAGAAATCGCCCGCCAAGGGGTTTCTCTCGATTCTCATACCGCCCGGCAAGAAGAACAACTTCTCGCCGATTCCATCTCCCAAGACGGCACACTCACCGCTCGCCAGTCGTCCGAGGTGATCCGTGAGCTGCGTAAAAATCGCGGGCTCGGGCCGGTGCGATACCAGTTGCTGCTCGAACGCAACGCCATGCTTCGGGCGTTGGTTCAAGATGACGTGATCCTCAACGAGACTTCACTCCGCACCGCGTTCGCCGTCAGGCACGGCCCGCGCCGCGAAGTCCGCCTCATCGTCGCACCCACTCAGCGCAAGGCCGCCACTCTGCGCGATCGACTCACCAGAGTGCCCCCGGCCAATGCACGCTCAGCGTTCATTCAGAGCGCGATCGAACACTCCACCGACCCCACCGCGCCGCGCGGCGGACTCACCGAACCCATCAGCCCGCTCGACCCCGCGTATGCACCCGCAATCCGCCGCGTGCTCCAGTCGCTCGAACCCGCACAGATCAGCCCGGTCATCGCGGTCGAGAACGGGTTTGCGATCATGCTCCTCGAACGCGACTTGCCCGCTGACAGCTCCACCTTCGAGAGCGTCCGCGACGAACTTCAAGCGTTCATCCGCCTGCGTCAAGAGCGTCTGTTGATGGACCGTCTTGCACGCAGGCTGCTCGACGCAACCCCGATCACGGTGTTCGATGAATCGCTCAACTGGGCGTGGAAGAACCGCCGATCGCGCTAATCGTGTCGTTGAGACGGCACCACCCGCTCAAGGAACTTGACGATCGCTGTTCGCACTTCTGGGTCGATGAGCAAGCCGTTGTGGTCGAGCCCGTCGAACGTGATGCGTTGGCCTTCGACACCCGCTGCCATCGCGGCGTCTAAGAGTCTTTGCGTGTGGTAGGGCTTGACGATCCGGTCGCTCGTGCCATGGAGCAGGAGCACCGGGCGATCGCCGAAGTGCGTGATGGCTTCTTCGGGGTCGCCGCCGCTGTGAATCAAGAGCTGTGCTAACCCGGGGACATAATCACCCGCGACCCGTTGCCAGCCCGAGAACGGAGCCGCTGCGACGAGGGCGATGGGTTCATCGCGCTCGCCTACGAGGCGAACCGAAGTCGCCCCACCAAGACTGAACCCGAAGACCACGAGCCGGTTTGGGTCGATGTCGTCGCGTTGGAGCAGCGTATCGAGCGCCGCGTTGGCATCGAGCAGCACCGCGTCACGGTTGAGCGGGCCGCGATCGCTTCGGCCATAGCTTCGGTAGTCGAAGAGCATCACCGCGTAGCCGTGCTCGGTGAGCCAGTCGCAGAACCCGACGTGATCGGTGAGGTTGCCCGCGTTGCCGTGAACGTGGAGCACGACAGGCCACGGCCCCTCTGGCTTGCCTTCGGGCGGGATGAACCAGCCATGAAGCTTGTGGCCCTGCGAGTTGGTAAACCACACGTCTTCAGTACCCACCGGGGTCGCAAACTCCGCGCGGCTCGGATAGAAGTACAGCCGCTCGAACCAGCCAAAGACTCCCGCTGCGGTCAACGCCATCACCGACACCAACGCCACGAGCAGCAACCGCTTTGGCGTGATGCGTCGTTTGCGTTTGACTGATGCCATCGGTTCACCTTGGTGTGCCCTTGGAGACTAGCGAGCGTACTCGATCGCCCGAGTTTCTCGAAGAACCGTCACGCGGATTTCACCCGGGAACGTCATCTCGGCACTGACCCGCTTGGCGATGTCGTGGGCGATCAAGAACGCCTCGTCGTCGCTCACGCGGTCGGCGTCGATCATCACCCGCACCTCGCGGCCCGCCTGAATCGCGTATGCCTCGACCACGCCTTTGTATGAAAGCGCGATGTCTTGGAGATCGTTGAGCCGTTGAACGTAGCGTTCCATGCTCTCACGCCGAGCACCGGGACGCGCCGAACTCACCGCGTCGGCCGCCATCACAATCGGCGTGTAGAACGTCGTCGAGGGGATGTCTGCGTGGTGCCCACCGATGGCGTTGAGCACCGCTTCGTCTTTCTCGCCGTGCAGCTTGGCAAACTCCATCCCGATCTTCGGGTGACCGCCTTCCATCTCGTGGTCCATGGCCTTGCCGATGTCGTGCAAAAACCCGCACCGCCGGGCCAATCGCCCATCGAGCCCGAGCTGTTCTGCGATGATCTGGCTCATAAACGCGACCTCGACCGAGTGTCGCAGCACGTTCTGTCCGTAGCTCGTGCGGTAGGGCATCTTTCAAATCGCTTCGACGATCTTCTGGTTTCGCCCGCGAAGATTCACTTCGCGC